>CANGXD010000006.1 GCA_947457545.1 Gemmatimonadaceae bacterium
GGAGGGGGACTACGGGAGGGGGACTACGGGAGGGGGACTACGGGAGGGGGACTACGGGAGGGGGACTACGGGAGGGGGACTACGGGAGGGCAACTACGGTTGGGCAACTACGCTATTGGCGTTTTCGGGATGATGCTGGCGTTCCTTTGGTGATACATGACCGGAACGCTGGCTATACCGTGACACATGCTCGATTTACGAACACTTCGCGTGCGCCAGGCGGCGCGTGCTTTGACGGAAGCAACTCATACACTCGCAGACGAGATGGACTGCCGGCGCGTTCCTACGCTGCGCGCGCAGATGTTGGCGGCGGCGGACTCCGTTCCGGCCAACATCGCCGAAGGGGCGCGACAAACGTCCACCGCGCAGTCGCTCCATTTCCTCCGCATTGCCCGCGGTTCCGCCGACGAACTCGGCGTACACCTCGAGACCGCCATTGATGCCCGCGCCATTCCGCGCAGCCGCTACATAGCCTGCCAAGGCACTCGCACCGTCGTCTGCACCATGCTCCACAGACTCATCAGGGCCATCGAAGAGCGCGATGCCCAAGAGAAACACTACGCCTAACCGAGCGGTCGCGGGGGCGCGGTCGCGGGGGCGCGGTCGCGGGGGCGCGGTCGCGGGGTCGTGGTCGCGGGGTCGTGGTCGCGGGGTCGTGGTCGCGGGGTCGTGGTCGCGGGGTCGTGGTTGCCCTCCCGTGTTTCCCCTCGCGTAGTTCCCCTCCCGTAGTTCCCCTCCCGTCGTTCCCCTACCGTAGTTCACCCCAACCGCAGTACCGAAAGCAAGAACGCGACGCTTTCCCGCACATGCTCCCTCCAGTACCCCCACGTGTGCGCCCCCGGGTACTCCCGGTAATCGTGCACCACACCGAGCCGCGTGAGCGACGCGTCGAAATCGCGGTTATGCGGCAACCACGTGTCGTCCACACCGATGTCGAAGCGCAGCGCCGGCCACGCGGCCTCGCCGCGCCGCACGCGCGCGGCCAGTCGTTCGGCCAGGGTCGCCGGGTCGCGGCCGCGCCACGCGAGCGTGTCGGTGCCGAAAACGGCGCGCAGATTGGACCACAGGTGACGGGCCCCCGTAGCGAGTTCGGCGGTGGTGCGCCCGTACCGGTCGGGAGCGGTGGGAAGCGCGCCGATCCGCAAACGCGGTGACAACACCCCCGAATGGCTCGAGGCGGCGGCGAATACGTCGGGATACGCCAGCGCGAGGGTGATCGCACCGTAGCCCCCCATGCTCAAGCCGGCGATGCCGCGGCTGTCGCGCGTGCCACCGGTGCGATAGGTGCGGTCCATGTGCGAGACGATGTCGTGCGCGACGTAATCGTCGTAGTGCGGCCACGGCACACAGAAGGTTGCGGCCGGCTCGCGGCGCACCGTGTCGGCGGCGCAGCCGGCGTCGGGGAGCGTGGCCCACGTGGTGTACCAGCCATCGTCGCCGTCGGGCATGGCGATGATCGCCTCTTTGCCACCCGCCGCGACGAGCGAATCCATGATGCGGTGCAGCGTCCCGGCGTTGATCCAGTCGCGCTCGTTCCCGCTCTTGCCGTGCAGCAGCACCAGCAGCGGGTAGCGTTGCGTGCCACGGCCATACGACGGCGGCAAGTACACCGTGAGCGACTTCTTCACCCCAAGCGACTGCGCCCACAGCGTATCCGTGCGGACGGTGCCGGCCGCGATGGGCGATGCGGGCGCGGCTTGCGCGGCCAACGGCGCAGCACCAACCGCCGAGCCCACCAGCAGCGCGGTCCCCAGCATGACCTGTCGAAGAGTCGTTCGCTTCATGACGGAGAGAGGACGAAAAGTGAGCGGATCAGCGGATGATCGTCCCGATCCGTCCCCACCGGATATCCGTGATGAACGGCAGCGGGCGGTCGCTCTCGTCAGCGCGATACGAGTAGTACACGAACACCGGACGCCCTCGCACATTCTCACGCGGGACGAAGCCCCAGTAGCGGCCGTCCTTGGAGTCGTAGCGGTTGTCGCCGAGCATGAACAGCTTGCCGGCGGGCACGACGAGCGGGCCCCAGTCGTCGAGCGTCGGCTGTGCCGGCGGATCACCCGCCGACGTGCCGCGCACTTCGAACGGCTTCTGCCACTGGAAGAGCGGATGCGAAAAGCCGCCGTCGCCCTTGGGGTTTTCGTTTGCCCCGAAGCCCTGACGCTGCGGCATGCCGTTGACATGGAACAACCCGCCACGCATCCACACCGTGTCACCCGCCACCGCCACCAGCCGCTTCACGAGCGTCGGGTTGGGATCTTCCGGCTGATCGACCTGATCGGGGGAGACGAAGACGACGACATCTCCACGCTCGGGTTCGTCGTAGCCCGGCAGATTGATGCTCGTGAACGGCACGTGCGGGCCGTAGGCGAGCTTGTTCACGAAGAGCCAGTCGCCCACCAGCAGCGTGGGGATCATCGAGCCCGACGGAATGCGGTAGGCCTCGATGAGGAAGGTGCGGATGACGAGAAAGATCGCCACCGTCACCAGCACCGCCTTGATGTTCTCCCACAGGTTGGACGGCCCGCTGGCGGAACGCGCGGACTTGCCGCTCCGCAGCGAGGAGACCGAGTTGCCACTGGTGGAGCGATCGGAGGCAGACTTCTTCGAGGCCACAGGCGGGACGGGTAGATAGACCACTGCGTTGTCCGGGGGCGCCGGACTGCGAATACCGGAAATCTAAAGGGGCGCGTCCCGTGAGACGCGCCCCTTTCCCTACGCAACCACCGGTCGTGAGTTACGACAGGTGCTTGGAGACCAGCTTGGTCATGTCGAACATGCTGACCGAGGCCTTGCCGCCGAACACCTTCTTGAGCTTGTCGTCGGCGTTGATCTGGCGCTTGTTCTTCTGATCCTGCAGGCCGTTCTTCTTGATGTAGACCCAAAGCTTCTTCACGACTTCCGTGCGCGGAAGTCCCTTTTCGCCGACGATCGCGGCGAGTTCGGCGCTCGGGGTGAGCGGCTTCATGAACGCCGCGTTCGGCGCGCGCTTGGCGGCCTTCTTGGCGGGGGCCTTCTTCACGGCGGCCTTCTTGGCCGGCGCCGCCTTCTTGGCGGGAGCGGCCTTCTTGGCCGGAGCCTTCTTCGCAGCGGCCTTCTTGGCCGGGGCCTTCTTGGCAGCCTTCTTGGGTGCAGCCTTCTTCGCGGACTTTTTCGCAGCGGCCATGTCGTCTCCTGAGAGTGGTGACCGTGAGGGTCGCGTCGAGCAACCGAAATGATCTCGACAGATCGCGCGAAGACGTCACACGCTTCGCGGACGGGCACAAACTACAATCGCGCGTAGGTCGCGCAATAGTGGATTTTGCGTTTTCCCTCTGAAAAACACGCTTTTTTGCCAACTTTTTTCATTTTTCCCCTCTGAAACGCGCATTTTTTCACTCGGAACGGCCCGCAAATTCGCCGACTATGCGCGCGCCACTCGCGACGGGACTCCATGTGTATAACGATAAAATGTGTTGTGCCCCGCTCGCGCCACACGTCGCGCACGCGTTTTCATCACGCGGTCTCGAGCGCGAGTTGTCGCAGGAGCGCCACGCTGCTCACATCCCACGGATCAGGTGTGGCATCCTCTTCACCGACCTCGGACACTTCCTGTGGCGTTTCGAGAATGAGCGGAATCCCCTGCGCCCGGCGGTCCTGCAACAGCCACCCGAATGGCGTCGCGCCGATGAGCCCCTGACCGATAAGGGCGTGGCGGTCCTTGTTGGAGCCTAGCGCCCCTTCACTGTCATTGAGGTGCAGAAAGGCGGGTGGCTCCCCCGTGGCCGCCTCGAACGCGTCCAGCACGCCCGTGAGCGCCTCCCGCGACGCGGAAATCGGGAAGCCCGAGGCAAAGAGGTGGCACGTGTCGAGCCCGTAGCCGGTGCGATGCCGCTGCTCGGCCGGAATGCCCTGCAACATCAGCGCGACTTCTTCGGGCGTGCGCCCTACGGTGGTACCGGCGCCTGCCGTGTTCTCGATGAGCAGACGCGTGTGGCTCTCCGGCACCACGGCCAACGCCCGACGCATCGCTTCGCTCACGCGCGCGCACGCCTCGTCGCGATCGCCCGTCGTGGCCGCCCCGGGGTGAAAACAGACGCCGCCGACTCCCAGCGCCGTCGACCGCTCGAATTCCTTCGCCAGGCCGGCCGCCGCGCGCCCCCATTTCTCCTCGTCGGGCGTCGCGCAATTGAGGACGTAGGCCGCGTGCACGATGACGTGCTCAGGCTTGATCCCCGCGTCGCTGAGCGCCTCGCGGAAGCGCGCCACGCGGTCGGGCTTCACGCCCACCTTGTCGTTGTAGTACTTGGGGATCGCACTGAAAATCTGCAGGGCCTGCATGCCGCCATTGCCGGCGCGCCGGGCCGCCATGGGAATGCCGCCGCTGTCGATGCAATGGGCGCCGATATGAAGCATGCGAAGATCCTGAATCGAGAATGGAGACCTGGCGACGTGAGACGGCAACCAATCGTCAGCGAAGAATAGCGCGGCGAATCGTGAACACCGGCTCCGCCGTCGCGGTGCCGAAGTCGCTCCACCCCACCACCACCGCCTTGCCACGCACGGCGACGTACGGGTCACGCGCGGTGGTTCCGCCGCTCGCGGCGAGACGCTCTTCGAAGAGATGCCCCGCGGTGCGCGAAATGGCGACACTCGTAAGGACCCGTCCACGACTGTTGGGGTCTTCGTACGCGACCGCCACCAGCTCGCCGTGCGAGGCCACCCGCGCCTCGCCCAGTCGCTCTCCATAGAGAACCGCCACCGGCGGCTCAAAGCCGGCACGCGGGTCCATCTGGTGCGCGTAGAACACCCCTGGCCCTTCCGGACCCGTCAGCGCGTACGCGACGTGTACATATCCGTTGAGACTATCCACCGCGAGGCTTGGCGCCGGGCGGGCGCATCCATAGGCCCCACGGTCCGACGCCTGCGCATCGCGCGGTCCCTGGTCGAGCGTGTCGACCATGATGGGTCCGCGCCACGCCCCGAGCCGCGATTCCGCGGGAATGGTGTCGCGCCACGCGGCGACCAGATGCACGCGCCCGCCGGGAGCCCGGCGCCACCACGTGGCCACACGGCCACGGCCGACCGCGATGGCCAGTCGCAGTGACCGCGCGCACCGGAGCGAATCGGCGGGCGTGTCGCCGTCGCCCAGCGAGGCCGCCGGGGCCGGTGCCATCTGCATGGGTGGCAGACTCGCCACGGCACTCAACGACGCGCGCGACGCGCTCAGCGAGTCGAGCGCTCCCGCCAGGAGCGTCACCGCACCCAACTCGCGCAACTGATCCTGCGTGAGGAGGAACTGCGCCTCGGCCGTCCCCTCGCGCAGCGTGCTGTCGTAGGGGATGAAGGGCGGATGTGCGAGCGGGGAGGGCATACCCGTCGCGACGGGCGACGGGTCGACCCACTCCGCTACGGGCTGTTCACAGGCGGCCAGTCCGGCGCACAGCGTCAGCAGCGCCGCCATGCGGGGCGCCCGATAAGGAATTGCCTTCTGGGACATGCGCGAAGGGTACTGCAAGTTCCGCACGACGCTAGCTTTCAGCTTCCATTCCCGTCCATCGGAGAACCACGATGTCCTTTGCTGCTTTCGACGGTACGCGCCGCGTGCCGCCTGCGGTTAACGAGCCGGTGCGCAACTATGCCCCCGGTTCCCCTGAGCGTACCGCTCTGCAGACGCGCCTCGACGCCATGGCCGCAGAGCAGATCGACATTCCCATCGTCATCGGTGGGCGCCGCATTCACACCGGCGATACCGGCACGGTGCGCATGCCCTGCGATCACCAGCACGTGCTCGCCACGTACCACAAGGCCACGCCGGCGCTGGTGCACGAGGCGATCGAGTCCGCGGTTGCCGCACGCGCCGAGTGGGCGAGCTGGCGCTGGGAAGAGCGCGCGGCCGTGTTTCTCCGTGCCGCCGAGCTGCTCACCACCACGTGGCGCAACACCCTGCTCGCGTCGACGATGCTCGGCCAGGCCAAGACGGTCCATCAGGCCGAAATCGACGCGACGTGTGAATTGATCGACTTCTGGCGCTTCAATGTGCAGTTCGCACAGGAGCTCTACGCCGAACAGCCGATCTCCGACCACAGCATGTGGAACCAGCTCGACTACCGTCCGCTGGAAGGGTTCGTGTATGCCGTTACGCCGTTCAACTTCACGGCGATCGGTGGCAACCTGCCCGGCGCCCCGGCGCTCATGGGCAACGGCGTCATCTGGAAGCCGTCGGCCACGGCACTGCTCTCCAGCTGGTATACGTACCTGCTGCTCGAAGAAGCCGGCCTGCCGGCGGGCGTGATCAATTTCATCCCGGGCGATGCGGCGATGATTTCGGATATCGCGCTCACGCACCGGGATCTCGCCGGAGTGCACTTCACCGGCTCGACGGGCGTCTTCAACAGCATGTGGGAGACGGTGGGCAAGAACATGGGCAAGTACCGGTCGTATCCGCGCATCGTGGGCGAGACGGGCGGCAAGGACTTCATCGTGGCCCATCCGAGTGCCGACCCGCAGGCGCTCGCCGTGGGTATGGTGCGCGGCGCGTTCGAGTATCAGGGGCAGAAGTGTTCGGCCGCGAGCCGCGCGTACATTCCGGCGTCGCTGTGGCCCACGGTGAAGGAACGGTGCCTCGCCATGATGGGCGAGATGAAGCAGGGCGACACGCGCGACTTCACCAACTTCGTGGCAGCCGTCATCGATGAGCGGGCTTTCGACCGCTTGGCCAAGGCGATCGACGAAGCCAAGGCCAACGCCACGATCGTCGCTGGTGGTGGCTACGACAAGTCGAAGGGGTGGTTCATCCAGCCCACGATCGTGGAGACGAAGGACCCGAACTACCGCACGCTGTGCGAAGAGCTGTTCGGTCCGCTGCTCACCGTCTACGTGTACGATGACGCGCAGTGGTCGGAAACGCTCAAGATCGTTGACGGCACGTCGCCGTACGCGCTCACGGGCGCCGTCTTCTCGCGCGACCGTCAGGGGGTGCGCGAAGCGATGTCGGCGCTGCGCAACGCCGCGGGCAACTTCTACATCAACGACAAGCCGACGGGCGCCGTGGTAGGCCAGCAGCCCTTCGGTGGCGCGCGCGGGTCGGGCACGAACGACAAGGCCGGCTCGAAGTCGAACCTCATGCGCTGGGTGAGCACGCGCACGGTGAAGGAGACGTTCTCCAGTCCCTTGGATTGGAAGTATCCGTTTCTTGGCTGACGCGCTTTGAACTACGGGTGTCTGGTCCGGCGGTGAACTGGCGGCGGA
Organism: Gemmatimonadaceae bacterium; assembly: GCA_947457545.1. Classification (GTDB taxonomy): domain Bacteria; phylum Gemmatimonadota; class Gemmatimonadetes; order Gemmatimonadales; family Gemmatimonadaceae; genus Gemmatimonas. The sequence continues at coordinate 7,231 of CANGXD010000006.1, forward strand.
TCTAGCCCTCAGGAAAAAGAACGCAAGGGTAAAGGAAGAAGCGCGGTTCGCTCGGCGCGAAACAACGGGTTCGTTGTTCGTGTGGACGGCACCGCGCTTTTTCCTTCACCCTTGCGTTCTTTTCCCTGAGGGCTAGATCCGTTACCAGTAGGTCGCCGGACCGCACCGCTGTTTCCGCCGCCACACACACCGCTATCCGCATGCGCACCCTCCGCTTCGTCACCGCCGACGTCTTCACGTCGGTCGCCTTCACGGGCAATCAACTCGCCGTCGTGTTCGGCGCCGAAGGGCTGTCCACCGAGACGCTGCAGGCCATCACGCGCGAATTCAACTACGCGGAGAGCACGTTCGTCTTCGCACCAGAGACGCCGGGCACCACGCGGCGTGTGCGCATCTTCACGCCGGAACTCGAAGTGCCTTTTGCCGGGCATCCCACCATCGGTACGGCGCATGTGCTCGCGGCGACGGGTGAGGTGGCACCAACTGCTGCCGAGATCGCCGCCGGTGAAATGACCATCGTGCTGGGGGAGAACGTCGGGCCCGTGCCCGTGCGCATTCGCCTCGAGAACGGCGTGCCCGTGCACGGACAGTTCACGACCGCGCAACTGCCGGAAGAACGGGTGGAGGTCTCCGACCTCGAGGCGCTCGCCAGCACGCTCTCGCTGTCGGCGAATGATTTCGTGGGCGGCACGCACGCGCCGGCCGCGGCCAGCTGCGGGCTCCCGTTTCTCATCATGCCGCTCACGAGCGTGGACGCCGTGCGGCGCGCGCGGCTCAACATGGACGCGTGGCAGCGGGTCCTGCAGGGCAAGTGGGCCGCCTGGCCGATGGTGTTCGCGATGGAGCCGTCGGACAGCGCTGCATCACTGCCAGCGCATGTGCAGGGGTGCGACATTCGCGCGCGCGTGTTCGTGCCGGGGAGCACGGTGCCGGAAGATCCGGCCACCGGATCCGCGAACGCGGCACTCGCCGGCTATCTCGCGGCGCGGACGCCGCGCGAGGGCACGCTGCGTTGGGAAGTGGCGCAGGGGGTCGAGATGGGACGCCCAAGCCGGTTGTCGCTCGAAGCGCACAAGCAGAGTGGCGCGATCGACGCCATTCGCGTCGGCGGCGCGACGGTCATCATCTCCGAAGGCACGATGGTCGTGCCGGGCTGAAGCCGCCCCGCGGACGTCAGTCTGCGCGCATGGTGGACGCGACGGTGCGCGCCGGCAGCAGCTCCTGCACCATGCGCAACAGATCGGCAGAGCTGACGGGTTTCTCGAGCACCCGAAGCCCCGGCGTATCGATGAACTGCACGGCGTCCCGCGTCACGGCGCCGCCACAGACCACGATCAAGTTGTCGCGCAGCGCTGGATAGTGGGTAGCCAAGTGCTGCGCGAGTTCCACGCCGGACATGTTCGGCATCATCAGGTCGGTGATGACCAGATCGACGGGCTCCTGGGCGAGGCGGGCCACGGCTTCGCGTCCGTCTTCGGCCGACACCACCCGATACCCCTGCCGCTCGAGCAACCGCACGAACGCCTGGAGCACCATCACTTCATCGTCCACCACCAGAATGGTCGGCGTGATGTGCGGGTAATCAGCCGACGGGACCGCGCGGGCAACCGGTACCGTCGCGATGCCCGGCGTCACACGGTCGGTGCCCCCCACCGGTGCGGGGAACACCAACGACACCAGCGCGCCTCCCGACGGAAGATTACCCACCGTTACCGTTCCGCCGTGCGCATGCACGATGCGATGGACCGAGTGCAGCCCGAGTCCGAGTGTCGTGCCACCGGGGAGAAACGGCTCCCCCACGTGCGCCAGGACTTCGGCGGGGAATCCGGGACCGGTGTCGCGCACGTCGACGGTGGCTGACCCGTCAACCGCGAGTCCGAGGTGAAGCGTGACGCGCGCCGGCCGGACAGCTCCCCGCGCCGACGCCTCGAACGCGTTGACCAGCACGGCAGCCAGCGCGCGCACCGTGGCGTGTTCATCACCAACGAGCGCGAAGCCGAGGTGATCGTACGTTGCCCGCAGTTCCACCTGCCCTTGCCAGGTGGGCGCCGTGAGCACGACCGCGGTTTGCAGCGCCCTCGTGAGATCGAAGGCGTCCTCGTGGTGCGGTTCGAGATCGGTGAGATCACGCAGCCGACGCCCGACCTCCTCGATGCGGCGCACGCTCACTTCGATATCGCGCAGATGCGCGGCGCTCTCGGGGGTGTTCGCCAAGGGCAGTCGCTGCAACTCGCCGAGGGCCAGCGTGACATGCTGCACCGGGTTGGAAAGCTGGTGCCCCACGCCGTTGGCAAGGCGCCCCACCGAAGCAACCTGTTCCTGCCGCACGAGCGCTTCGCGGGCGATGTCGCGCTCGGCAGTGCGAGAGGCCAATTGCCCACGCAATGACGACGACAGCCACGCGAGCCGTTCCGCGTCGGCCGCGAACTGGCGCTGCAGGAGGATGGCCACGGGCGCAATGGCGGCCAGGAAACCGACGGGCGCAGGGAACACCCACGGGACGCCGAAGTGCGCGATCGCCGCTTCCACGCACACGCTGGTAGCAAAGACCCCGAACCCGGCGAGCACGAGGCCATACCCGGGCTCCCGGCGTCGCCGGGTCAGCCCGGCCGCCGCAATGGCGAAGAGCCCTCCCATGGCGAGCATCGCGACCATTCCGAGCATCGACGTCCGCGGCTGCGGATGATCGATACCCATGGTGGGTAAGTACATGCGCGCTGGGTGCTCGAGGTCGAGCGCCCGGCCACTGAGTGCGACGGCGACGACGAGTCCGCCGACGCCGAAGACCGTGCGCTGCAGCCAGCTCGGCGCGTCGCCCCATGAGCGCGCGTCCGGCGCCCAGGCAAACCGGCACCAGGCAGCCGCGTGCCAGACACCGAAGACCAGCGCGAAGAGCCAAAAAACGGCTTGCTCCTGCAACGTCCCGACGCGGGCCCAACCGAGCGTGAAGTTCCCCGAGTACAGCGCCGCCGTAAACGCCACCATGGCGAAAGCGCGCGCACGGTGCCATCCCGGCGCGCGCCCGACAAAGCGCAGCTGCACCGCGACGGTGAACTGAATGGCCATCGACGTCGCGCCGATGGCATACGGCCAGAGAATCCGCGACATCAGCTGCCGGGGGCGGCGGGTTTGCCTTCGGCGTGCTTGAGCTTCAAGGCATCCAGCCCACTCGACCACATCACCACGCGGTTTCTCCCGCTGCGTTTGGCCGCGTACAGCGCCTCGTCGGCGCGCGCGCGGAGATCTTCGGCAATGCCTTCGTTGGGCACGCCATCGGCCACCACGCCGATGCTCACGGTGAGCGACACCCGTGGCGACGGCTCCACGAAGATACGTCGTCGGAAGGCGTCCACAATACGAAGGGCAAGATGCTGCGCGCCGTCGAGGGAGGTATTGGGGGCGAGAATCATGAACTCCTCGCCGCCGGTTCTGGCGACGACGTCGTCGGTGCGCGCACTCGCCCGCAGCAGCTCACCGACTTCCGCAATGACGCGATCGCCCACCAGGTGTCCGTGCGTGTCGTTCACCTGCTTGAAATGATCGAGATCGATGGCCAGCAGCGCGACATCGGTGTGCGCGCGGGCCGCGCGGGCGAGTTCGCGGCGGACCAACTGTTCGAACCCACGGCGGTTGTAGCAGCCAGAGAGCGGGTCGGTGAGCACGATCTCCGCCAGCTGCGTGCGCATGCGATTGTACGCGCGCCCCACGGAGGTGATGGAGTCAGGACGCCTGTCGGCGGCAACATCATAGCTGTCGGAAAAGTCTCCGCCTTCCGCCTTTTGAAACATCGACACCAGCGTATCGAGGCGCTCTTGCAGGTTGCTCTGCACGCGGGTCACGAGGATCGCCCCGGCGCCAAAAATAGTGAGCGTGACCCAGATGCGTCCCCAGGAGATCGTGGCGCCGTGCCGCTCGGCGACATCGTTGAGCAGGAGATACGCGACCGCGGTGGCGACGAGCATCAGCAGCGCTGGAGCCCGCCCGAAATACACGTGCGTGATCTGGAGCGATACGAAGGCGAGGAACAAGCCGAAAAAGTAGGCATCCGGTGCGGCGACCAGAAACACCAGCCAGAACACCACGGTGAGATCAGCCGCCATCATCAACGTCGATAGCGTGCGGTCGGCAGTACGGGTACGGCGAACGGTGGCGCGTATGAGCAGCACGAGCGCGGTGTACAGCACCGCAGCGATAGCCATGAGCCAGTCTGCGCGGTCCGGGCCCAAGGCGCTGTCTGCCACCGCCGAGAGTGGCAACGAGCCGACTACCCGCAGGGCGACGGTAATCACGCCCAACACGACGGCAAGCGCGAGTCGATAGCCCGTCTGCCAGATCAGTATGTCGGCCGAGACCGTATCGACGCGGGCGCGCTCACTCTCCATCCGTCATATGGTACTCGTTCCGGCGGCGTTCGGTAACGGGGCGTGTAGCCCGACGGTGACACGTTCGTTACCCGTCAGGAGGATTGATGCCAGCGAGTTCCGGGCGCGAGCCGTCGATAGTACAGGGAGCCTCGGGTTCGAGCTGCGGGACGCTCCGCGGCACGGCTAGCCTTCTCGTGCTCACCAATGCATTCCAGCACGGCGCAATTCCGCACCCTCACCGCATCACGCCGCTCGCAGTGGCGGGCGGCGCTGCGCGCTTCCTTCGGAGGGGCGGTCCTCTTTCTGGTGTACGAAGCCAGCAAGTCCGCCATCTTTCCCGGACTGACCATCTGGGAGTCGCATTCCATCACGATCGGGTTTGGCGCCGTCATTGCCGGCGCCGCCGCGTGGGCCACGGTGCGCCGGCAATCCGACCTGCTGCAAACGATCGCCATCGAAGAGGCGCGCCGCGAAGGGCTGGAACTCCGCCAACGGGCACTGCTCGAGAGCGAGACGCGCTATCGGATCCTGGTGGAAAAATCACCGGAAGCCATTGCCGTACACCGCGGTGGCCAGGTGCTGTACGTGAACTCGTCGGCCGCCCACCTCGTGGGCGCGATGGACACGGCCGTACTCGTCGGCTGCCGCATGGCCGAGTTCATCCACCCCGACGATCGCGATCGCTGGTATCGCCGGCGGGTCGAAAGCCACACCGGCTCGTTCCGGCTCGTGCGGGTCGACCAGACGATCCGCGAAGTCGAAGTGGTGTCCGCGGACACGGAATTCGGCGGCGCGCGCGCCGTGCAAACCGTCTTTCGAGACGTCACGGAACAACGCTCGCTCGAGGCACGGCTGCTCCACGAGGCGTTTCACGATAGCCTGACGGGGCTGGCCAATCGCGCCCTGTTCCGGGATCGGCTCGAGCATGCGCTCGCCCTGCACCGCCGGGATGCAGGACATCAGCTGGCCGTGCTGTTTCTCGACCTCGACAACTTCAAGAGCATCAACGATCGCCTGGGACACGAGGCCGGCGACCGCGTGCTGTGTACGGTGGCCAGTCGCCTCCGTCACGAGACACGCGCCACCGATACCGTGGCCCGTTTTGGTGGCGATGAATTCGCGATCCTGCTCGAGCGGTTGCCGACGGAGCAGGAAGTCCTCTCGATTGTCAATCGCATTCGGGTCGCGCTCACCGAAGCGCTCGAGTTCGACCATCGTCATTTTGCGCTCTCCGCGTCGATTGGTGTTGCTATCGGCACCGTCGCTGACGACGTAGACAGCATGTTGCGCAACGCCGATGTGGCGATGTACGAAGCGAAGGGCGCGGGCAAGGCACGCCATGCGGTGTTCGAGCCGGTCATGTACGACGCGATCGTCCAGCGCCTTCGCCTCGAAGCCGACTTGCGCGCCGCGGTGCGGGCACCGGAAACGTCGGGGCTTTCGCTCGTTTTCCAACCCATCGTCGATTTGGCGAGCAGCGAAGTGCGGAGCCTCGAGGCGCTGTTGCGCTGGACGCATCCCGAACACGGCATGATCTCCCCGTCCGTGTTCATCCCCATCGCAGAGCAAACGGGGGCTATCGTGCAGCTCGGTCGATGGGTGCTCGAGCGGGCCTGCGAGCAGATGAAGATCTGGCGCGCGCAGTGGTGGCGGGCGGGTCTTCCCATGGACGAGTTCCCGACGCTCTCGGTGAATATCTCGGGACGGCAGCTGGCCGAACGCGATTTCGTGTACGAACTCCAGGAACTCGTGCAACGGGTAAACGTCCCCGCAGAATTGTTGGTGCTCGAGATTACCGAAACCGTCATCATGCAGGACACCGATCGCACGCTCTCCTCGCTGTCGGCACTCAAGGCACTCGGCGTCCAGCTGGCAATCGATGATTTCGGCACGGGATATTCCAGTCTGAGCTATCTGCAACGTTTCCCGGTCGACGTCCTCAAGATCGATCGTGCGTTCGTCGAAGGAATGGGACTCGGTACGTCGGACACGGCGTTGGCGCGCACGATCGTCACCTTGGGGCGCACCTTGGGACTTCGCACGGTGGCCGAGGGGATTGAGACCGAGGCCCAGCGGGTGGCGTTGGAGGACATGGGGTGCCATCTCGGGCAAGGCTACCTGTTTGCGAAGCCGCTCGCCGCTCATGCGGTGGCCGAACTCCTGTTGCGCCGCAGCGCCAGTGGTGCGCCCCCCCGCACGCGATCGGTGGGGTGAAAGCAAAGGGCGGCCGCGCGCGGTAGATTCGATCTCCGGGACCATGGGGTATCGTCACCCTCGTCGTTTGATCATCCGCCCGGACTCCAATGCACGCACATCTGGCTCGTGGTTCGTTTCACGACGATTTCGTTGGCTCCCCGTATGCCCCGCGCGACGCCTGCGGCGTAGGGTTCATCGCCCGTCAAAGCGGCGAACGGACGCACGAGGTCGTGAGCCTGGCGCTCGAGGCCGCGGCTCGGCTGGCGCACCGTGGCGCCTCCTCTACGGACAACTCCGCCGACGGCGCCGGCCTCCTCACGCAGATTCCGCGGCGGTTGTTCATCCTGGCGGCATCACGCCTCGGCATCCATCTGCCCGCCGACGCCGCGATCGGCGTCGGCATGTGCTTCCTCCCCGCCGAGCCGCAGGCGTGCGAAGAAGCGATGTCGCTCGTGAATGAGGTGCTGCTGGGCGACGGGATTCCGGTGTTGGGGTGGCGCGACGTGCCGGTGCGCCCGGAGGTCCTTGGCGCCACCGCGCGCGCGGCCATGCCGTTCATCAAGCAGGTGCTCGTGGGTCGACCGGCGGGCAGCGATGACGACAGCTGGGAGCGTCAGCTGTATCTCTCGCGCCGCGAGATGGAGCATCGCGCCATCGCGCGTGGGCTCGAGCCGTTCTACATCTGCTCATTGTCGTGCCGCACCGTGGTGTACAAGGGGCTGCTCACCGGCGGCCAGTTGGGAGATTTCTTCCCTGACCTGCGCGACCCGGCATTCGAGACCGCAATCGCGGTCTTTCACGAACGCTACGCCACCAACACCATGCCGCGCTGGGAGCTGGCGCAGCCGTTCCGCATGCTGGCCCACAACGGCGAAATCAACACGCTCTGGGGGAACCGCAACGGCATGGAGATGCGTGGCTCGCTTCTCGAGGCTCCGGCATTCGGCGACCATGCGGCGCGCGTACGTGATCCGATCCGGCCCCGCGGCAGCGACTCGGCCAGTCTCGACAACGCGCTCGAACTGCTGTCGCGCGCCGGCCGCGCGCCGGTACACGCGGCCATGATGCTCGTGCCGCAAGCGTGGGAGAAGTTTCCCGACGTCGAGCCGGCGGTGAAGGCGTTCTACGAATTCCATCAGTGCGTCATCGAGCCGTGGGACGGTCCCGCCGCGCTGGCGTTCAGTGATGGCGTCACGGTCGCCGTGTCACTCGATCGCAATGGCCTGCGCCCCTGCCGCTACAAAATTCGCGCCGATGGCATGGTGGTCGCCGGCTCGGAAGTCGGCATCGTCGACTTCGACCCGCGCGATGTCGTGGAGACGGGCAAGCTCGGTCCCGGTGGCGTCTTCCTCATCGATACTGCCGGCAAGCGCATCGTGCGCAACATGGCCGCCAAGCGCGAAGTGGCCACGCGGCGTCCGTACGCCAAGTGGATTGCGCAGCACATGTCTACGCTCCCCACGAGTGATGGCGCCGAACCGCTGGTACGCTCCAGCGACCAACTGCGCGCCACGCAGATGGCGTTCGGCTATGGGCACGAAGATCTCCGCATGGTGCTCGAGCCCATGGCCAGCACCGCCGCCGAAGTCGTGTGGAGCATGGGTGACGATGCACCGCTGGCGGTGCTTTCCCCGAACTCTCCGCCGCTGTACGCCTTCTTCCGCCAGCGTTTCGCGCAGGTGACGAATCCGCCCATGGATTCGCTGCGCGAGAGCATGGTCATGTCGTTGCGCATGCATCTCGGTCGGCGTGGATCACCGTTGGTGGAAAAGTCGTCGTACGCACGCATGCTGCGGGTGGAGCATCCGGTGTTGCTTCCCGACGAGATGGCGGCGCTGCGGGCGTTCCCGCAGTTCCCCAGTGCCACCCTCGACGCTACGTACAACGCGCGCTCCCGGTCGGAAGCGCTTGAGGCTGCGCTCGACTCGCTCTGCCGTCGCGCCGAAGTCGCGGCACGGAAAGGCGCGCGCTTGCTGATCATCAGCGATCGCAGGGTGAGCGCCGACCGCGCCCCCATTCCGGCGCTGCTGGCGCTCGGCTCGGTACGACAGCATCTCGTGCGCACCGGTCTTCGCGCACGCGTTGGACTCGTGGTGGAGGTCGGCGATGCCATCGAACAACATCACATGGCGACGCTCTTCGGCTACGGTGCCGAAGCGGTGCATCCGTGGCTCGCCATGGAAACCGTGGCCACGGTGTTTGCCGAGGCGCACGGCAAAGCGGACGCTGACCCTGAGCGCCCGGGACCGGCACTTGCCCAGTCGCGATATCGTGCCGCCATCGAGAAGGGGTTGCTCAAGGTGCTCGCGAAGATGGGCATCAGCACACTCTCGAGTTATTGCGGCGCGCAGACATTCGATGCGCTTGGCCTTGGCTCCGACGTCATCGATCGCTGTTTCTCGGGTACGGCGTCGCCGCTGGGCGGGCTCTCGCTGCGCGAACTGAGTGAAGATGTGCTGCAGCGTCACCGCCGCGCGTACACCGCCGATGGCGCGCCGCAGGCCACGCTCCCCGATCACGGTCGTGTGCGCTTCCGCAAGGAGGGTGAGGTCCATGCGTGGGCCCCACAAACCGTGCTCGCCCTGCAGCAATCCGTTGGGAGTGCCCGTGCCACGCGCGCCGGTACCAGCTCTGATGATGCCTGGCGCACCTTCGCGCAGCGCCTCGACGGCGGTGCGCCGGCGAGCATTCGCGATCTGCTCGGCATTCGAGCGGGCACCGCCGTGCCCATCGACGAAGTCGAGCCCATGGAAGCCATTCGCGCGCGATTCATTTCGAGTGCGATGTCGCTTGGTGCCCTGTCGCCGGAAGCACACGAAACGCTCACGATCGCGATGAATCGGATGCAGGCGCGATCGAACAGCGGCGAAGGCGGTGAAGACCCGGCGTTCTATCGAGATGAGGGCAGCGATCGTCGCGACAGCCGCATCAAGCAGGTCGCGTCGGCGCGCTTTGGTGTGACAACGGAATACCTGGTCCGCGCCGAAGAAATTGAGATCAAGATCGTGCAGGGAGCCAAACCTGGTGAAGGCGGGCAGCTGCCCGGACACAAGGTGACGGAGCTCATCGCGCGGTTGCGGCACAGTACGCCGGGCGTCGGCCTTATTTCGCCGCCGCCGCACCACGACATCTACAGCATCGAGGATCTTGCGCAGCTCGTGCACGACCTCAAGACCGTCAACCCGCGGGCACGCGTTGGCGTGAAGCTGGTGGCGGAGAGCGGAGTCGGTACGGTGGCGGCGGGCGTCGCCAAAGCGTTTGCAGACTACGTGCTCATTGCCGGCCACAACGGTGGCACGGGGGCGTCGCCGCTGTCGAGTATCAAGCACGCCGGCTCACCGTGGGAACTCGGCCTCGCGGAAGCCCAGCAGGTACTGGTGGCGAACGGCCTGCGGCATCGCGTGGAGGTGCGCGTGGACGGCGGCCTCAAGACCGCACGCGATGTAATCATTGCCGCACTGCTCGGCGCCGAGTCATTCGGCTTCGGGACGGCGCCGCTCGTGGCCATGGGCTGCGACATGGCGCGCCAGTGCCATCTGAACACCTGCCCCACCGGCATCGCGACACAGCGCGAGGATTTGCGCGCCAAGTTCCGTGGCACGCCCGAACAGGTGATCGCCTATTTCTCACGCATTGCCGAAGACGTGCGCACCGAGTTGGCACTCATGGGCGCTCGCTCGCTTGGGGAGATCATCGGGCAAGTAGAACGACTGCAACGCGCCGAACGACCGGAGATGCCGCGGTCAACGATGCTCGACTTGTCGCTGGTCCTCGGTGCTCCGCGCCGCGGCGACGAATCGCGCACGCGCACGGTCGCGCAGAATTTCCGCCCGGGCGCTGACGCCTTCGACGATCGCATTCTGCGGGATGCTGCGGAGACCGTGCGTTCGGGGGTGCCGTTCAGTGGCAGCTACGACGTGCGAAATCACCACCTGACCGTGGGCGCTCGCGTCGCCGGCGCGCTCGCCGAACGCTTTGGCGATGCCGGCCTCCCCCCGGGCACCATGCAGTTGTCGTTTACGGGAAGCGCCGGACAGAGTTTTGGCGCGTTTGGTGTACGTGGCATGCGGTTTTCGCTCGAAGGGGAAGCGAACGACTATGTCGGCAAGGGACTCAACGGCGCGGAGATCACAGTGCGCCCCTTCCGGAACGCGCGCTATCGGGGTGCGAGCCATCTCAACATGATCCTTGGCAATACCGTGTTGTATGGCGCGACCGATGGACTGCTCTGTGCCGCCGGACAAGCGGGCGACCGCTTCGCGGTGCGCAACTCCGGCGCCTGCGCCGTGGTGGAGGGCGTCGGCAATCACGCCTGCGAATACATGACCGGCGGCATCGTCACGGTGCTGGGACGTGCTGGCCGAAACTTCGGGGCGGGGATGTCGAACGGTGTGGCGTACGTGTTCGATGAGTCCGAAACGTTTGCCGGCCGACTCAATCACGAGATGGTGCTGCTTGCCGATCTGGACAACGAGGACACTGCGCTGCTCAAGAAGTTGCTGGGGCTGCACATTACGCGTACGGGCAGTGCACGCGCCCGGTGGCTGCTGGACGACTGGGAGCACCAGCATGTGCGGTGGCGCAAGGTGAAGCCCCGCGGCGCAGGGGAACACGTGGCACGCACTCGCGAAGAGTGGATGACGCGGTTGTCCGCCCTGAGCGATGCCCCTGTGAGCGTCTGATTGCGCTAGTTCGACAACACGGCCTGCGCCCGCTCGCGGATGAGGCTGTGCTCGTCCTGCGTGAGTGTCTTGAGCGCTGCATCGGCGGCGGGTCGATGGCCCGCCGCCAGGGCGTTGATGGCCGCAAGGCGGATTTGCAAATCATCGAGCGAGCGCGATCGTTCGGCCGTGAGCTCAATCAGTTTTTGTCGTGCTCTGGGCGTCTGCACGTGTGAGAGTGCCGAGATGATTTCGAGCTGGTAGTCGATCGCACTCTCTTCCTGCACCGCGAGCATGAGACGGTCGGCCAACGGGTCGGCGTCTGGCGCGGCGAAGACAATGGACAGCGCGCGATTACGCACGTCAGGGGAATTGTCAAAGAGGACCGACTCGAGGCGGGCCATGGCGGTTGGCCCACCGATTTGCCCGAGCGCGACGACGGCCGCGATGCGAACGCGGAGATCTGAATGCTTGAGCAACCGTGACAGGTCGGGGATGGCCGACTGGTTCTTCATTTCGCCGAGCAAGCCGGCGGCGTTTCTCGCCACGAACCAGGTCGGGCTGGCGGAGTATTGACGCGCGACCGCCAAGGTGGCGGGCATCGACGCGGCGATATCATAGAGAAAGCGACGATCGGCCAGCTCCGTCGCAGCGATCAGCTGTTCGAACACCGCGCGTGCGCCCGGAACGCCACTGCGCAGGAGAAACGCCTGTACGGGCTCGTGATCCGTCTTGGCGTCGAGCAGAAGCTCCACGATCAGCTGGAGAGCGGATGGCGTCGCGAGTTGCTCCAGCAACACCGGCTCATCGATCGCATCGAGCAGTTTGAACACCGCTTTCCCATCGCCGCGGGTGACGGCCGCCGTCGCCGACTGCTCGATGACGTCGTGGCCGACCTTGGGAGGGGTGGTGACCGCCGCCGTGGCCGCAGCGCCGGCGGATGCCGCGTTGACTGTGGCCGGCGCGACGGCGGCCATCCCGCGCGGCGTCGGGCGCAGCGGCAATCCCTCGGCGCGCAGACGCACATTCCAAATCGACATCGCGTCGACGCTTTCGAGAATGGCGCCGCGTACGGACGACGGCGGGCCCACCAGAATGCCGCCAAGCTTCAGCAGTTCGGTGTCGGTGACCGTTGACGCGATGTCGACCGCGGTGATGCCATGCTCCATGAGCAGTGCCCGCAGGAACTGTGCGCTTTCGCGCGTGGCATCGATCGCGTCCGCGTCATTGAAGACGCGTTGATCGATGGTCACGTTCCCTACATGCGCCAGCGCGCAGAGGCGATTCACACTGGACAGCACTTCGGTCGTCGCGGCGCGCTCGCGCAGTTGCCGGAGCAACATCGCAAGTGCCGCGACATACACGATTTCGAACGGCACTAGGCGCTCCGGTGGAACGGGGATACGGGTAAACTAGGCTCGCCGTATCCTTTCGCCACAGCGGTGACGCTAGCTGGTCAGAGCGGTGCTTCGAGATAGAGATCGAGACGCCACTTCTTGGACGGATACAGGCCGCGGGCAATATCGAAGCGCATGAGTCCATCGAGCAGGCCGAAACCCAGCCCCGCACCGCGCTGCGGTTGGATACTGCCGAACGTCTTGCGGCTGCCCGCCCACCCTACGTCGAAGAAGGCGACAGGGCGGAAGGCTCCGGAGCGGGTCCCGATTTCTGCACGCGAGAACCAGAAGGCATCGCCCAGCTGCGTTCCTGGCAACTGGCCGCGCACGGTGCGCAAGCCGCCAACGGCGAAGCCGCGCTGGAAGGGTACGCGTCCGATGCTGCTGCCAATCGAGCCCGTCAGCGCCGTGGCAAAGCGCCCCAGCGGGCGGGAGATCGTGCTCTCGAGGGCACCACGCGCATACTCGAAGGTGCCGGTGGCCGCTTCGACGCGCGCGATACCGGTCATGCGGACGCCGCGCGGACGCTCGAGGAGCATGCGCGTCCACGTGCCGCTGACGCCCGCGTACGAGCCGGGCTCGGACACGAGATTTTCGCGGAAGCGATTGTCGCCGAAGGCACGTGCGAGCGAAAAGGTGTTCACGACGTCGCTGTCACCAGCGGTCCACTGCCGCTCGACGAACAGGCGATACTCGAGCGCGCCTCGGCGCTGTTCGCGGCGTTCGCCGAGCTCGAAGCCGTAGGTGCGATAGTAGAAGCCTTCGTCGCGTCCGTACAGGAATGCAGGGAGCGACGGGCCCAGCGTCAGCGCGCCAGCCCACTCAGGATTCATGGCCGCGAGGCGATGGTAGACGGTGGCCGACACGGTCCGTGCACCGTTGCTCCGGATGAGCGAGAGTTCACCGTTGGCGTGCAGATCGGCGTGACCGATACGACCGAGGCCACGGAGTGTGTATCCGGCCCCCAACACCTGCTTGACCTCCACACCAGCGGAGAGCCCTTCGACGCGATTGTACCGGAAGAGATCACTCCCACTACGAATCGTGGGAAGCTGCGGGGCGAATGGCACCTGCAACGACATGCTGAGGGCGTTGGCCAGCTGCTCCGCGCTGCGCAGGTCGAAGAGTTCTTCGTCGTTCGCATCGAGCGCCGGCAGTGCGGGTGATGTTGCCAGGCGATCCATGTCGCAGGGCATGTCGTAGGCAATGCGCAGCGAACGGTCATAGCGCTCCTCCACCTTCGTCCACGTGCTATCGGTGCGGCACTGTGTCACCTTGCCTCGGCCATAGCGACGACGCTCGAGGGAGTCGCGACCCGCCGAATCGGTCGGCACACGGCTCTTTCCGGGGGCGGAGACGGTGACATCCACGCCATTGTCGAGATCCACGTTGGTCGAGTCCCGTCCCGGACCGGCTTCGAAGCGATTACGTGCCGCTGGCAGCGCGGCCAGCGTGAAGTCGCCGTCGACGTCCTCGTAGGTGAATTTCTCGTCCATGCGGAACGGGATGCGCATGAACATGATGTCGGCGCTGGCGGTCGCGCTGTGCGAGCGCGGCAACCAGAACTTGCCTTTGTAGAGCGCATATTCCACGGTGATGGCATCGAGCTTTGCCCGCATGGGGCGCATCGTGGCCGTCACCCACGCGGGCGCCTCATCGTCCGGATTCTGCCCTTGCCACTTGCCCACGCGCGCCCGCTCGACGCTGTCCTTCACGTACACCTCGCGCGGCAGCTGCGCCCGCAGCACGGAATCACGCACCGGGTTGAGCGACGCGTTTTCCAGAATGTCCTTCTTGGTCTCTTCCGAAGCGACGCCCCAGATGTCGATTTCGGTGGAGAGCCGGTACGCCGCGCGCACCAATTGCCCGCCGTCGCGATCGAACCAGAAGGAACCGACGAACGTGCGCCAGTCGGGCTTGCGCGCGCTGATACGCAGCTCCTGCAGGCGGATCACGCGTCCTTCGGGGAGCGTGATGCTCGCCGAGTCGCCGGTGTCGTAGCGATAAAAACGCTCAGCGCCGCGCGCGAGCGGATGGATGATGTCGCGATCGTCGACCTCGGTTTTCACCTTGCCGAAGTCTGACGACGGGAACCAGAGTTGCTCGCGCCCCGGGAAGTACGGAATGCTGACCGCCGACACAAAGTCACCGGACACCTCGCTGGCCAAGGGGACAGTCATGCGGGAGCCCACGGGACGCACCCGCACACCGACATCGCGGCGCCACGAGATGTTTGCGACGTTTTCGCCGCGGAAGAGCAACTTCTCGAGCCCCAGCCGTCGCGCGCCCATGTGCACCGACATGCGCTGCGTGGTGGTGGCGCGGTAGGACCGGAGCGCGCTGTCCTGCGCTTCACGCGCCTGACGAGCCCGATCGAAGACGGCGCGGGCGTCCGGGCTGCCAAAGGCCGACGAGGCGGCCTCCTCGTTGAGGCGCGCCAAGGTCGCGCTGTCGCCTCGCAACCGACGGCGATTGACGGAACGGGCGTCGCGTACCGCTTCCCGAACGGCCCGCCGCTCCTCCGCGCTCAGGGTGTCGGCCTTGCGGGTGGTGTCGCGGGATGCCGCCGGACGCTGGCCGGCCTGCGCCTGCGCCAATACGGGCAGGAGCGTGGACGCGAGGAGGACCGAAGTACCGACGGTGCGGCGTAGACCAGTGCGCATACGGGAAAGCAGCAAGAGAGAGCCAAGTCACGGAAGCGGGTGGACCACCCCGCGGATCTCCTCCATACGGCACGACGGGTCGAGCGGTTTCCGTGCACGGAACGTAACTTCCGCAATTGGACACCGGCCATATGCCTTTCGTTTCAGGAGACCCGACGTGCACTTCAGCAACACCATGTTCCGTTCGGCCCGGTCGCGTTGCGCGGCCGCCTTGCTGTCCGCGCTGACCATCGGGGGCGCCCCGGCCATCGCGCAGGACGCACCCGCAAAGCCGGCGGCCACACCCGCCGCCCCGGCCGACCCGCGGCTCGTGAAGCTGAAAGAAGAGGCGCTGCAGATGGTCCAGGCACGCTCGAAGCAGGTCCAGGAAATTGTGGACATGCTCTTCTCGTTTCAGGAGCTTGGCTTTCAGGAGTGGGAATCACAGAAGTACCTGACCGGCCTCCTCGAAAAGGAAGGCTTCAAGGTCGAACGCGGGGTGGCCGGCATTCCTACTGCGTGGACCGCGAAGTGGAGCTACGGCACGGGGAAGCCGGAAATCTCCCTCGGATCTGACGTCGACGGCATTCCGCAGGCCAGCAACAAGCCTGGCGTCGGCTACAAGGATGCCATGGTGAGCGGTGGCCCCGGGCACGGCGAAGGGCATAACGCCGGCCAGGCGCTCAACGTCGTGGCGTCTATTGTCGTGAAGCAGCTCATGCAGCGCGACAAGATCAACGGCACGCTGCTGCTCTGGCCCGGTATCGCCGAAGAGCAGATGGCCGGCAAGGCGTTTCTGGTCCGTTCGGGCGTGTTCAAGAACACCGACGTCACCCTCTTCACGCACGTCGGCAACGACCTCGGCGTTTCGTGGGGCGCGAGTGGCTCCAGTGCCCTTATCTCGGCGGAGTTCCGCTTCAAGGGATCCAGCGCGCATGCGGCCGGCGCTCCGTGGCGTGGCCAGTCAGCGCTCGATGCCGTGATGCTGATGGCGCAGGGATGGGAGTACCGCCGTGAGCATCTCCGGCTGCAGCAGCGCTCGCACTACGTGATCAAGGACGGCGGGGACCAGCCCAATGTCGTGCCCAGCACGGCGAGCATCTGGTTCTACTTCCGCGAGCAGGATTATCCGCGCACGATGGAGCTGTTCGAAACCGGCCAGAAGGTGGCGCAGGGCGCCGCCATGATGACGGACACCAAGCTCGATACCGTCATGATTCTCGGGTCGGGATGGTCGGCCCACTTCAGCAAGCCCATCGCCGAGGCGATGCACCAGAACATCCAGACGGTGGGCATGCCGGTATGGGATGACAAGGACCAGACGCTCGCCAAAGGCATTCAGCGCGAACTCGGTCAACCGGACTTCGGTCTGTCGTCCGAAGTGAACAAGCAGCTGCGTGGTGCGGAAACGCCGCAGAACTGGATGGGTGGTGGCTCCGACGACATTGGCGATATCGCGTGGAACGTGCCCACTGTCACGCTACGCTTCCCGTCCAACATTCCGTCGTTGCCCGGACACAACTGGGCGAACGCGATTTCGATGGCCACGCCTATCGCGCACAAGGGAGCCCTGGCCGGCGCCAAGGTGCAGGCGCTCACGCTGCTCGACATCCTGCTCACCCCCAAGGTGGTGGCCGATGCGTGGGACTATTTCAACAACGTGCAAACCAAGACGGTGAAGTACAAGCCGTTCATTCGCCCGTCCGACCAGCCGCCCATCTGGCTCAACGCCGACATCATGGCGCGCTACAAGCCGCAGTTGCAGAAGTTCTACTACGATCCGAGCAAGTACAAAACGTATCTCGAGCAGCTTGGCATCGAGTATCCCACGGTGCGTCCGGTGGAAGCGAAGCCCAAGGGAAACAACTGAGCATGTCACGTACCACTACGGCTCACATGAAGTCACTGCTCTTCGCCACGCTTGTTGCCGTGTTGCCTCTTGGCGCACAGCAGCCGGTGACCGATGCCGCGTTGCAGGCGGAGATCGACAAGAGGACTGCTGCCATTGCGGACAAGGTGACGGCATGGCGGCACGACATTCATCAGCATCCTGAGCTTGGCTATCAGGAAAAGCGCACCGCGGCCCTGGTGGCCGCGCACCTGCGCGCTCTGGGCATCGAGGTGCAGGAAAATGTCGGTGGCATTCCGGGTGTGGTGGGCATTCTCAAGGGGGGTAAGCCGGGTCCGACGGTCGCCCTGCGCG
Source organism: Gemmatimonadaceae bacterium (assembly GCA_947457545.1). Lineage (GTDB taxonomy): Bacteria > Gemmatimonadota > Gemmatimonadetes > Gemmatimonadales > Gemmatimonadaceae > Gemmatimonas. The sequence goes on from CANGXD010000006.1 coordinate 24,694, forward strand.
CCGACATGGATGCCCTCCCCGTGACCGAGCAGGTGGACGTCCCGTACAAGAGCATGGTACGCACCGTGTACAACGGCGTCGAAACGGGCGTCATGCACGCGTGCGGTCACGACATGCATACGGCGATGCTCATGGGCACCGCCGAAGTGCTGGCGGGTCTGCGGGCACGACTCCCGGGTACGGTAAAGTTCCTCTTTCAGCCGGCTGAAGAGGTGCCACCGCGAGGCGGAGCGCAGCCCATGATCGATGCGGGTGTCATGACCGGCGTCGACGGGGTGTTCGGCCTGCATGTGGGCCCCGGACCGTTGGGCGCGATGAGTTATCGCAGTGGTTCGATCAGCGCGGCCGCCGACACGTGGAAGATCATCGTGCGCGGCCGACAGGGTCACGGCGCGTTTCCCAGCGCCGCGGTAGACCCGATCGTCGTGAGCGCGGAAATCGTGTCGGCCATTCAGACCATCGTCTCCCGTTCTCTCGATCTCACTGCGGGGCCGGCCGTCGTTACCGTGGGGGCGATTCACGGCGGGCTGCGCGAGAACATCATCCCCGATTCCGTGTGGATGATCGGCACCATTCGCACCTTCGATCCGAAGGCGCGCGAAACAGTGGCGAAGCGTCTTGCGCAGCTGGCGCAGAAGATCGCCGAGGCGCACGGCGCAACGGCAGTGGTGGACGTGGTGCCGGGCTACGGCAGCACGATCAACAACACGGCAATGGTGTCAACATTCTCGCAGACGCTCAAGCGCGTGGGCACGAGCGCGGGAGTATTCGAAAGCAAGGCCGGCAGCATGGCAGGCGAAGACTTCTCCCGCTTTGCCGAGAAGGCACCGGGGTTTTTCTTCAACTTGTCCGTCACACCGGCAAACGTCGAGCTGTTTGGCGTGGCCGGGAACCACTCACCGCTCTTTCAGGGCGATGACAAGGCTCTGCCTGTTGGCGTTCGCGCCATGAGTACGCTCGCCGTGGAGTTTCTTGTGAGCGGAGGCATTCCTCGGGTCCCGTAACGCGCGACGAGGTCAGGCCGCGCGTCGCTCCTGGCGCGCCAGATCGTCGAGAAATGCGGCGGCCTGCGCTCCAGTCATGTGATTGGGTTCGAAGACGGCGCGTCCCGAGTGTCTCATCACCAGGGCGCGCCGTTTTGCGGTTGGCTGATCGTCGAGTCCCACCAGCTTCATCGACCATTCGTTGAAGCCGCGTGTCACGATACGTCCGTAGCGCAGGATCTCGCAGTCGGTATGGCGAGGATCCGCGATGATGTGATTGTACAATCGGTTCACACTCGCCCGGTCACCCTCGAGTGCTTGCAGGAATGCACCGTTGCCCACGGTCAGGATGCCCGTGATGCCTTTCGACTCGTTATGTGTCGTCGCGGTGCGGAGAATGGCCGTCAGCTCCGAGTAGTCCAATCCGTCTCGGGCGACGCTGGCGTAAATCAGTCGGATGAGGTTCATACCTTTTCAATTTCGACGTCATGCGTGACGACTTGAGCATGCGCGCGCTCTATGAATTTCATCAAATGCGCACGTATGCATCGGCAATCAAATCGCATCTGCATGCGCGGATTAATTGTAAGTCAGACATGACACTTCACTGTCAAGTGTGGTGATTCGCGTGCCGAGATTGGAACATACGCCTGCGAAGCCGCCGGTAGTAGGTTCACGCGCCAGAAGCACCGCGCGAGGCATCGATGGACGACTTGCTTCGGGATTTTCTTACCGAGAGCACAGAAAATCTCGCCAAGCTCGACAACGATCTTGTATCGCTCGAGCAGCATCCTGAAGAGACCGCTCTTCTCAATAGCATCTTCCGCACGATTCACACGATCAAAGGGACGTGTGGATTCATCGGGCTCTGCCGTCTGGAAGGGGTAGCGCACGCAGCCGAGAACGTGCTCGATGCACTGCGTTCCGGGAAGTTGCAGGTGCAGTCTGCCGTGATCGGGGACGTGCTCGCGGCCATCGACTGTATCAAGGCCATTCTCGAGCATCTTGATGCCACGGAAGTGGAGCCCGAGGGCGACGACAGCGCCTTGATCGAATGTCTCGAGCACTGGCTCAGCGAGCAGGCGCACGACGCGCCTGTTGTGGCGCCCGTTGCGGCGCCTGTTGCGGCGCCGGCACCCGAGCCTGTCTCCGCTTCCACGCCAGCGCCGTCGGTAGCGGCGGCACCGGTACCCGCACCCGCACCCGCGGTCAAGCCAGCGCAGCCAGCGGGCAACGGGTGGGATGGCGTGGATCGTCGCAAGAAGAGCGATGAGGAAGCCGGCGGCGACCACACGCTCCGTGTAGGCATCGTGGTGCTCGACCAGCTCATGAACCTGGTTGGTGAGCTCGCGCTGAGCCGGAATCAACTGCTGCAGCTCATGGGCGCGAACGAAGACACCGAGTTCGCCAAACCCGTTCAGCAACTCAATCGCGTCACCACGGATCTATTGGAAGCCGTGATGAAGACGCGCATGCAACCGATTGCCAACGTCTGGACCAAGCTCCCGCGCATCATTCGCGATCTGGGTCAGGCGAGCGGAAAGAAACTCACCCTCGAATGCGTCGGTGCCGAAACGGAACTGGACCGACAGATTCTGCAAGCGATTCAGGATCCCTTGACCCACATGATTCGCAATTCCGCGGATCACGGCGTCGAGCAATGCGAGATCCGCCGTGCCGCCGGGAAACCGGAGCACGGGACCATCACGCTCTCCGCACGCCACGAAGGCGGCCATGTCGTCATCGAGATTTCTGACGACGGTGCCGGTATCGATGCGCAGCGCGTGAAGCGCAAAGCCGTCGAGCGGGGCCTCGTGCGCGCCGACATCGCCGAACAGATGTCGGAACAGCAGATTCTGCGCCTCGTGTTCGAACCCGGCTTTTCGACCGCCGAGCAGATCACCAACATTTCCGGCCGCGGCGTGGGAATGGATGTGGTGCGCAGCAACATCGAAGCAATCGGCGGCACGGTCGATCTGACGTCGACGCTGGGCAAAGGCACCAGGATCCGGGTCAAGATCCCGCTCACGCTCGCCATCATCCAAGCATTGCTAGTGGGCACCGGTGGCGAAACGTTCGCCGTTCCGCAGATCGGCGTGGTGGAGCTGGTGCGCATCACGGAAGAGCAGGCACATCTCGTGGAAGTGGTACACGGCGCGGAGTTCTATCGCCTGCGCGAAGCCCTGCTGCCGCTGGTCCGGCTTGACGAACTGCTCAAACTGCGGAGCGACCGTCAGGTGGCCGACTGCAACATCGTCGTCTGCCAGATCGGTGATCGCCGCTTCGGGCTCGTCGTCGACGAGGTGTTCGACACCCAGGAAATCGTGGTCAAGCCGGTAGGGCGCCTGGTGAAGCACCTCACGGCCTATGCCGGATGCACCATCACCGGCGACGGTCGTGTGATCATGATCCTCGACACCACCGGAGTCGGCACGTTGGCCAACATCGCCAACCGGACCGAAGACACGCAGGCCACCAACGGTGTATCGCGCGTCTCCGGCAGCGCCGACAGTGAAAGCACCGAAAGTGTCCTGCTCTTCGATGGCGGGTATCCTGCGCTGCAGGCCGTACCACTCTCGCGTGTGGCCCGCCTCGAAGAGGTCGCCGCCGACACGCTCGAACAGGCCGACGGGCGTTTCCTCGTACAGTATCGTGGCGCCCTCATGCCGGTACTGCCTTCCCATCCGGCGATGGATATCATGGCACGGGATCCGCGACCGGTCATCGTCTTCTCCAATGGCGAGCAGTCCCTCGGCATCGCGGTGGACGACATCCGCGACATCGTCGAGGATCACATCGTCCTGCAACGCGCGGCGTCGCGAGCCGGTGTGCTTGGCGTCAGTGTCATCGCGGAACGCGCCACCGAAGTGGTGGATCTCGACTGGTTCTTCCGTGAAGCCTTTGGCACCGGTCGCACGCCGTCGCTGACCCCGGTGATGAGCCATGCGAGGATTGCCGCATGAGCCAGCACACGATGAGTGAGACGCCGGCGGAGTTCGTCACGTTCCGCCTGGCGCACCAGTGGATCGGCATTCCGGTGCTCATGGTGCAGGAAGTGCTGATGACCCATCGCATTGCCCGAGTCCCGTTGGCGCAGGATGCCATCCCCGGCCTGCTCAACCTGCGCGGTCAAATCGTGACGGCGGTCGATTTGCGCACGACGCTCGGGTTACCCGCGCGCGCGGTTCACACCGAGTACATGAACGTGGTCGTGCGGTACGAGGGCGAGTTGTTCGCCTTCATGGTAGACGACGTCGGCGACGTGGTCACGGTGGCCCCACACGCCATCGAACCCGCACCACCGACGCTCGATGAACGATGGCGAGCGGCAACATCCGGCATCGTGCGCCGGGAGAGTGACCTGCTCGTGGTCATGAACGTTCCCGCGCTGTTGAAGCTCGAGCTCATCGCTGTCTGACCGCCGCTGGTCACTCCCCTCCGTACATCTCTGCGACTTTCCAAGGATTCATCCAATGCCCATCGACCGCACTCCCAAGACCGATTCGCGCAGCACCAAGAAGAACGCCGCCACCAAACGCTCCGGTGGACGGGCCGCCACGGTCTCCGCACCGCGCTCCCGACGCGCGACCGTGGCCGCCGCTGCGGCTGATGCGGCGATCGCCAGTGCCGCGAGCGAGATCGAAACATTCCGGACGCTGTTTGCCGAGTATGAAGCGCAGGTGAACGCCATTCACGCGTCCATGGCCGTGATTGAGTTCGACCTCGACGGGACGGTGCTCACCGCCAACGACAACTTTCTCAAAACGCTCGGGTACGCCCTCAGCGAGATTCAGGGGCAGCATCACAGCCTTTTTGTCGATGAGAGCTATCGCAGCAGCGATGCCTACCGCGCGTTCTGGGCGAAGCTTCGCCGTGGCGAATTCGATGCCGGCGAATACAAGCGGATTGGGAAAGGCGGCCGTGAAGTGTGGATTCAAGCGTCGTACAATCCGGTACGAGACGCGGATGGTCGCATCACCAAAGTGGTGAAGTATGCGCAGGACGTGACCGCGCGCAGCGAGCAACTTGCGGACTTCGCGGGTCAGGTCGCGGCGATCAGCCGGTCGAATGCCGTGATCGAGTTCGATCTCGACGGCACGATTCGCCATGCCAATGAAAACTTCCTGGCCGTGCTTGGCTACCAGTTGGCCGACGTGGCCGGCAAGCACCACAGCATGTTCGTCGATGATGGTTACAAGGCCAGCAGTGAATACCGGGAGTTCTGGGCGAAGTTAGGCCGCGGAGAATTCCACTCCGGCGAGTACCGGCGTCTCGGCAGGGGAGGCAAGGAGGTATTCATCAATGCCTCGTACAACCCCATCCGGGACCGCGACGGTCGCCTGGTGAAGGTGGTCAAGTACGCGACCGACGTCACCGACATCGTTCGTGCGCGAGAAGAGATGGCCATCTTCAAGCCCATGGTCGAGAACGCGAGCGTCAACCTCATGCTCTGCGACCTGGACTTCAATATCCGGTACATCAACCCGGCATCACTCCGGACGCTCAGGCAGATCGAGCAGCACTTGCCGGTGAAGGCCGATCAGGTTGTGGGGTCCAAGATCGACATCTTCCACAAGGATCCCGCGCATCAGCGCAGTATGCTGGCGACGGACAAGCACCTGCCGCACAGCGCGAAGATCCGTGTGGGCCCGGAGCATCTCGACCTCAATGCCTCGGCCATGTACGACACAAACGGCAAGTATGTGGGACCCATGGTCAACTGGTCGGTCACCACGCCGCAGGTCCGTATGGCTGACGATTTTGAAAGCACCGTAGCCGCCATCGCGAGTGTCGTGAGTTCGTCCAGCACCGAGCTCGAAGCCAGTGCGCAGGGCATGGCGGCGTCGTCGGAACAGACCTCTCGGCAGGCACAGGCCGTCGCAGCCGCCTCCGAGCAGGCCACGCGCAATGTGCAGACGGTGGCAAGCTCCGCCGAGGAACTGACGGCGAGCATCCGGGAGATTGCCAGTCGCGTGCAGGAGGCCTCGCAGATTTCCCAGGTGGCGGTCAAGAAGGCCGGAGAAACGACGGACACGATGGCGCGCCTCGGAAACTCCAGCCAGGAAATCGGTCAGGTCGTCAAGGTCATTACGTCGATTGCGCAGCAAACGAACCTGCTGGCGCTCAACGCGACCATCGAAGCCGCGCGGGCGGGTGAGGCTGGCAAGGGCTTCGCGGTGGTGGCCAACGAGGTGAAGGAACTCGCGCGTCAGACGGCGAAGGCCACCGAAGAAATCGGCAGCAAGATTGCCGGAGTCCAGTCGGAGACGAACAGCGCGATCGGCGCAATCCGCGAGATCACCGAGGTGATTTCCAAGATCAACGAGATCTCGACGACGATTGCTGGTGCCGTGGAGGAGCAGAACGCGGCCACGAGCGAAATCTCGCGCAACGTTGGCGAGGCGGCGCGCGGTACCGCCGAGGTGAGTTCGAGCATCTCGATGGTGACGCAGGTAGCGGCTGAAGGTGGCCGCACGGCGGAATCCATCAAGGGCGCGGCGTCACAGCTGTCGCATGAATCGGAACGGCTCAATGCCGCCGTGAACGAGTTCCTCACGAAAATGCGTTCCGTCTGATCACCACGTCGGGGCGGGTGGCGCCACGCGCACCACCTGCCCCGCTTCCCGAGCTGAGGATTCGATGAAGCACATACTTGTGGTTGACGATTCGCCCACGATTCGCAAGGCGATCCGCCGCATTCTGGAGCAACTGGGGCATGTCGTGGAGGAGGCTGGCGATGGGGAAGAGGCCATCGCCCGCCTGCAGGGACCCGCGCGGTACGACGCCGTGCTCTGCGACATCGACATGCCGAACATGGACGGGCTCGCGTTCCTTGGGGCCCTGCCGAAGTTTCCGGCGATCTCGCCGCCGCCGATCATCATGTGCACCACGCACACGAGTTTCGACAAGATCGCCCTCGCGCTCACCCTGGGTGCGTCGGAGTACATCATGAAGCCGTTCGACAGCGAGATCATCGCCTCCAAGCTCGACGCCTGCGGGGTCACGTGACCACCGCGGCCGCTGCCATCCGCGTGTTGATTGTCGACGACAGCGCGGTGATTCGCGGCGCCTTGGGGCGTATCATCGATGCCGAGGCCGACATGACGGTGGCCACGACAGCACCGAACGGTCGCATGGCGCTCGATGCGCTCAAGCACACGGCGGTGGACATCGTCCTCCTTGATGTCGAGATGCCGGAGATGGATGGGATCACGGCGCTGCCTCGAATCTTGTCCGGATATCCGAACACGCGCGTCATCATGGCCAGCAGTCTTACGCAGAGCGGCGCGGAGGTTACGCTGCAGGCGCTTGCGCTGGGTGCCGCCGACTATATCACGAAGCCGGCCGCACGGTCCGGGTCCAGTACACTCGCCGCGATGCAGGCGGAAATCGTCAGCAAGGTCCGGGCAATCGGCCGTGCCGCGCAACGACGCGACCCGCGCGCGCAGGCGTCCGGCGCAAGAACGACAGCAGCTCCATCGGCGGGGGGCACCGGACACACGCCCCCTGCCGCGCTCCTGGCATCAAAGCAGGGAAGTGCGTCACCGCGGGTGGTCGCCATCGCCTCGAGTACCGGTGGGCCGAACGCGTTGGCCGATGTCCTCAGTGGTCTACCGACAGACTTTCCGCTCCCCATTCTCATCACGCAACACATGCCGGCGGTGTTTACCGCCTTGCTCGCCCAACGACTCGAGCGGGATACCGGTCGCGCGTGCCGAGAAGCTGTTGACGGCGAACCGGTGCTCGCGCATCACACGTATGTTGCCCCTGGCGGTTATCACATGATTGTGCGAACGGAAGAAGCGAAGCCGTATATCCAGCTCACGCTTGCTGAGCCGGAGAACTATTGCCGCCCGTCGGCCGACCCGATGTTCCGGTCCATCGCCTCAGTGTACGGGGCGAGTACGCTCGCGGTCGTGCTGACCGGCATGGGCGAAGATGGCATGCGCGGGGCACGAGTCATCCACGAGCGTGGTGGTCGCATTCTGGCGCAAGATGAAGCCTCCAGTGTGGTGTGGGGCATGCCCGGGGCCGTGGTCCACGCCGGATTGGCGTCGGCCGTGCTGCCACTCGCGAACATCGCCGACGCCATTCAGACCTCCTGCGGAGCACACGTATGATCTCCCCTGACGACTACGCATTCATCAGCGACTTGCTCAAGAAGCAGAGCGGTTTGGCGCTTGGCCCCGGCAAAGAGTATCTGCTCGAAAGCCGTCTGCCATCGGTGGCGGTGACGTATGGCCACGACGACATCGGCGCGCTCATGAAAGCGCTGCGCGCCATGCCATCGAAGCAACTGGTCAAGCATGTCTGCGATGCGATGACCACCAACGAGACGATGTTCTTCCGTGACGGGAAGCCGTTCGTGACGCTGGAGAAGGAACTGCTCCCTGCTGCCGCCAAGCGGGCCAAGGCTTTGGGCCGACCGGTACGAATCTGGTGCGCCGCAAGCTCGACGGGACAGGAGCCCTACACGATCGCCATGATCGTGGCACAGATGGAAGCGCAACTCGCTGGGGTGCGTGTGGAGATCACCGCCACAGACTACTCGAGCGCAGCCCTCGCACGCGCCAAGTCGGGTATCTACAATCAGTTTGAGGTGCAGCGCGGCTTGCCCGTCCAGCTGCTCATGAAGTACTTCAAGCCACACCCCGACGGCTTCGAGCTCTTGCCGGATATTCGTAACCGGGTGACGTATCAGGAGATCAATCTGCTGGACCCGTTTCCGATATCCTGGCAGTTCGACATCATCTTCTGCCGCAATGTGCTGATCTACTTCGATGTGCCCACCAAGAAGGACATCATCGATCGGATGGCCAGGATTTTGACCCCCGGTGGGGGATTGTTTCTCGGTGGGACGGAAAGTACGCTGGGCATCACCGAAAGCGTGGTGCGCGTCACCGGCAATGCGGGTGGCCTGTTCTGCAAGCCCGGGGATATTCAGCATCATCTGGCGGCGGCCTGACGGCCGCCGCCCCCTGAACGCACAACGGACCACGGCGAGCATACCGTGGTCCGTTGTCGTTCGTGGCGCAAAAATCGGGCAAAGCATGCAAAAGGATCTGCGCGTGGCTATTCGAGCCAGACGTCGATCTGCCGGTGCGCTTCGGTGAGTGTGAAGATGCGCCGCGGATAGTGCACCGTTTCTTCGTGCAACTCTTCCATCATGGCATCCAGCGGGATCTCCTCCGCGCGGATCTTGTCCTGCACGTCTTTGGGGATCACTTCCATCAGCCAACGCGCACTGCGGGCTGGCAGGGTAACGAGCACTCGCTGTTCGCCGTCGCGAACGACACGAACTCGCAGATGTTGCGCGGGTTCGCCGGGCGCGGCGGCGGAGGGGGTGCTGAAGAAACTACGCACCCAAGTGTAGGGGCAGCGGGCCATGAGGCGGTCGGCAGGGAGGAGCGCACAGTGTGGCCGCGTCGGCGCGGGTACTGGCAAGTATCGGCGTGCGACGCTGCCGCTTGATGTCCACAGGGTCCTGAAGGCATGATTCGTCCATGAATAGTGCATCAGCAACCGGAGACCTCTCCCCGGACGAATTCCGCACGGCGGCCCATGCGGCAGTCGACTGGATTGCCGACTACCTCGAGTCGAGCGGCCAGTATCCGGTTCGCAGCCGGGTTGCACCGGGTGATGTACGCGCAGCGCTGCCGTCGGCGCCGCCGCAACACGGCGAATCACTCGACAGCATGATGCGCGACTTTCACAGCACGATCATGCCGGGGATCACGCACTGGAATCATCCGGCATTCTTCGCGTATTTCGCGAACTCGGCATCGTATCCCGGCATTCTCGGCGAGTTGCTGACGGCGGGGCTGAATGCCAACGGCATGTTGTGGATCACCAGTCCGGCGGTCACTGAGCTCGAAGAGGTCACGCTCGACTGGTTGCGGCAACTCATGGGGCTTGGCGACGGGTGGTTCGGCCAGATCACCGATACGGCGAGCATCAGTACGTTCTACGCCCTTGCCGCGGCGCGCGAGCGCGCGGGACTCGACATCCGCACCAAGGGGATGGCGGCGCGCCATGATGTGCCGCGCCTGCGCGTGTATTGCAGCGAACACGCACATTCGTCGATCGACAAAGCCGTGATTGCGCTGGGACTTGGGCATGAGAACCTGGTGAAGATTCCTGCCGACGAGCAGTTCCGGCTTCGTCCCGAGGCGTTTGCCGCCGCGATCGCTGCCGATGCGGCGGCAGGGTTCATACCGTTGGCGGTCGTCCCCTGCGTGGGAACGACGAGCACGACGAGCATCGATCCGGTCGTCGACGTCGTGCGCATTGCGCGTCAGTATGGGTGCTGGGTGCACGTGGACGCGGCGTACGGCGGCGTGGCGGCCATTGTCCCCGAGCTGCAGTATCTCATGGACGGCGTCGATGGCGCGGACTCGCTGGTCGTCAATCCACACAAGTGGCTCTTCACGCCCATGGATTGCTCGGTGTTCTACACGCGCGACGCACGCGCACTCAAACAGGCGTTCGCGCTGCTTCCCGAGTATCTCGTGACCAGCACGTCCACCGAGGCCACGAACCTCATGGACTACGGCGTGCAACTTGGCCGCCGCTTCCGCGCACTCAAGTTGTGGATGGTACTGCGGGCGTTCGGTCGCGATGGTTTGGCGGAACGTATTCGTTTTCACTGCGAGCTCGCACGCGAGTTCGCGGGCATGGTCCATTTCGAAGGGGGCTGGGACATTACCGCTCCGGTCACGCTGTCGCTCGTATGCTTCCGTCGCACGCCTGACGGCGCCAGCGAAGCGGAGATCGCGCGACTCAACGCCGCCATCATGGAGCGGGTGAACGCGCGCGGCCAGATCTACCTGTCACATACCAAACTCGGCGGCCGCTTCACGCTGCGCCTCGCCATCGGCAACATCCGCACGGACCGTCAACATGTGGAGCTGGCGTGGCGCGAACTGCGCGATGCCGCGCAGTTCGTCGAACAATCAGACGAAGGTCGCGAGTAGCTCGCGCAGAGCGGCGCGGTCAATCGGCTTGGTCACGAACGCCCGAACGCCGTCCCGCGCCGCATCGTCGAGCTGATAATGCTCGCTGTAGCCGCTACACAATACCACGATCAGGTCCGGCCGACTCGCGAGTGCCGCACGCGCGAGGGCATCACCCGTCATGCCGGGCATCGTCTGATCGGTGAAGAGCAAATCGAACGCGTGCGGATCGCGGCGAATGCGCGCCTCGGCCGCCTGCGGGTCGTGTTCGACCGTCACCTCGTGGCCAAGCGAGATCAGCAGCCTGGACACGGCGCGCGCCACCGCCGGCTCATCGTCCACGAGCAGGATCCGCAACGCGTTCGGCTCAGGACTCATTCGACTCGACCGCAGACGCGCGACGCGCCAGCGCACGCCGTTCAGCCTTCCGTTCGCGACGACGACGCTGCCAGCGAAGGAATGCGAACACCGCGATCGTGACCACCAGCGCCCCCACGATCTCTCCCGCTCGGCCGAGGTGCCCGATGGCCTGTACCGCGGCCTCTCCCGCGACATAGCCGAGCCCGGTGAACACTGACGTCCATGCGAGGGACCCGATGAGCGACATCGGGAGAAAGACGAACAGCGGCACCCGCGCGGCGCCACAGGCCATCGGGAGCACGATGCGCAGCCCGAATGCGAAGCGCACCAAAAACGAGGCCGTGAGCGGATTGCGACGTACGACGCGTAAGGCGACCGTGCCCGTGGCGCGCGTGCTGGGGAAGCGCCGGCGGATGGCCTCCCACTTGATGCGCCCGACCGTATACAGCAGCGCCGTCGCGAGCCATCCCCCGAGCGTAATCGCCATGATCAGGGGCACCAGCCGCAGTTCCTTTTCGTGCACGGCGATGCCGCCGAATATCGGCGCCAGTTCTTCCGTGATAATGGCAGACGCGCCGAGGACGATGTACGTCCACGGCGCGTCGGTCAGCACGGAAAGCCAGGTGGCTTCGGCAATCAGGAGGGAGACCGGCAGGCGCATACCCTTGTAATCTAATGCGAGAGGGATGCGCCTTGCGCGGGGCCTGCGGCGGCGTCAGTCGCCCGCTTCGGGAACGGGCATTTCGAACGTCCGGAATTCTCCGGTCCGGGGAGGCGTGAGCCCCACCAGGCGCGAGAAGCGCGTGCGCATGTTGTCGAAGATTTCGTAGAAGGTGGGAATGACCAGCAGCGTGAGCACGGTGCTGGTGATCACGCCACCGATGACCGCGACTCCGAGTGGGGCGCGGAACTGCGCGCCTTCTCCCCGCCCCAGCGCGACCGGTACCATGCCGGCAATGAGCGCGAAGGTGGTCATGAGAATGGGCCGAAGACGGATGGCACCGGCCTCGATGAGCGCTTCGCGCAACGGCAACCCGTTCTTTTCGCGGGCGAATTTGGCGAAGTCGATGAGCAGAATGGCGTTCTTGGCCACGATGCCGCACAACAGAATCACCCCGATGAGACTCATGAGGTTGATGGTGTTGCCCGTAATCGCGAGCGCCCCCATGACGCCAATGAGCGACAGCGGCAGCGAAATCAGAATGGCGATGGGATCGAGGAACGACTCGAACTGCACCACCAGAATGAGATACATGAGCGCCACGGCGACACCGAGCGCGATGAAGATGTTGGTGAACACCTCCTGCTGCTGCTGAACCTGCCCACCCGCCGAAAGCTGAACCCCCGGCGGCATGACGACCGCGGCGACGCGCGCATCGATGTCGGCCTTCACTTCGGAGAGCGAGCGGCCGGCCACGTTGGCTTCCACCTTGATCACGTTGTCGCGATTGAGGTGATTGACGACCGCCGGACCGAGTTCGCTCTTGATGCGCGCAACCTGCTGCAGCGGAATGAGCGCGGTGTTGCTTCCCGTTCCGATGGCGACCGGGAGCAGCGCGAGGTCGTTGGTGCGCACACGCGCTTCCGGCGACAGGCGCAACATCACCTTGCGCGTTTCGTTCATCGGGTCCACCCAGTCGCCCGCGTCAAGACCGGCGAAGGCCGGACGGATGGCCTGCGCAACCTGCCCCACGCTGAGGCCGAGCGAACCGGCCAACCCACGGTCAACCTGCACCGTGAGCTCCGGCTTCTGTCCCTTCGTGCTCAGCCCCACGTCGACCGCACCCGGCACGCTCTTGACTGCGGCCAGGTACTGATCGGCGACCGACTGCAGCGCGGCCTTGTCCTGTCCACGCAGCTCCATGGAGATTTGCTTCTGCTGGCCGGCGAAGTCGTTGGTGAATACCGAAATCTGTGCACCACCAATGCGCTCCACATCTTTGCGCAACACGGCCGCCAGATCTTCAGCAATGCGCTGTCCATCCTTCAGGCGATCGGCTTTCGGGCGCAGCTTGAAGTAGATGCTCGCCTTGTCGACGGCACCGTTGGCACCGCCGGCGCTCACGAAGCTGTACTTCACTTCGGGATACTGCGACCCGATGGCCAGCGTTTCCGTCACCTTCTGCCGCAGGTAGTCGAGATTCGCCCCCGGCGGCGTTTCCAGCGTCATGTTCAGTTCGGCGTTGTCCTCGAGCGGGAAGAAGCTTCCACCAACCAGTCCCGTCGCCGGCATCGCCAGCGCGAGCACAAAGCTGCCGACCGCCAGCAGGACCATGCTCTTGGGATGATCGAGTGCCCAGGCAATCAGACCACGGTAGCCGTTGGCGAGACCGTTGAACCAGCGGTTGAACGCATCGAGCTTCTTCGTGAGCCACCCCTTCTGGTGCTCTTCGAGATGTGGATCGGGCCAATAGGCCGACAACATCGGGTCGAGAGAGAACGACACGAAGAGTGAGACGAGTACCGAACAGGCAATGGTGAGCGCGAACGGCTTGAACCACTGCCCCGAGAGGCCCTGGAGGAACGCGATGGGTATGAAGACGGCGACGATGGAGAACGTCGTCGCGGCGACGGCCAAACCGATTTCGGCCGTGCCTTCGCGTGCCGCGGTGTAGTGGTCCTTCCCCATCTCCACGTGTCGCACGATGTTCTCGCGCACGACGATGGCGTCGTCGATGAGAATACCGATGGCGAGCGACAGCCCCAGCAGCGACATGGTATTGAGCGTGAACCCGAACGCCCACACGGCGACAAAGCTCGCCAGCACCGACACCGGAAGCGCAAGCCCCGTGATGACGGTGGAGCGCCAGGAGTTGAGGAACACGAATACCACGAGCACCGTAAGCAGTGCGCCTTCAATGAGCGCGCTCTGCACGTTGTCCACCGAGTTCTCGACGCGGACACCCTTGTTCTTCACGACTTCGAAGTTCGCGCCCTTGGGGAGCGTGGGGCGAAGCTCATCCACCTTGCGGATGATCGCCTCCGACACCGCCGTGGTGCTGTAGCCCTTCGTCTTCTTCACTTCGAGACCGACCGCATCGCGGCCGTTGTACAGCGACATGGTGCGCTGCTCTTCAATGCCGTCGGTGGCGGTCGCGACGTCACCCAGACGCACCACGCGGCCGGCCTTCTCGGCGATCACGAGCGCCATGAAGTCCTGCGGGCCGTCGAGACGACCGCGCAACCGAATCGTGCGTTCGTCGAGCGCGCCGGTGAGACGACCCACGGGCACCGCCAGGTTGCCCTGCTGCAGCGCGCCCACGACCTGCGGCACGCTCACACCGGCGGCCTGCATGCGCAGCGGATCGAGGTTCACCGTGAGCTCGCGCTTCACGGCACCAGTGACCGAGACGTCGGCGACGCCGGGAATCGCGCGCAGTTCGCGCGAGATCGCCGGATCAGCGAGAAGTGTGAGCTGCGCGGGCGAAAGTGAGTTCGACCACATCGACAGCGTCACAATGGGACCGTCGGTGTCGTTGAACTTCTTGATGATCGGCTCTTCGAGCTCCTGTGGCAGATCCTGACGCTTGGTGGAGATGGCGTCGCGGATATCCTGCGTGGCTTCCTGCACATCCTTCGAGAAGACGAACTCGACGCGGATGAGGGCGAAACCGTCGCGCGCTTCGCCGTTGATGGATTTGACGCCGGAGATCGACTGAATGGCTTCTTCGATCGGCTCGAGCACTTCGCGCTCGACCTGCTCCGGCGACGCACCGGGATAGACCGCCGTCGTCACGACGATGGGCGGCTGCACCTCGGGGAACTCGTCGGTTTGCAACTGGAGCAACGAGACCAGACCGAAGCCCACCAACGCCAACATGGCGACGACGGTGATGAGCGGTCGCTTGATCGCAAAATCTGAAATGAACATGGTCAGCTCAGTTCTTGGAGGGCTTTGCCGAGTCCGGCGTCACAGTGGCGCTCTTCGGCGTCGTGCTGCGTGCGGCATCCGTGGGCGCCGCGACCCGGACCGTCGTCCCAATGGTGATGCCGCGAGCGGCGCCCAGCAGGACCGTGTCGCCGCCGGCGAGACCTGCGGTGATTTCGACACGTTCCGCCGCGTCGTCACGCAATCCCACCTGCACTTCGATCTTCTCCACCTTGCCGCCCTTGAGGCGCATGACATTGGGCACGATACCCGTCTGATCGACGGCGGCCTCGGGCACCAGGACGCCAACGCGCTTCTCCGCCGACACACGCCCGTCGACAAACAAACCGGCGACGAGCACGCCTGCGCTGTTGGGGATGGAGGCCTGAATGGCGACCTGCTTGGTTTGCGCATTCACCATGGGTGAGACGCGCGTGATGCGTCCCTCGAGTTCGCGATCGGCACCGTTCACGGTGAAACGTACCGGTGCACCGACTTTCACCTCACTCAGTGCGGCAGCGGGCACCGACGCCTCGACGCGCAGACTGCGCGGGTCGATCACGGTGAACAACGCGCCCCCCGGTGCGACGATATCACCCGGACTCACGCTCTTTTCCGCGACCACACCGGCGAAGGGCGCGCGCACCTGCGTGTTGCGGAGGTTCTTCTCGGCCGACGAAAGTCGGGCGCGCGCGTCCGCAAGGACGGCCTGCGCCGACAGATTGCCACGTTCGGCGCCTTCGACGTCGCGTTCGGCAATCGCACCGGCCGCTACCAGCGACCGCGCGCGCTGCAGCTCTTTCTCGGCCTGCTGCGCGGCGACGGTGGCCTGCGTTACGCCGGAGCGTGCTGAGATGGCGGCATCCCGAACGGCCGAGTCGTCGATGCGGGCGAGCAGCGTGCCTTCGCTGACCCGCTCACCGGCGTCGACGTACACCTGCAGCACCGCGCCGCCCACTTCGGCGCGAATACGTGCGTCACGATCGGCGGTGAGCGTACCGGAAATGGCCGGCCCGCTGCTCAAGGTATCGACGGCAGCGACTGCGATATTGTCGGGACCGATGGTCTGAGGCGAGTTGGAGGCATCGGGCGCTTCGGCCGCGTCCTTCTTGCCGCACGCGGCAACCGAAAGCATCAACAGAGCGAGAGGCGCCGTGCGGCGCAACGTGGTAATCATCGCGAAGGTCCAGTAGTCGTGGAGGCCGACGGCGCGGCAGACGCGCTGCCGGACTGCGACAGCGGAAGGTACGGGAGAAGTTCCAGGCGCTTGCGCGCGACCTGCAGATCACGCGCAGCACGCGCGCGGTTGGCGAGTGCCTGCTGCAACTGCACGCGCGTTTCGGAAAGTTCGAGCTGCGTGGAGATGCCTTCGCGGAAGCGGACTTCCGCGATTTCGTAGGCCCGCTGCGCCTGCGAGGCGGTGCCGATGCTCGCCTGCCAGTTGGATTCGGCTTCAGTCAGTTGCAGCGCGGCCAATCGGGCATCGAGCGTGGCGCCTTCCTGCGCCAGCTTCAGCCGCTGACGCGCTTCGATGACACCCGCTTCCGCGGCCACGATTTCGTTGCGCACGCGACCGCCGGTAAAGAGCGGGTACGAGAGACCGATCCCGACCGTCCAGTTCGGGAAGAAGTCCGCGAGGCTTCGCGGCAACACGCCCGTGGGGTAGGCGAGGCGCTGATAGTTCGTCGTGGCCGACAGCTGCGGCAGTCGCTGCGACTTGGTGGACTTGAGCTGCAACTGCGCCACATCGACACTTTTCTGCGCCTGACGGACGGCGGCCCGCGCGCGCGCCGTGGTGTCGGTGGCCGACACGACACTCGCCACGCTGCGCTGCACACGCGGATCGAGCGCGAGCACCTGTGCGGCGTCCACGTTCACCGAGGTGAATGTTTCGGCTGCCTCTACGGGCGCCGTCGATTCGGCAATGCTGTCGGTGAGCTGGAGCGGCTGGTTGGCCGGCAGGTCGAGCAGCTGCCGCAGTCGAATGAGCGCCGCTTCCCGGTTGGTACGCGCCTGCAGCAGCTGCGGCCGCTGATTGTCGCGCGTGACGCGGGCACGGATCAGTTCGAACTCAGACGTCGACCCCACGTTGCGCGTGAGCTGTACCTGACGGAGGGTACGCTCCGCCTGCACGAGCGTACTGTCAGCGATGGCCGACAAACGTTCGGTGAGGAGCGCATCGTAGTACGCCTGCGTGACATCGAGCTGCACCTGCGCTTCGGCGCTGGTGATGCCGATCTCCGCCGACTCCCGCGCCACCTGCGCCGCGCGCACGTCGGCCCGAAGACGACCACCGGTGAAGATCGGCTGACTCGCCGACAGCCCGAAATTGAAGTTGTACTGGGAGGCGAAGATCCGCGTGATGGGATTGTCGGCGGCCGACGTCGTGTCGCTGCCACCACCCGTGCCGCCCCCGGCACCAGACGAGTTACTGCGCTCCGCAATTGCGGCAAACTGATTCTGCAGCTGCTTCTGCCAGTTGAGCGTCGTGTTGATTTGCGGCAGCAGCGCCGCGCGCCGCTGGCCAACCTGACCACGCGCGCGCTGTTCGCCGGCACGCGCAATCCCGACACTTTCGCTGCTGCCCTTGGCGAGACGCAGCGCTTCGGCCAGCGACAACGGTGTTGGTGCTTGCGGCGCCTGCGCCGGCAGCGCGCCGGGTACCATCAGGTACGCGACACCGGCGAGCGGCAGTGCCACACACCAACGGCGGGCACGAGAGAGAGCCATCATTCGGAGCCCACGGGTGAAGGCGGAACGGAGGACGATTGATCGCGGTCGGACGCAGCGACCGTCGCGAGAGGGAGAGAGACCCCGAGGCCGCGAAGGAAAAACCGCACGTAGGAGCGCAGGCTGACGTCGACCGGCTGCGGGAACATCTCCGGCATCAGATCGCGGTTCATGCTATCGGCAAAGACAGCGCCCATGAGCATCGTGACGGCGGCCGACTGGTCGGCGACGCTCGTCGAATCGTGGTGCTCGACGAAGCCCATGGTGTGCAGTCGCTCGACATAGCCGCGCAGCTGGGAGGTCGCGCTGTTGGGGCCGTTGGTGGCGCAGGGGTGCAGATCGGGGTGCTCCTGCAGATCAGAAACGAGCTGCCGGATAAACGGGCGCCGGGCACACATCTCGGTGTGGTGCGCACGTACCCAGCCCTCGAGCTCCGCCGCCGGATCGCCCGGAACGGCCGGAAGGGTCATCCCCTCCTTGGGCTCCGTGAGGTGCAGCATCATCTGCTCGAGGAGCGCGTCCTTGGCGCCGAAATGACGGAACAGCGTCACTTCGTTCACCCCGGCCTCCTCGGCGATGCGCTTGGTCGTCGACCCGCGCCACCCGTGTTGGGCGTAGACGCGGGCGGCGGCCTGCAGGATGCGATGTCTGTGGTCGTCGGTCATATATCACTAGAATATGCAAGTACATGCTTGCAGGCAAGTGGGTACTTGCAGTCACCACAGATAAACATCGTTAGGTGGAATAACGACGCGGGGATCGCCAAGGTTTCGGTGCTCGGGACCGCCACGCCGGTCGAGGCGCGCCGGCTGGTCGGCTCGGTTGGCGGGCGGTCGCGACGCGCCCTATTCTTCCCGGGTTAGGGATCCGCTCGCATTCTGCGGGCGCCCCGCTCGCATGTCCCCGAGACGCTGGAGCGTCCGTGACCGGCTTTGTCGAACTCGCGCGCGCGGCACAGGCCGCGCGTCAGGCTCGCCCGCAAGTGCCGCTGGCGCTCGCGACGCTCGTGCAGGTAGACGGGTCGTCGTACCGACAGCCCGGCGCCCGCTTGCTGGTGGACGCCGAAGGTCGCGTGTTGGCTGGCGCCGTGAGCGGCGGCTGCCTCGAGGGCGATGTCGCCGCGCGTGCCGCTGAAGTGTGCGCCACCGGACGCGCTGCGCGCCTCATGTATGATTTGCGCGCCGACCTCGAAAGCATCTGGGGATTCGGCGCCCGTTGTGATGGCGTCGCCCATCTGCTGCTCGAACCGCTCACCGACTGGCGCTGGATGGCCCAGGCGGAAGCCGTGCGCGCGCGCCGCTCAGGTGGCGCCGTCGTGACCGTCCTCAACGCGAGCAGTGGGGGGGCCACCTGTGTCCTGCTCGATGGCGTACACACGCCCGGGAAGTGGCACGTATTGCACGACGACGCGAGTCTCGTGTCCACGGCCGAACTGTTGCCACTGGCCCGTACGGCCATGCGCACCGGGAACGCCATGCAGCATGCGGTCGCCGACGACATCACCGTCTTTATCGAACCACTGGTGGCGCCGATCGCGCTGCACTGCGTGGGAGCCGGCCGCGGTGCCGAGGCTTTCGCGCGCATCGCGCACACGCTGGGCTGGCAGGTCACGGTGCTGGACCACCGCCCCGCCCTGCTCGATAGCATCGACGTCCCTGATGGGATCGTGCGACGCCATGTTCGTCAGCTCGACGCCGTGCACCAGGCACTAACCGAATTGCCACACGACGGCCGCACGGCGGTCGCGCTGTTGTCGCACATCTTCGATGTGGATAGCGCGTGGTTGACGTCGACGCTGCCACTCCCATTGGGGTATGTGGGGGTGTTGGGGTCGCGCAAACGCGCCGAGCAATTGGTGGAGCACGCCGAGGCCGCGCTGCTCGCGCTGGGAACGCCGCTCACCGCGCGCATGCGCCACAAGTTGTACGCCCCGATTGGTCTCGATCTGGGGGGCGAAAGTCCCGCGTCGATTGCATTGGCTGCGATCGGTGAAATCGAAGCGGTCATGCACGGGCGCCCCGCGGGATTCTTGCGCGAGCGCCAGAGCCCCATTCATTCGCGCACACCGACGCCGCAGCTGCTCACCCGTGACATCGCGCCCATCGTGCCCGAGGTGCCGCTGCGCTGTGACCTGCCCGAGCCGCCGGAGCCCTGAGTTGTGCCGACACCGACCGGCGTAGCCGGCGTGTTGCTCGCCGCGGGCGCGTCTCGGCGATTGGGCGCGCCCAAGCAACTCTTGGAAGATCATTCCGGTACGACGGCCGTCGCGCGCATGACGCGGGCGCTACGCGAGGCCGGCTGTGACATGGTCGTGGTGGTACTGGGCGCCGAAGCGGCGCGCGTGCGGGATGCGCTGATCGGCGAAACCGTGCACGTCGTGGAGAACCCCGCGTGGGCCGATGGGATGGGACGCTCGATTGCCGTGGGTGTCGAGACGGTGCGTCTGCATGGGCCCGATGTGGGGGCGGTACTCATTGCGGCCTGCGACATGCCGTCGGTCTCCGCGTCGCACCTGCGAGCCCTGTGCGGGCGCGCCGAGGGGCGTCGCCGAGTCGCGTCACTGTACACCCGTGATGACGGCGTGCAGGTTCGTGGCATTCCCGCCGTATTGCCGTGCGAGGATTGGCCGTGGCTCGAACAGCTCAGCGGTGATCAGGGCGCGCGCCCGCTGTTGCAACACGCCGACACCCTGACGGAGTTTCTCGCCGACGGGGTCTTCGATCTGGATACACCGGCGGATGTGCAGCGGTGGCGACTCGCGCAGGAGTGATCTCCGTAAGTGCTCGCCTCCGAGACCAATGAGACGTTGCAGCCCACGTGGAAGTCGACAGCCGGTGGTGATTGGGACTGCTAGCGACTCTCGATGCAGGAAACGACAACGGGGACCATCAGCGCGCGATGGTCCCCGTTGCCGTACTGTCGTGAGTCAGACGCTGTCCGGCGGCAAATCCTGACCGGCTGGCGGCATCATGCCGCGACGCCGGTTGCCGTTTGGCGCCATTGGCGGCTGTCCCATGCCGGGACCTCCCATCCCACGGCCGCGCATCCCACCGGCGCCCATCCCTGGGGCACCCTGTCCACGCGGTCCCTGACCACGATTCATGCCGCGGCCGCCCTGCCCGCGTCCACGCCGCGCCTTCCCCGCACGCTGCTGGCGCAAATTGTCGAGGGTCGACTTCTGCGCCGTGGTGAGCACGGCCCGGACCTCCTGACGCTGCCGCAAGGCGGTAATCATCTGCTCGTTGCGTAACGCACTCATGCGGTCGAGTGCCGTCCGCGCTTTCGCGAGGTTTCCGTCACCCTGCATGGCGTCCATAAGGTCGGCCTGCGCCCGCAAACGGTCGGATGCGTTCGGCTTCGGGGACGCGCTGTTCTGCAGCGATTCCAACTTTTTCACCTGCTCGTCGGTGAGGCTGAGCTGACTCCGCAGGCGGAGCAGCATGGCTGCCGGATTGCCGCGCGCGCCGCCCCTCGCCTGAGCGTCGGCACCGCGCGCCATTCCTGGGGCGCCGCCTTGCGCACCACGCGGACGGGGACCACCAGGTCCGCCGGGCCCCTGCGCCGACGCGCCACTGGAGAATGCCAATCCCGCCACAGTCGCGGCGAGAAACAGATGGGAACGGATATGTGTCATCAGAGCCTTCCGGTTGAGTGCAGCGGTCGCCCGCACGGCGCCCGCCTCACCTTCTTGGACGACATTCCGGACCGGGCGTTAATAACCGGGTCGGTGGCGCAGCGCCTACAACATCCCGTGGTGCTGCTGCGTCAACAGTGGACGGCAGCCGTGCCGCGCTGCACTGTCTGTTGACGGCCATGTATCTCGGGCAGGCGCACCGTTTGCCCGATTGCGGTGTCCAATGTTCCGGCAGTCCCCTTCACCAGCTGAGCACACGTGGGATCCTGGCTCGACACGATTGGCACGTGGCTCTTCAAGTATCCCCCGCGCGCATTTGCCCGCGGGGAGTTCGTCGTGGCGCCCGTGTTGCCCGTGGTCCTGCTCTCGGCGGCGGCGATTGCGTTCGTGCTGCTCGTGCTCTTCACGCACAGTCGGTTGCGCACGCTCCCGCTTCGTGATCGCGCGGTGCTCGGCGCGCTGCGCCTGGCGGCGTTGCTTTTGGTGGTTGCCTGTCTGTTTCGTCCGGGGCTGGTGACCGCCGCAGCGGTGCCGCAGCGCAATGTGCTCGCGGTGCTCTACGACGATTCACGCAGCATGCGCATTGCCGATGCCGACAGCAGCACACGGCTCGCAGCGGTCCAGCGCACGTTTGCCGACAGCAGCGCGCTCATGCGATCGCTGGCCACGCGCTTCGCCTTGCGGCGTTTCCGTTTTGCCGCCGGGGCGACACCGGTGCGCAGCGCCGGAGAGGTGCAAGCCACCGGCACGCGCTCGGACCTTGCACAATCCCTGCAGGACGCGCGCGACGACCTCGAAGGGATGCCGCTTGCCGGTGTGGTGCTGGTATCCGACGGTGCCGACAACGGCACCGCATCCATGGACGACGCGTTGCTCGCGCTGCGCGCACGGCGCGTGCCGGTCTACACGGTTGGTGTGGGGCGCGAGCGATTTGATCGCGATATCGCCATCGAGCGGGTGCAGGCGCCGCGGCGCATGCTTTCCGGAGCGGCTGGTGTAGTCGAAGTCGATGTTCGTGTGCGTGGCCTTGGCCGAAACGCCGTGCCGCTCACACTCGAAGCCGACGGGCGCGTCGTCGCCACAGAAACCGTCGCGCCGCCCGCGCGCGGTGATCTCACGACCGTACGCGTGCGCGTTCCGCCGCTGCCGGTGGGCGTGCATCGGCTCGCGGTGCGGGTCGCGCCGCTCGCCAGCGAAATCGTGACGCAGAACAACGAATGGCAGACGAGCCTCGAAGTGCGCGGCGGTCCCGATCGGGTGTTGTACGTCGAAGGTGAACCGCGACCGGAGTTTGCTTTTCTGCGTCGCGCCGTGAACGACGACAGCGCGGTGGTCGTGGTGGGACTCATGCGGAGCGCCGACAAGAAGTATCTGCGCCTTGGCGTGCGCGATAGCCTCGAACTGCTCAACGGCTTCCCCACCACGCGCGACGAACTGTTTGCGTATCGCGCCATCATTCTCGGGAGTGTCGAAGCGGCGTTCTTCACCGGCGATCAGCTGCGCATGCTCGCCGACTTCGTGAGCGTGCGCGGCGGCGCCCTGCTCGTGCTCGGCGGACGCGCGTCGCTCGCGGAGGGCGGATTTGCCGGAACGCCGCTGTCCGACGTGCTGCCGCTGACCGTCGCGCGCGGCGAGGTGAATGCCGAGGGCCCCGCGACCGAAGTGCAGCTGCGCCCCACGCGTGCTGGTGAGGTGCACCCGGCGTTGCAGTTGCGCGAATCGCTCGCGGGCTCTCGGCAGCGTTGGGATTCGCTGCCATCGCTGACGATCGTCAATCGCCTCGGCGCGCTGCGCGCCGGCGCGACGATGCTGTTGAGTGGTCGGAGCACTGATGGACGCAGCGACATTCCGATTTTGTCGTGGCAGCGGTATGGCCGCGGGATGAGTGCGGTGTTCGGCGCCCAGGACTCGTGGCTCTGGCGCATGGACGTGAATACGCCCGTCGAAGACCGCACGCACCAGACATTCTGGCGCCAGATGATCCGCTGGCTGGTGGATGATGTGCCGGCGCCGTTTGCCGTCACCGCAACACCGGCGCGTGTGGCCCCGGGAGAACCGGTGGTGTTGCGCGCGCAGGTTGCCACCGCAGAGTTCGCCGACATCAACGACGCCACCGTTTCGGCAACGGTGACGAGCCCGACTGGCACTAGTGAACTGCTGTCGCTCGAGTGGTCATTGCGCGACGACGGCAGCTACAGTGCGACGTTCACGCCGCGCGATACGGGTCGTTACACCGTCGACGCGCTCGCGCGGACCGGCCGCGACTCGGTGCAGGCGGTCACGACGACGGTGCTCGTCGATGAGCGCGGCGCCGACGTGGCGCAGGCCGAGCTGCGCACACCGCTGCTGCGCCGAATTGCCGACGAAACCGGCGGTCGATATTACCCGCTCGACGAGGCGGCGCGGCTCGCCGACGACGCCACCTTCACCAACGCCGGCGTGACGGTGCGCGAAGCGAAGGATCTGTGGGACATGCCGGCGGTATTCCTCGTGTTGGCGGTCATGCTGATCGCGGAATGGAGCTACCGTCGGTGGAGGGGGTTGGCATGAGCATCGAGCGTGGCGTACGGTGTTCGTTGTTGGCGGCGTCGCTAATACTGAGTACGGCGGTGCCGGTCATGGCACAGCGTACTCATGCGCTCGTCGTCGCCGGGCTGTCCGGCGATCCGGCGTTTCGTACCCGCTTCACCACTGCGGTGACGGCCACGCGCAGTGCGGCGATCGAACGCTGGGGAGTCGCCGATTCTAGTCTCATCGTGCTGACCGAAGACTCTGCCGCGTTCAACGGGCGCTCGACGAAAGAGAACATCGGCCAGGCGTTCGTGACCCTTTCGAAGCGCGTAGCGCCCGGCGACATCCTGCTCGTGATGCTGCTGGGGCATGGTAGCGGCGAAGGCGCGGGTTCCAAGGTGAACCTGCCGGGTCCCGATGCGACGGCCGCCGAGTACGCGAGTTGGCTTGCGCCATTTGCGAAGCAGCAAGTGGTGTTCGTCAACGCGGCCACGGGCAGCGGCGATTTCGTGCCCGTTCTTGCTACTCCCGGGCGAGTAGTGGTGACGGCGACGCGGTCGGCAGTGGAGAAGAACGATGCCGAATTCCTGCAGTTCTTCACGCGGGCGCTGACGAGTGACGACGCCGATGCCGACAAGGATGGTCGACTCTCGGTGCTCGAGGCATTCCGCTTTGCCCGTACCGAGGTCGGGAAGTCATACGAGGCCGGCAATCGGATGCTCACCGAACATGCCGTGTTGAGTGACTCGGTCGTCGCGGCACGTATTGCCTTCGGCAAGCGCGGGAGTTCGACCAATCCGAAGGTCGCCGCGCTGTTGGCGGAACGGCAGGTATTGGAGTCGCAGGTGGCGGCACTGCGCACGCGCAAATCCACCATGGAGGCCGCCGCCTACGAGGCGGAGTTGGAGCGTCTGCTTCTGGCGCTCGCGGAAAAGTCGGCGGCCATCAAGGCGGCAGGCGGCAGCCAATGATGCGCCCACCTTTCTTCCCGCTGGGGCTCGCGCTCGCTACCGCGGTCGCGGCCGGCGCCGCCGCGGCACAACCCGCTGCACGGGTTGATCGTTTCGAAGGCGACGTCGCCGCCGCCGAAGCGCTGGCGCGACGCGGCGCGCATTCCGATGCCGCGCAGCGCGCCCGTCGCGTGACGGCGGCGTACGAACAGCAAGGCGCGCGCAACAGCAGCGAATACAACTCAGCTGGCCGCGCCTACGTGTTGCTCGGCACGGGCAATGCCGGTGCCGTGCGGTCGGCGCTTTCGGCCTTTGACCGCGCGGTGAAGGCCGACTCGTCGAACTTCGACGCACAACGGCGCATCGGCGCGCTTTTCCTGGACAAGTACAACGCCCCCGAAGCACGCGCCTCGTACGAAGCGGTGCTGAAGCGCGCCCCGAACGATGTGGACGCGTTGTTGGGGCTGGCGCAGGTGGAGGAGTTCGAGGGCAAGGGCACGGCGCTCGTGACCGCACGACGCGCGCTGGCCATCGCGCCACAGCATGCGGGCGTACTGGCGTACGTGGCACGCCTGCACCTCGATGCGGAAACGTTCGACTCGGCCCGAAGTACGGCGCAGCGCGCCATCGCCGCCGACAGCAGCTCGATCGACGCGTGGTCGGTACTTGGCGCGCACGCCTGGCTGAGCGGCGACTCGGCGGCGTATCGACGTGCGCTGCAGGCAGCTACCGCGTTGCAGCCGCAGCCGAGTGCCTTTTTTACGGCGCTGGCCGAAGCGGCAGGCAGACAGCGACGATATGCGGAGTCGGTGCAGCTGGCTCAGCTGGCCGTGCGATACGACAGCAGCTCCACCAAGGCGTTAGGTGTGCTGGGCACTACCCAACTGCGCGTGGGGCAGATGATCGAAGGGCGTGCTGCTGTAGAGCGGGCCTTTGCACTCGATCCCTTCAACCTGTGGCACAAGAACACCCTCGATCTGCTGGACAAGATGCGAAGCTTTCGCACGGTCTCGCGCGGTCGATTCGAAGTCGTCGCACCGGTCGACGATGCCGAACTGCTGGCGCTGTACATCATCCCGTTGCTCGAGCGGGCGTACGATTCGTTGTCGGTGCGCTACGCGTATCGCGCACCGACGCCGGTCCGCCTCGAGTTCTTCCGGCAACACGCCGACTTCTCGGTACGGACCGTGGGGTTGGTGGGGCTGGGCGCTCTGGGGGTGAGCTTTGGGAGTCTGCTGGCGATGGACACCCCCAATGCGCGCGAACGTGGCACGTTCAACTGGGGCAGCACGGCGTGGCACGAACTCACGCACGCGTTCACACTCGGTGCCTCGGCGCATCGCGTGCCGCGGTGGCTGTCCGAGGGGCTATCGGTGCACGAGGAGCGGCGCGCCAATAGCGGCTGGGGAGCGCGCACGACACTGCCATGGATTCTGGCTTACAAGAACGGACGCTTGCGCCCCATCAGCCAACTCACCGATGGCTTCATGCGGCCGCGCTACGCCGAAGAGACCTCATTCAGCTATTACCACGCCTCACTGTTCTGTGAGTGGGTGGAGCGCACCAAGGGGGCAGCCGCGTTGCCAGCGCTGCTGATGGCGTATCGTGATGGCCTCGACACGCCCGCGGTGATGCAGCGTGTTCTGGGATTGACCATGCCTCAAGTCGACGCGCAGTTCGATCTGTGGCTCACGCAGCGGTTCTCACAGGAGCTCGCGGCAGTGGCATCGAGTGCGCCGGGCGACAGTAGTGGCGGCACCTTCGTACAGACGATGCGACGTGCCGTCGAATTGGTCGATTCGCCGCGTGAAGCGCAGCGCGACTCGGCGCGGGCATTGCTCGAGCGCGCACGTCGGGCCTTTCCCTCGTACGCCGGCGATGACGGTCCCGCATGGTACCTCACGCGCGTGGCGTTATCGGTCCACGATACCGCGTTGGCGTTGCAGATGATCGAGCAGGTCACCGACCGTGATGAAACCGCGTACACCGCCAACAAACTCGAAGCGGAGCTCCGCGAGCGCCGTGGAGATCTCGCCGGCGCGGTGGCGGCGCTGGAGCGCATGATCTGGGTGTGGCCGTATGTGGCAGGCGATCACGAGGCTCTGGCCGTTCTGGCGGGCAAGCAGGGAGATCACGCGCGTGCCATTCGTGAGCGGCGCGCGGTGATTGCATTGCGCCCGCCCGATCTCACCGAGGCGCGTTACGAGCTGGCGCGGGCGTTGGCGGCTGGCGGCGACATCCCGGGCGCGCGCCGTGAACTGCTGAGCATTCTCGAAGACGCGCCGAGCTACGAGAACGCGCAGCTGTTGCTGCTCGAACTGCGCAAGCGCGGCGGTGGCGCATGAGGACTACAATGCGTCGTTTACTGTTGGCGAGCGTGTACCTCTCAGGCCTGCTGTATGCGTCGGCCGCCCAGGCGCAGCGCCGGCGGGCGCCGGAGTTCGAACCCAACGTCGCGTACGACGGGCGCTTCACGTGGGTGCGCGTGAAGTACATGCTGCCCGACTTGAGCAGTGGCAGCGGCTTCCGCGGCGGTCGCGACCTGCCCTGGTCGCATGACTATCCGCGCGGCGAGCGGAACTTCACCAAAATCCTGAGCACGCTGTCAACGGCCCGCGTTCGATTGGGATCGAGCAATATCCTCACGCTCGACGACCCGGAGTTGGGCAAGTTCCCGGTGGCGTACATGGCTGAGCCGGGCTTCTGGCGTCCGAACGACAAGGAAGTGCTCGGTCTGCGGAGCTATCTCGCCAAAGGCGGTTTCATCATTTTCGACGATTTTGCCGGCCAGCACTGGCTCAACTTCGAGAGTCAGATGCGCCGGGTGCTGCCGAACGCCCGCGCCATCCCGATGGAGCTCACGCATCCGGTGTTCGATGCGTTCTACAAAGTGAAGACGCTCGCGTACACGCATCCGTTTTTCGGGCTCAAGTCGGAGTTCTACGGTTACTTCGAGGACAACGACCCCAAGAAGCGACTGCTGGCGATCGCGAACTACAACAACGACCTGTCCGAAATGTGGGAGTTCTCCGACGTGGGAATGTTTCCTGTGGATCTGTCGAACGAAGCGTACAAGCTGGGCGTGAATTACATCATCTACGCGTTGACGCGTTGACCCTTCCCCTCTCTGCCGAGGACCTGCGTGACTGCTCCCCTCAATGAACTGGACCGCCTCGACGACGCGGCGCTGGCCGACCGTCTGCAAGGCGCGGGACAGCGTATTGCTAGCGAACTCCGCAAGGTGATCGTCGGGCAGGACGCCGTAGTGGAACAGGCGCTGGTTGCGCTGTTCGCGGGCGGCAACTGCCTGCTCGTTGGCGTGCCGGGATTGGCAAAGACGCTGCTCATCTCGACGCTTGCACGCGCGCTCGATCTCAAGTTCTCGCGTATCCAGTTCACCCCCGACCTCATGCCCAGTGACGTCACGGGCACTGATGTCATTCAGGATGATCCGGCCACGGGGCAGCGACGCCTGGCGTTCATGCCGGGACCGGTGTTCGCCAACGTGCTGCTCGCCGACGAGATCAACCGCACGCCGCCCAAAACACAGGCGGCGTTGCTCGAGGCGATGCAGGAGCGGCGCGTCACTGTTCAGGGGCGCACCTACGAGCTCGACAAACCGTTCTTCGTGTTTGCGACACAGAACCCCATCGAACTCGAAGGGACGTATCCATTGCCGGAAGCGCAGCTCGACCGCTTCATGCTCGAGGTAATGCTCGACTATCTGCCGGAAGAAGACGAAGTCGCCGTCGTCAAGGCGACTACGGCGCTCCCCCCGGAGGCCGTGCAGCCAGTGGTGTCGAAGGAGGAGATCCTGGCGTACCAGCGCGTGGTGCGCCGGCTGCCTATTGCCGATGCGGTCACACGCTACGCGGTAAAGCTCGTGCGCTGCACGCGTCCCACCGACGTGGGAAGCCCGGATTACGTGAAGCAGTATGTGAGCTACGGCGCATCCGTTCGCGCGGCGCAGGCGCTGGTGCTGGGCGCGAAGGCGCGGGCGCTGTTGCAGGGGCGCGCCAGCGCCAGCTTCGATGACGTCAAGGCACTCGCACGCCCGGTGCTGCGTCACCGTGTGCTCGTGAACTTTCAGGCGCAGTCGGAAAAGGTCACCACCGACAGCATGGTGGCGCGCCTGCTCGAATCGGTGTCCGTGCCCAAGTCTTCGCTCTGACCGGTATCTCCTGTGTCCGCTGCTCCGGCTGCCTTTCTCGACCCTGCGCTGCTCGCGAAGATCTCCGATCTCGCGCTATTGGCGCGTACCGTCGTGGACGGCTTCATGCACGGTCAGCATCGTTCCATGCGCAAAGGGTCGTCGCTCGACTTTGCGGAACATCGGTCGTATCAGCCGGGGGACGACCTTCGGCGCATCGACTGGCGTGTGTACGGTCGCACCGACCGGTTCTACATCAAGGAGTACGACGCCGACACCAATGCGAGCGTGCTCTTCGCGGTCGACACCTCTGGGAGCATGAACTACGGCAGCGGCACGGTCACGAAGTTCGCGTACGCGCGTATGCTGACCGCCAGTCTGGCCTGGCTCTCCAAAACGCAGGGTGACCGCGTTGGACTGGCGACGTTCACACAGGAGCTCGTCGACGTCATCCCGCCGTCGGTACGGCATCTGCAGCGCATGCTGCACACGCTGGCGGCGACCAAGGCTGGCGGGCCAAGCCAGCTGATCACGTCGCTCGAGAAGGTGGGACTGCTCTCGCAGCGTGCCGGCATTCTGGTGCTGGTGAGCGATTGTTACGAGCAGCCCGACGCCGTGGGGCGCGCTGTCGACGCGCTGCGCATGCACGGGCACGATGTCATCGTGTTCCACGTGGTCGATCCGAGCGAACGCGACTTGCCCGGCGACGACGACACGACGTTCGAGGATGCCGAGACCGGCGCGCTGCTTCCACTCAAGCCGGCGGCCTTGCGCGACAAGTACAAGGCGCTCGTGACGGCACACCATGAGGCGCTGCAGTCGCGCTTCACCGCAGCCGGCGCTGATTACGTGCGCCTCGACACCAGCGAGCCACTCGATCGCGCGCTGCACAGTTATCTCGACGCGCGGCTGTCGCGCAGCCGGGTGCGCTGACGATGGGATTCCTCGTCCCGGCGTTTCTCGCCGCCATGGCCGCACTGGCCGTGCCGCTGCTGCTGCACTTGCGCCACCGTGATCGCGACAAGCCTCAGCTGTTCCCGTCGCTGATGTTCCTCGAGAAGCTGACTATCCGCACCGAACAGCGGCAGCGGGTCAGCGACTGGCCGCTCCTGCTGCTGCGTCTCGCGGCGCTGGCGCTGCTCGTCTTTGCTTTCTCGCGCCCACTCTTCCGATCGCAGCGCGCGAGTGCGGGCGATGCCCGAAGCCGCGCCGTGGTCCTGCTCGTCGACCGCTCACTGAGCATGGGCTACGAGGGCACGTGGCCCCGCGCACTCGATTCGGCGCGCGCCGTGATCGCGACACTTGGCAACAACGATCGTGTCGCGATCGTGGTGTACGACGATATGGCAGAAACACGTCAGCGTCTGACCACCGACAAAGCCGCGGCCGTCGCTTCGCTGGCGAGCCTGTCACCGCGGGCACGCGGTACCCGCCTCGCGCCAGCGCTGCGCGTCGCACGACAACAACTGCTCGATGCGCCGTTTGCCGCGGCACAGATCGTCGTCATATCCGACCTGCAACGGTCCGGCGCCGTGGGGGTTGCGGGCGTGGAACTCCCAACCGGCGTATCGGTGCGAGGCATCGCCGTTGGTCCTGAACGTTGGGAGAACAGCACGGTACACGCCATCGATGCGCGACGCGTGGTGAGTGGCGAGCGGACGCTACTTGCGGTGAAGGCGCGCCTGCAGCGTCACGGGGGAACGGCGCCGCAGGAGCGCACGGTGCGCCTCGTGCTCAATGGACGCGAAGCCGCCACACAACCGGTCACCCTTGCCCCAACCGGAGAAACGGTCGTCACGTTTGCGCCGGTGCCGGCGCCGGAAGGTGCCGTGGCGGTGCAACTCTCACTGTCGCCGGATGCGCTCGCCGCAGACGACACGCTGGTGGCCGTAGTGCCCCGCGACGATGACCTGCGAGTGACGCTCATCAACGGTGGCGCCGAAACGCTGTTCCTCGAGCGCGCACTCGACATCGGACGCGCGCCGTCGGTCCAGCTGACACGCGATGCGAGCGCAGCGGCCCCCTCGGCGCGCACTGGTGTCATGGTGTATTGGGACGCCGTGCCCGGGAGCAGCATTACCCCTTGGCTGGAAGCCGGCGGCGGTGCGGTGGTCGTCGTTGGTCGACGGCTTGGGGCTCGCCGCGGCAGCCTGTCTCCGCTCATTCCGGCGACGGTGGCCGGCAACGCTGACCGCCTGAGTGATCGTGGTGGCACGCTGCGCGATGTCCGCACGGAGCACCCGCTCTTCGCGCCCTTTCGCGAGGTACCCGATGCCCTCGGCGCGGTACGCCTCTTCCGATACGCTCGGCTCGACGCTGCGCCCGAAGGCGATGTCCTGGCACGGTTTGATGATGGGCTCCCTGCAGTGGTCGAGCGACGCGTCGGTCAGGGACGGGTGCTCGTGTTGGCACTGCCGCTCGACAACAATGCTGGAGACTTCCCGCTGCAGCCCGCGTTTCTCCCGTTCGTGCGACAGCTGGTCATGCACGCGTCCGGGCGTGACGCGACGCCGCTCTGGCGCACCACGGGTGAGCGCTGGGCGCTCTCGCGTGCCATTGCGTCGCCAGTGGTAGAAGCACCCGATGGATCACTCATTCGTCCGGTGGCCGATTCGCAGGGCACCGCGATTCCACTAACCGACGCCGGCGTGTACCGCGCGTACGCCGAACGTGTTGGTGGCGATGCGGTCAGTGTGCTCGCCGTGAATGTGCCCACGTCGGAGTCAGTCCTCACGCCAATGGACACCGCCGAGCTGTTGCTTGGCGTGCAGACCGGCGCGGACAGCTCGGGCCGCGCCGCCGACGCACCGCAGTCCGACGAGGAACTCGAACGTCGACAGTCTCCATGGCGCTTGCTCTTGCTGGCCGCGCTGTTGCTGTTGGTGCTGGAAACATTTGTCGCCACACGCGGTCGCCGTGGTACGGCGCGTCGTATCGTGTCACAGGCGCGGAGTCAGTCGTGAAGTCCACTGTGAGCTATCCCATGTGCGTTCCCAGCAAGCCGGAGCACTACGCATGAGCCCCGATCGGCAGTTGCTCACCACGTTGGCTGCCCTGCGTCGGCAGTGGCGTCTGCGCGTGTTGCTCGAATCACTCGTCTGGTTGGCCGTCGCGGTCGTGCTGGCCACAGTGGCGGCACTGGTGGTGATGCGATTGACCGACGGAAGCGCTACCGGCCCCGTCATCGCGCGCGCATTCGGTTACATGGTGGTTGCCGGCGCGCTGGTATATGGCCTGTTTGTGCCATTGCTGCGTCGCGCTTCGGATGAGCGGTTTGCCTTGTACGTCGAGGAGCGGGAACCATCGCTCAAGCAGGCACTCCTCACCGCGGTGCAGGAAGCGCAGCTCCCGGAACATGAGCGTCCGTCACCATCGCTGTCGGCGCGACTCATGTCACGTGCGGCGGCGGCCATTCGCCCGCTCGAAGCGCACATGGCGCTCGAGCGGCCTCGCATGATTCGCGCGGGACAGGCGTTTGCCGGTGTGTCCGCTGGCGCCGCGCTGCTGTTGTTCTTCGGGCCGCAGGCAGTGCGCGATGTGGCCCGGTTGCTGTTCGTGCCGTACAGCACCGCACAAGCCGCGGTACCGGTCCGTATGCTTAGCGTAACGCCCGGAAACACGAGCGTCCCGCGTGGCGGCGCCATCGAGGTGGAAGCGGCGCTGGTGGGCTTTGCGGCGTCGAATGCGGAGCTCGTGTTCCGGAGCGACAGTGCGGGCGAATGGCAGCGTCTGCCGATGGCCCCCGACGCGGATTCGTCGCGTTTCGGTTCGCGGTTGTTCGACATCGTGCAGCGCACTGAGTACTACGTGGAGTCGGCCGAGGTGCGCTCTGCGATCTTCACACTCACGGTGAACGATCTGCCGGCCGTCTCGCGCGTGTCGCTCGACCTGCAGTTCCCGTCGTACAGCGGATTGCCCGCCGAGCACATTGAAGACACGGGCGACCTGGCGGCTGTCGTTGGAACGACGGTGGTCGTACGCGCCAAGGTGACGCGCGCCGTCGCCGGCGGCACACTCCGTTTCGACGATGGTCGTACGGTGGCGATGGCGCGCGAGAGCGACAGCACGGTCGTGGGGCGCTTCACGGTGCAGAAGAGCGGCTTCTATCACGTGGATCTCTCCACCGCCGACGGCACGGTGGTGGCGGGCGGCGTGGAGTACGTGGTCGATGCCATTCCCGACCGCGCGCCCATCGTGCGCATCGAGGAGCCCGGCCGCGATACCAAGGTGAGCAACACCGATGAAGTCACGATTGCCGTACAGGCGTCGGACGACTTGGGAGTGCGCTCGCTCGAGCTGCGCTATCGCGTCAACGGCGGTGACGAGAAGCGGGTGACGATCGCGAGTGGATCGAGTCGCCCGCGCGACACGCGCGGTGCACACACGCTCTTTCTCGAGGAGATGTCGCTGCAGCCCGGCGACCTGGTGGCGTACCACGCGGTCGCCAAGGATGGTGCGGGGCTCGTGGGGAGCAGCGACGTCTACTTTCTCGAAGTGCGTCCCTTCGGGAAGGATTATCGGCAATCGGACCAACGCGCGCAGCAGCAGCAGCAGGGTGGTGGTGGTCAACCGCAAGGCGATTCGCCCGACGGGTTCGTCGCGCGTCAGCGTGAAGTGGTGGCGGGCACCTTCAACTGGTTGCGCGACAGTGCGGCCACGAATGCCAAGCAGCGTCGCGAAAACATGACGACGCTGGCGATTGCCGAAGGGCGTTTGCGCGAGGACGTCGATCAGCTGGTGAAGCGTTTGGCCGAACGAGGCGTGGCCGCGCAGGACACCAACTTCGCGAAGATTCGCGCCGAACTGCAGCAAGCCACCGTCGAGCTCAAGAGCGCCGAGGAGCAACTGGGGCTGGTGCGCGGTAACGACGCTCTGGGGCCGGAACAGCGCGCCCTGCAGCGGCTGCAGCGTGCCGAGGCGCTGTATCGCGATGTGCAGGTGCAGATGGGCGGCGGTGGTGGTGGTGGCGGAGGCGGCGGGGGTGGGCAGCAGCGTGCAGAAGATCTCGCCGACCTGTTCGAGTTGCAGAACGACAAACAGCGCAACCAGTACGAGACGGTGCAGCAGCAGCGTGCGCAGGACGGCGCGCAGCCTCAGGTCGACGAAACGCTCGACCGGTTGCGTCAATTGGCGAGTCGTCAGCAGCAGGAGAACGAACGGATGCAGCGCATGGCAGAAGCCATGCGGCAGCGAATGGCACAGGACGGTGGCGCGTCGGGGTCGTCTGCCGGCGGCGCGTCGTCTGGCGGTGCATCATCCGGTGCGGCGGGACGTTCGTCTTCGGGGAGCCCGAGCGGCGGCAACAATGCGAGCGGTGCACAGCGTGAGCTGGCGCGGCAGGCCGAAGAAGAAGCGCGCCGCCTCGAGCGGTTGGCGCGCGAGGAAAACAACCAGGAGCTGCAGCGTGCCGCGCAGCAGTTGCAGCAGGCGGCCGACAACATGCGCCGCGCGGCGACCGGGTCGTCGGCGCAAGGCAGCGCGGCGCTCGAGGAGTTGAACAGAGCGGCGCGCAACCTGGAGGGGGCGCGGGCATCGGGCACCACGCGCGGCATCCAGGAGCTCGCCGACAAGGCGCGCGATCTCGAGGCACGTCAGCAGCAGATTGCGGAAAGCGTGAAGGAGATGCAGGGCGCATCGGCCGGCGAGCGCGCACAGCGTCAGCAGCAGCTTTCGCAGCAGAAGGACAAGCTCAGTGCCGATGTGCGTCAGCTGGAGAGTGCTGCCGACAGACTGTCGCGTGCAGCGCGGCGCGAGCAGCCCAAGGCCGCCGGCCAAGTTGCCGGCGCCGCCGATGCCATTCGCGAAACGCGCCTTGCGGACAAGATCGACTTCTCCAAGCAGGTCGCGCGAAGCGGCAGCGCGGAGTACGCCGAGGCCTTCGAGAATCAGATCGGCGAGAATCTGCGCGACGTGTCGGAACGTCTCCGCAGCGCGTCCGGGGCGTTGCAGGGCGAGTCGGCGTCACGCGGGCAGGAACGCACACTCGAGCGCACGCGTGATCTCGTGTCGGGGATGGAATCGCTGCGCGAACGCGTGGCGCAACGCGCGCAGGGACAGCAGGGACAGCAAGGCCAGCAGGGCCAGCAGGGCCAGCAGGGCCAGCAAGGCCAGCAAGGCCAGCAAGGCCAGCAGGGCCAGCAGGGCCAGCAGGGCCAGGGCCAACAGGGGCAACAGGGCGCACGCGGCGGTGCGGCACAAGGCGCGGCGCGTCCCGGTGGACAGCCTGGCAATCAGATGGGACGTGGTGGAGGTGCGATGCCTACCGGGGTCACGCGCGCCGACGCTGAGCAGTTCGCACGGGAAATGCGCATGCGCAGGCAGAGCGCCGAAGAGGTGCGCCGTGACGCCGCCGCGCAGGGCGTCGGCACGCAAGATCTCGATCGGGCCATTCAGGCGATGCGCGAGTTCGAGAACAGCGGCGGCTTTGGCGATCCCAAAGGCGTAGAGCAGCTCCAGAGCGCGCTGGTCGAACGGCTCAAGGACTTCGAGTTCTCGCTCTATCGCGCCGTGGCCGGCAGCGCGGAAGGTCGCCCCGCGGTTGGCGCGCGGACGAGTGCGCCCGCGGAATACCGCCAGATGGTCGAGGAGTACTACCGCTCGCTGGCCGGCGGAAAGAAACGGGCGCCGTAAGCAGGCCACTCCGCCCCTGCCATCTGTGTGGCTGCCGTCTGCCCGTCTCGGCGCGATACCGCAGCATCGCGCCGAGAACGCAGACGGCAGAAACTACAGACGGCAGTAACGCAGCAACCGCGGTGTTACCCCTCGCTCGCCGCCCACAGCTTTCTGGTTACGCTCAACAACACCAGGCCGCTCACCGCGAAGACGCCCGTGAGGATCCACGCGTCCGCCACGCGCGACGGATCGCCCGACGCGTAGAGGAAGTTGCCGATCGCGAAGAGCGACGACCAGATCACGACGCAGCCGGACACCCACCCGATCATCGACGTGCCGATGCGATTCTCTTCGGCGACTTCGCGATCGCTGATGCCCGCTTCGGCGCGTTGCGCGGTCCATCCCGGCCCGGCGGGTTTCACCTTGCGCACGAAGCTGAGCAGCGTCGCGCGGTCCGTCTGCGGTCCAACGAAGGCGGTAATGAGCCACGCCAAGGTCGTGATGCCCACCTGCACGATCGTGGTCGTGGCAAAGTCGGCGCCGGGCATGAGACGTGGCACGGCGAGTGACGTGACCAGCGACACGACCATGGCCACGATTTCACACCACGCCGAGACGCGCCACCAGAACCATCGCGCGATGTACAGCAGGCCCGTGCCCGCACCGATGGACAGCAACACCTGAAACGCCTGCTGCGCGGAGCTCATCGTGAGACTGAGGAGCGCCGCAAAGACATACAGCACGACCGTCAAGACGCGTCCGGCATTCACGTAGTGCGAGTCCGGTGCATCCTTGCGCACGAAGCGGCGATAGAAGTCGTGCACCAGATACGACGACCCCCAGTTGAGGTGCGTGAGAATCGTCGAGGAATTCGCGGCGAGCAGTCCACCGATCATGAGCCCAACAAAGCCCACCGGCAGAAACTTGAGCATGGCCGGGAACGCCGAATCGTGCCCAATGAGGGTAGGGTCGGCCGTGGGGAACGCCGCCTTGATGGAGGCGAGATCAGGGTAGACGATGATCGAGCAGAGTGCCGTGATGATCCACGGCCACGGGCGCAGGACGTAGTGCGCAATGTTGAAGAACAGCGTACCACCCAACGAGTCCTTTTCGGACTTGGAGGCAAGCATGCGCTGCGCGATGTACGAACCACCGCCCGGTTCTGCGCCCGGATACCAGTTGGCCCACCAGCTGATGGCGATGGGCAGAATGAAAATCATGAGCGCCAAATCCGACATGCTGAAGTTCGGCATCATGTCGAGAATGGGCTGACCGGTGCCGTTCTGCGTCGACATGACCGGCTGCGCGTCACCAGCGCCCTGCACCACCTGCAACGTGGAGAGTCGCTCGACGAGCAACTTGAGCCCCAACCAGCCGTTCGCGTCGTTCCCCAAGCGGCGGCCGACCTCGACGAGCGAGAACCACGCCGCAGCAAACACAGCCGTCATCTTGATGAAGAACTGAATCATGTCGATGACGAGCACGCCCCACAGCCCCGAGTGCGCGGCGAACACCACGTTGAGCACGCCGGTCAGCAGAATCGTCTGCCACGGCGAGAGCCCGAACAGAATGTTGGCGATCTTGCAGGCGGCCAGCGTCACCATGCCCATGATGAAGCAGTTGAAAAACAGGCCGAGGTACACCGCGCGGAACCCGCGCACGAGCGACGCCTCCTTGCCGGAGTAGCGCAGCTCGTAGAACTCGAGGTCGGTGAGCACGCCCGAGCGGCGCCAGAGGCGCGCGAAAAAGAACACCGTGGCGATCCCGGTGAGCACGAAGGCCCACCACTGCCAGTTGCCCGCCACGCCGTAGCGTCGCACCTGCTCCGTCACCCAGTTGGGGGTGTCGGAGGAGAAGGTCGTGGCGACCATGGACAGGCCGGCGAGCCACCAGGGGACAGAGCGGCCGGAGGCGAAGAATTCGGTGGTGCTCGACCCCGATCGCTTGGCCAGGAAGAGCGCGGGCACGAAGCAGACCAGAATCGTGATCAGGACGATGACCCAGTCGATCCATGAAATGGTCATGCGGGGGTCACCGGGGACAGGAGGCGGGAGAAGACAGGTACCATGAGGCGGGAATGTGGGGGGCGGTGGCGCTCCGGGCAACGAGGTTGGCACCCTAGGGACGAATTGTGTGGTCCTAGGACTAAAGTCGTACCTCGGAGGGGCCGACCCTCATTTCTGGGGGCCGTCCCGTCGGTCGATGTCGACCACGCCGCCCCCACCGGATGTGGTCCCGCGTCACCGTCCAATGCCCCTCGACACCACCACCCGCATTCTCGCGCCATTCCTCGACCGCCTGACGGTCGAGGAACTCGACGCTATCCCCTACGGCATCATTCAACTCGATCCCACCGGCGCGGTCCTGAGCTACAACCGCACGGAACGCGAGCAGGCGGGCAGCATTCCCCGCCCGTTGGGCCAGGACTTCTTCCAGGATGTATGCCCGGGAGCGCGGATTCCGGCCTTCTTCGACCGATTTCAGGATGGCGTGCGCGACGAGAAGCTGGATGAGACGTTTTCATTCACGTTCACCTGCGCGCCGTCGCCGCGCCGCGTGCTGGTACGCATGTACTACTCGGTGCGCTCGAAGTCGGTCTGGGTGTTCGTGGCCAAGCCCGATGGCTCGCCGCTTACGGCGCCTGCGGTGGCAGCGTGAACTGACCGTTGGGAGGCACGAGCGCCTTGGTGGTCCACTTCACGCCGCGCTTGTTCACCATCGTGACTTCATCGAGCGCCGTGTAGCGCGCGTGTACCTCGGCCCAGATGGCATCGTTGCGCTCCTTGCCATGCATGGAGATCAACACGACCCCGTCGGGGTTGAGGAACTGCTCGTAGCGCTGCAATCCCTTCTGCGTGTCGTGCAGATAGTAGATGCTTTCGTTGAACACGATGACATCGAAGCGTTCGGTCGTGGTGAACTCATTCATGTCGCCGACCACGAAGCGCGTGTTCGCATTGTTCTTGTGGGCCGCCTTCTGAATGGGCGCTTCGAAATCCACGCCAAGATACCGGCCCGCCGCGCCGCGCAGCTGCTCCTGAAAGACGCCCTCGCCGCAGCCCACGTCGAGCAGGCTGCCACCCGGCTTGAGGTAGCTGACATAGCCGGCCAACACGCAGTGGTGCGCCAGTTCGTCGATGTTGCGCAACCAGTCCCAGCCCCCCTCGGTGTACTCGCGATTCCAGCGGCTCTCGCGGTCGACGCCCAGCGCTTTGCGGACACCGCGCGTGAGGCGGGCCGTGAGCGGCAACGCAGAGCTGTCGGCGCCGATGACCGGCGTATCGGTGGGGTGCTGTTCACTCATGAGGACGGCTTCGTCGGAAGAAGGATGGTCGGTCAGGAAAACGACGGGGTGAAGAACATCTTGGTGAGCTTGGCGCGCAGCTTCCACGGCGGCAGCGGACCGCCCACGCTCATGCGTCCCAGTCGATAGGGATTGGTGCGCGCGCCATTGGCCCAACGCTTGAGCGTGAGCGCGCCCCGGTATCCCGCCCGCTGCACGCGCGCGAGTGTGTCCGGATCGTGCGAGCCATACGGGAACGCCACGCTCTCGCACGCGACGCCCAGCAACCGCTCCAGATCGTGCTTGGCACCGGACAACTCTTCCATCGCGTCCGGCTCGTCGAGTCCGCGCACTCGACGGTGGTGCCGGGTGTGCGCACCGATGTCGTGGCCAGCAGCAAGGAGACCGCGCAGCGCGGTCGCGTCGAGCAGCGTGGCCGGCGGAGCGTTCGGATCCCAGACGTTGTGGCCGCCCACGTAACCGGACACGGCAAACACCGAGCACGGCCACTTGTACGCATCGAGTGCGGGCACGGCGTGCGTCACCACACTGGCGTACGCGTCGTCGAAGGTGATGGCAATGGGCTTGGCCGGGAGCAGTCGTTCGCCACGTTGCCACGCCAACAGGTCGCGCACCGTCACGCCCGTAAACCCCGCACGATGCAGGCTCGTCAGATGGCCCGCGAAGAGTGCCGGCGTTACGAAGTTCGTGTCATGGGCCGCGCCCGCCGGTGGCGTTTCGATGCGGTGATAACAGAGGATAGGGACGCGCATGCGCCCTTATGCCCGCTGAACGAAAGGCCCGTCCTCGGCGAGGTCGATGAGGGCGGACGCGTCTGCGGTTTTGTGCGACGCCCCGTTGTGCGCGTACGACACGGTGTTGGCCTTGCGTTCGGCATCCCATAGCAGCGCGTATTTGCTGAAGGCACACCAGGCGTGCACCATGCAGAAGACGAAGCCATGCCACCCTTCGCGCCACATGCCTTCGAGCACGTACGTCTTGACGAAGCGCCACAGCGGGTTGAGCAGCAGCTGCGACGCGCGCACCCGCTTGCCGCGATGACGCAGATCGTCGGCGCCCCACACCGAATAGCGGACCGCCTTCTCCAGCTGATGCGCGAGGTCGCGATACGACTCGTGTTCGAGCCGACCGGCGAGCGTGGCGACCGGACCATCGACGTCGAGGCGCTCGTGCACCTTGTGCGTCGTCCAGCGATGGACGCTGGGAAAGAGTCGCACATGATAGTCACGCGCCCACCCACCGCGATCGAACGACGCTCCCAGATAGCGGTTGCGCAGATGCACGCGGTATGCGGCCGCCACAGGCGCCTCGACGGCCCTCGTGATGGCCGCCTGCAACTCGGGAGTCACCCGCTCGTCGGCGTCGATGGAGAGAATCCACGGGTGACGCGCCACATCGATGCCCGCGTTCTTCTGCGCGCCGATGGTCGGACCGCACGATTCGATGACCCGAGCCCCAAAACGCCGCGCAATCTCGATGGTGTTGTCCGTCGATCCGGCATCGGCGACGATGACATCGTCGGCCCACAGAACCGATGCGAGACACGCCGGAAGGCGGTCTGCTTCGTTGAGGGTGGGGATGACGACCGAAACAGACGCGTGACGAGTAGTCACAAGAGAGGGGCGAGAGTGCGCAACGAACGCATGGAACGTGGAAAAATCTCGCTAGTCACGCTTGGGACAAGCCGCCAACGGGCGCGACCACAGCACCTTAACAGAATCTTAACGGCCGTACCGCTTAACGTTTTCCAGTGCGGGCTTATTTCAAAAACAGGAATATCACAGCCATCGGCGCACCGTCGCGCAATAGCGCGCGTACTCCTCCGGAAAGGCGGCGCGCAAATGCGCTTCCTCGCGTTGCACGACGTGCACGAACAACAGGCGCAGTACGACCGGGAGCAGCAGCAACGCACCGACCGAGTGCAACAGCAACACGCCGCCAACGTAAAACGTGGTCATGCCCACGTACATGGGATTGCGTGTGTGCGCGTACACGCCGCTCGCCACCAGCGTCGACGCGGGACGGTTTGGGTACACCGCCGTGCGATGCCGGCGAAAGGAAATGATTCCCGTGTATACCACCGCCAGCCCGACGACGCCGAGCGCGACGCCAAGCAGTTCCCAAAGGCGGTGACCCGACGGCACCCAGCCGGCGGGAATCACGCGGTCGATCAAAACGCCCGCGCCCAGCCCGGCCACAAAGAGGGCCGGTGGCGGGAATTTCACCGCAGGGCCGAGGTCCGGCTGCGCGTCGTTCGTCATGCGTCGTTCGTCATGCCGGAGAATGTACCGCGTCAGTCTCCCGGCAACATCGCCCACAGCGCAGGGCGTCCCACATTGCAGTGCACCGCACGCGAGAGCGGCGTGAGCGCTCCCCAGTTCATCCATAGGGCGTGCCGCGCCAGATGATGGGCGTGCACAGCACCAAGCGGTGACGAGGTACCTGACAGCCGCGCAATACGGTTGGCACGCGACGGGACCGGATGAAAAATGCGCTCGACATTTTGTGCGCGCGTGGGTTCGTCGTCCTGCCACTTGTCGAGCAGTTCGATGCCGGTGCGTACCTGAGCGACACTGTGCACGGTGGCGGCGCTACGGTCGGCGGCGTACACCGCCGCGCGAGATGGCGTGGGCAGCACGAGCACGCCCGCGAAGGCCCACAGCGTCATTCCCGCCATGATCGTGACCAAGCCGGCGGCCGTGGCGGGCGAGGCGGCGGTGGCGAGCAGCACCACCCCCAACCCCGCCGTATTCCAGGCCAGGGCGCCCGAGACGCCGCGCGTGTGTGCGCCGGTGGTGGCAATCAACTGGCGACGCGCCAACTGCGCCGCGAGCACGTCGACCGGCAACATGGCCCAGCGACGTGGCACTACGAGCGTGCCCGGTAGCACCCCGCTCCACCCGCCAACGAACCCCTCGTCGGCCGTATCCAGCACCTGCACCCGCGCCGCCGGAATGCCGGCTTTTTCGGCCGCCTGGGCCACCACCGGCGGCATCGGGACGCGTTCCAGGCGGGCAATCACACGCGCCAGCGGCCCCCGGAACTGCGCCAGCAGGATCTGCACGCCCACGAACACCAGCACCGCGGCCAGCACACCACCACTGCGCGCCGCGACCATGAGCGCGGTCCCCGTCAGCATCCATACGACCCACTGGACCGCGACGCCTCGAACCCAGGTTCCGAACCAGCTCGGGGCATTGTCGCGGCGCCGAACGACCCACGCCCCGCCTACCAAATCGAACAGAAAGAAGAGGCCGAACACCAACAGAAAGAACAGCCCCACCGCGAACATGGAGCGTGCAAGCGATGTCTCGGTGGTGGCTGGGAAACCCGCCGAGGGAATATCGAACGCCAGCAGGCAGCCGGCAGCGAGCACGGCGGTGCCCACGCCGGAGATGCCGAGATACAGTCGTGACCGCGCGTAGGTCAGAGCGCCGAAGCCGGCGCGGGAGGACGTGATGGGTGTTGTCATGGGGAGGTAACGCGTCGGTACAGATTTTGGTTTTCGCCATTTTTCGAGGGTGATGCCGCTCGCGTTTTCTTTGAGGAGCGGTAGGCTATGGCATGGACCGTCGACTCTTTGTTTCCGACCTCGCCCGCTACGCCGCGCTCTGCGCCGTCGTCCCCAACGTGTGGCGCGTGACCAGCCGCCCCCGCTTTGCCGACGACCCGTTCCAGTTGGGGGTCGCGTCGGGCGATCCCACCGCCTCCGGCGGCGTACT
This sequence comes from Gemmatimonadaceae bacterium, assembly GCA_947457545.1. Lineage (GTDB taxonomy): Bacteria > Gemmatimonadota > Gemmatimonadetes > Gemmatimonadales > Gemmatimonadaceae > Gemmatimonas. The sequence continues at coordinate 67,471 of CANGXD010000006.1, forward strand.
GTGGACGCGCCTCGCCCCACGCCCCCTCGAACCCGAGGGAGGAATGGACGGGTTACGCACGACCGTCACCTGGGAAGTCGCGGACGACGACGGCTTCACCAAGATCGTGAAAAAGGGGACGGCCACTGCGGCACCGGAGCTGTCGTACAGCGTGCACGTCAATCTCGACGGCCTCCCCGCCGATCGCTGGTACTTCTATCGATTCCAGTCGGGCGGGGCCACCAGCAGCGTGGGACGATTCCGGACTGCGCCCGCCGAGGGCTCGCTCACTCCGCTCTCGCTCGGCGTAGCCTCCTGCCAGCACTGGGAGCAAGGACTCTTCACCGCACTCGGCCACCTCGCGCGCGAAGAGATCGACCTCGTGACGCATCTTGGCGATTACATCTACGAATACGCCGGCAACCCGCGCACGGTGCGGACGCACGCCGGTCTCGAAATTCGCACCGTCGACGATTACCGCCGCCGCTACGCGCAGTACAAGACCGATCCGCATTTGCAGGCCGCGCACGCACGCTGTCCGTGGGTGGTCACCTGGGACGATCACGAAGTCGACAACAACTACGCGGGACTGGTTGGCGAGAACGGGTTCGAAAGCGTCGAGCAAATGCGTACCCGTCGTGCGGCCGCGTATCAGGCCTGGTGGGAGCACCAGCCGGTGACCGTGCCGCGTGCGCCGTCGTGGGCGGATCTCAACATCACGCGCAGCATCAATTGGGGGGCGCTCGCCCGCTTCTGGGTGCTCGACACGCGCCAGTATCGCGATGATCAGGCGTGCAACGACGGTACGCAGCTCATGTGCGATGCCGCGCGCGACCCGCGTCGCGGCTTGCTCGGAGCCGCCCAGGAGCAGTGGCTCACCAACGGACTCGGTGCGTCGCGCTCACACTGGCAGGTGTTGGCGCAGCAGATCATGATGGCACCCTATGATGCCGCGCCGGGCGCCGACGTGCGCGTCTCGATGGATCAGTGGAGCGGCTACCCGGTTGCGCGCGACCGACTGTTGAACGAAGTCGCCAAGCGCGCCCCCAATCGTACCGTGGTGCTCACCGGTGACATTCACACGAGTTGGGTGAACGAACTGCACAGTGATTTTTCGCGTCCCGACAAACCCATCGTGGCGGCGGAATTCGTGGGCACGAGTATCTCGTCGGGTGGCAACGGTGCAGTGGTCGCGCCACAGCGCCTCGACGCGATGAAGAGCGAGAACCCGCACCTCAAGTGGTTCGAAAATCGCCGTGGCTACTTCAAGTGCACGGTCAACGCCGACAGTTGGACTACCGATTATCGCAGCGTGGCGTTCGTGGAGAAGCCGGATGCACCGGTGACGACCTCGAGTTCGTGGCGCGTCACACACGGCAAGCCAGGGATCATCGCCGTTTAGCGCGGCGGTGTCGCGGTTGGCATCATCATCGACGTGAACTCACGCGTGTGCATGCGTCCACCGCCGCGCAGCTGTTGAATTACGTCGTCCGCACGATCGTCGTCACAGCCGACGGACCGAAGGCTGTGATACGCCATACCGAACGCGAGTTCACGCTCACCCATGAGCGCCTTGCTCACACCGAGCCGCTCAAAGAATTCCTGCTCGGTATCGGCGTGTGTGCGCACGATGATGTCGATGTCCGCGTTCTTGGCGCGCGCGAGTTCGATGATGTGCCGCGCGTGATACGGGTCGGGTGAGGCAACCACGAGCAGTCGTGCAAACTCCGGACGTGCGTGCTCGAGAATACCGGGGCGCGTGGCGTCACCGTATACGGCCGTCACACCCAGCGTGCGCATGGCGTCGACGACGCGGCGGTCCTGATCGATGGCAATGAATGGCACGCCGATGCGCTGAAAGGCTTCGCCAATGGTGCGCCCGACGCGTCCATAGCCAATGA
>CANGXD010000007.1 GCA_947457545.1 Gemmatimonadaceae bacterium
GACTGTCGTTCTATGTCGGGGCCTTCGCCTTCTTCGGGGCGGTGATGTACACGGTGCTCACCACGAAGGAAAAGCCCCCCGAGGACCTTGCGGCATTCGAGCGCGAGAAGGCGGCAACGGCTGGCATTGCCGCAGGCATTCGCGACATCGTGTCGGCGGCGAAGGCCATGCCGACGACCATGAAGCAGCTCGCGTTGGTGCAGGTGTGCACGTGGCTCGGCCTGTTCTGCATGTGGCTGTACTTCGGCACGGCGGTCGCCACCAACATTTTCGGTGCCACCGACACGAGTGACCCGCGCTATCAGCAGGGGGTCGAGTGGGGCGGCGTCTGCTTCGGCGCTTACTCGGCGGTCACCTTCCTCTTCTCGTTCTTCCTGCCGCATCTGTCCAAGCGCTTCGGACCGCGTACGACACACATGCTCTGCCTGCTGGCCGGTGCAGCGGGATTGGGTAGCGTGTCGATCATTACGTCACCGAATCTCTTGCTGCTCTCCATGGTGGGTGTTGGTATTGCGTGGGCGAGCACGATCTCCATGCCGTACGTCATGTTGTCCACGTCGCTCCCGAAGCATCGTATCGGGGTGTACATGGGGTTGTTCAACTTCTTCATCGTCATCCCCGAGATCGTGGCGTCACTGGGCTTCGGGTGGGTGATGAATACAATGCTCGACAACAACCGCATGGCGGCGGTCGTTGCCGGTGGTGCCTTCATGGCGCTTGCGGCGTTGCTCGTGTTGCGCGTGCAGGTGCCGGCGGAGACAACCTGACATGAGTGCTGTGACGTTGCGCTCGTGGGCGGCGAGGCTGGCCATGGCCGTTGCGCCCGCGTTCTCACTCGGCGCGCAGGCGCCGACGGTGGAGAAGGTGGAGCCGCCCAACTGGTGGGCCAACCACTCGATCAATCCGGTGCGCGTACTCATTCGCGGCCAGCATCTGGCGGGTGCGCGCGTGGAGTGTCCGCGCTTGGCGTGCGGCCAAGTCTCGGTGAATGCCCAGGGCACCTATGCGTTCGTCGATGTGCGTATTGCACCGAGCACGAAGGCGGGGAGCTACCCGCTCACGTTGCGTACGTCGCGAGGGAGTGTACAGGCACCGTTCACGATATCGGCGCAACTGCCGACGCTTGGGCGTTTTCAAGGCTTCGGCGTCAACGACGTCGTGTACTTGCTCATGCCCGACCGCTTCGCGAACGGCGACAGCAGCAACGACCGCTCCGCGAAGTCACCGGCCATTCTCGACCGCGGCAAGGGACGCTTCTATCACGGCGGTGATCTGGCCGGCGTGCGCAAACAGCTGCCGTATCTCAAGCAGCTGGGGATCACCGCGATCTGGATGAACCCCCTGTACGACAATAACGACGGGGTCGACACGCTCGAGGTGTACGACAAGCAGCCTACGACCGGCTATCACGGGTATGGCGCGACGGATCTCTACGCCGTCGACGAACACCTCGGCACGATGCAGGAGTTCAAGTCGCTCGTCGACGAGGCACATGCACAGGGGATCAAGGTCATCCTCGACATGGTGGCCAATCACACCGGACCGTATCACCCGTGGGTGAAAGACGCGCCGACGCCGACGTGGTACCACGGCACGCAGGCAACTCATCCCGACAACACCTGGCAGACGTGGACGTTGGCCAACGGCTACGCCAACGATGCGCTGCGCCGAGCGACGCTCGACGGGTGGTTCATCAACATTCTGCCCGACTTCAATCAGGACGACCCTGAGGTTTCACGGTACATCATTCAGAACACCCTCTGGTGGGTGGGCATGAGTGGGATGGACGGCATCCGGCAGGATACGTGGCCGTATGTCCCGGTGAAGTTCTGGCGTGACTGGATGAGCGCCATCAAGAAGCAGTATCCCACGCTGCGCGTAGTGGGCGAAGTGTTCGACGGCGACCCGGCGATGATCCGGTTCTTCGAGGGCACCAAGACGACGCACGACGGTGTACGCACGGGTGTCGACTACCTGTTCGACTTTCCGTTGTACTATCCCATCCGTGACGCCTTCATTGGCGGCAAGCCGGTGAAGGGTGTGGCCCAGATGCTCATGCGCGATCATCTGTACGATCGCCCGCAGGCGCTCATGCCCTTTCTCGGGCTGCACGACGTGTCGCGGTTCATGGGCGAACCTGGCGCCACCGTTGATGGTCTCAAGCTGGCGTTCACGACGGTGCTCACGATGCGTGGCATTCCGCTCGTGTACTACGGCGACGAAATCGCCATGGCCGGCGGGCCGGATCCGGACAACCGGCGCGACTTCCCGGGCGGCTGGACGACCGACGCGTCCAACGCATTCAGTGCCAGTGGCCGCACGCCGGAGCAACAGGCGGTGTGGTCGCATGTGAACACGTTGCTGCGCACGCGCGCCGCGCATGCCGACCTTCGCACCGGCGCGCTGCAGCAGCTCGCCGTGACCGAACAACAGTTCGTGTATGCGCGCGGCGCCGTGGTGGTGGCGATCAACAACGACACGAAGCCGGCGACGCTCGCGTTGCCCGTGTCGGTGACGGGACGCGACGTACTCGAACGCTGTTCTACCCCTGGATCGCGTACGCTCACGATTCCGGCGAAGAGCAGCTGTGTGTTTGCTCCGTCATCGCGCTGATCGCCCGTCGACCTGAAGGGCGACGTCACACTCACACCGTGGCGTCGTCCTCAGCGGGCGCTTCGTAGGCCCACACCATGAGCATCGACGCGATCCACCCGATGACGGTCCATCCGAGCAGCACATTGACCGCCGTAATCTTCCATTTGCGCCGTTTGCCGCCCGCGTGCGCCAACATGCTGGGCAGGAAATAGAGCAGGATCAGCGCCCCAACAATGACGATGCCTTTGGGGATGCCACCGCCGGTATAGCCTTTGGGCGGTTCCATGTTCTGCAGGGCGAGCAGCGTGGGCCAGATATTCGGCATGCGGTGCAATATAGGCGCAGTTTCACTGCTACTGCGGTTCGGGTTTGAACTGCCACTGCAGTGACTGACGTTTACTGCGGTTCTGGACAGCCCCTGCGGTTTGGGAACACTGCGGTGGGGGTGGAAATTGAAGCGCCCGCCGGCTTTGCCGGACGGGCGCGTTTTTTGGTGGTTGATGTAACTGCAACTGCGGTGGCGGTTACTCCAACCACCAAGCGCGTGCCGACCGGGCGAAGCCGGTCGGCACTTCCGAAGAGACCCGAACTGCGGTGTTCCCAAACCGCAGGGGCAGTCCAGAACCGCAGTAAACGTCAGTCACCGCAGTGGCAGTTCAAACCCGAACCGCAGTAGCAGTTCCGCAGTCCAGGATCAGAAGGACATGATCATTTGCCCCCCGCCGCGGGTTCCGCCAAAGCGCGGGTTGACGATGGTGTTGTAGATGGAGCCGAACGTGTAGCTCATGCCGAAGTTGAGGAAGAAGCGGTAGTTCGTGGCCAGCGCCTGCTGACGTGCAATGATTTCGTTGTCGTTGAGCGTGCCGCGCGGCAGGTAGAGCTGGTCGTTCACGCGAGAGTAATTGCCGCCGACATTGATGGACAATCCCTTCGCGATGCGCAGGTCGATGAATCCGCTCGTGCCGTAGCTGTTGAAGCGGGTGTTGTGCAGATACTGCGAGCCAAAGAGCGACCAGTTGACTGAACCCCACGGCTGGCGCGCGTTCCACGCGACTGTGAGGGAATGCAGCGGGCGTGTCTCCGAGTAGCGATCGTAAATGGTGGGCTGCTTGTACTGATACGATCCCACGCCGAGTGCGTAGTACGTGGTGAGCTGGCGACGCGTGAAGTCCTTGTAGTCGAAGAGATTCCACTCGAGCGCCGGCATGACGCGCAGATTGAGCCGGTAGTTGCTGAAGTCGGAGTAGCTGCCGCTCACATTTGCGCCAACGGCGAAGTGGTTGCCAATGCTGCGGGCGACAAGGGTATTGCCGCCGTAGTTGCGAAGCAGATTGGTGAACGTGCTGCCGTTACTGAGGGTGAAGCGACTTTCGTCGTAGCCGAGGTTGGCTCCGACGTTCACCTTCCACGCCGCCGTGACACGGTTGGCACTCGCGTTGAGGAATCCGCTCATGAATTGCTGGCGTTTCTCTCCGCTGCCGAAGCCGTTGGCCGAGACCCGATAGACCCAGAAATTCCACGGGTCCTTTACGGACTTGGGGTTCGTGGTCGCCCCCACGGGTGCGCGATAGGTGAGATCGATGCGCGAGGCCAGTGGCGACTTGGCGGCGTACGGCGCCAGCAGCAGGGAAAACGTGCGCGCCAGATTGCGGCGGACGACATCCTGTGCATCGTTTGGGGCGGCGACCACCACCGCCGTATCGGCTCGCCCTTTGTATTTGTCATTGCCAATGGCGGCGATGGTGTACTCAATCCCCCCCGCGCCTGTGCGCAGCGACGTGACGAGCAACAGCACGTCGGAGAAGAGGCGGTCTCGGACGAAATTCACCCATCGCATCTGATCGCGAAAGAAATCGAAGTCGCAATTCGAGCTCTGGCAGTCCACGAACACCCGCACTGCGGCAGCCTGCGAGGTATCGGTAGCGGCACTGCCAGCGGCCGGTGGCGCGGTGGGCGGAGCCGTCTGGGCGCCCGTCGCCTGCGGGAGGAGCGCCAGTGCCCCCACCATTACGAGGCGGCGGACCGCGAGGGGACATAGCGAAGGAAAAGGCATTGTCGGGGAAGCGAGAGGGAGGGCGTGCGCCCGGAGACGTGACATTTGCCGCGTCTGGCGCCATCATGTGCACTGACAACACAACCCGTCCACATGGTTCAACGACACTTCATTCCCATTTCATCGTTGAGTCATGCGACGTTCACGCAGTCTTCATTTTCCCGGAGCACGCCGTATGTCCAGCGCCCGTCGCGAGTTCTTGAAGCACGCAGGTCTTACAGCGTCGGCGTTCGCCGTGTTCCCAGGCGTGGCGTCGGCCGCCGATGCCCCGCCATCGCCGACACCGTCTGAAGCCGCGCGCATCCGCGCCCACGCCTCCGCGTGGGACGAGTCGCAGCAAGCAGAGGAATGGGACACGTCATGGACGAAGCGCATTACCGGCGCGCACAAGGCCATGTTCGACGTACCCGAAGTGGAAGGCGGCGTCGGAGTGCTCCGCTCAGGAATCTGGCAACAGCAATTCAAGGATGTGCTCAAGGTGCCCGCGAGCGCCCTCTCGAGCGTGATGGTGCTGCGCCACAACGGTATCGTGCTCGCCATGAACCAGGAGTTCTGGACCACGTACAACGTGGGCGAAGCCGAGAAGCTCAAGGACGACGACGGGAAGATTCTCAAGTTCAACCCGGCACTCCCTGGCGGCGAGCAGCCAGTGCCCGCCCCGTTCAGCAACTATCTGCTCGACAAGCAGATCAGCGCCGGCGCCATTGCGCTCGGCTGCAATCTCGCCTTCCGCTCGATGGTGAGTCTGGTCGCCAAGCAGGACAAACTCAGCCCGGCCGACGCGCGCAAGAAGGCGCTCTCCATGATGGTGCCCGGGGTCATCATGCAACCCAGCGGCATCTTCGCCAACGTGCTCGCGCAGCAGGCGGGGTGCGTCTTCATCCAGGCTGTCTGACTGCAGTAGCAGCTACTGCAGTTCGGGTTTGAACTGCTACGGCAGTGACTGACGTTGACTGCGGTTCTGGATTACAACTGCGGTTGGGGAACACTGCGGTTATGGGTCGCTGTGGAAGCGCCGACTCGGCTTCGCCGGTCGGCGCATTCTTTTGGTGGTTGCACCTTGTGTGCGGGGCCACTCGAGTGCTTCCACCGACACTGTCCAACCACCAAAGGAATGCGCCCGGGGGCAGAGCCCCCGGGCGCTTCCAAAATGACCCAAACCGCAGTGTTCCCAAACCGCAGTAGCAGTCCAGAACCGCAGTAAACGTCAGTCACCGCAGTAGCAGTACAAACCCGAACCGCAGTTGAAGTCCCGCCTTACACGGCGTCCGAGAGCGACGAGAACGTAAAGTCTCTCACCTTAATGGCCGGCATGTATACCGCGCCGCCAGCACCGAGGTTTTCGCTCGCGTTGATGCGAATGCTCGGACCCATCGCTTCCAGATTATTGAGGAAGAAGATGGGGCTCTCGTTGAAGCGGAAGTTCTTGATGGGTCGCGTGACCTTGCCGTTCTCCACCAGGAACGTGCCGTCGCGCGTGAGCCCCGTGTACAGAATGGTGCGTCCGTCGACCGGGCGGATGTACCAGAAGCGCGTGACCAGCACACCGCGCTCGGTGCTCTTCACCATGTCGGCAACACTCGACGTTCCGCCCATCATGCGCAGCGAACGGCCGGCGCCACGGAAGCCGCCGCCACCGGCGCGCGTGGGCTGCTTGCCCTGCTTCTGCGCCCAATAGCGATCGTAGTTCAGGTTCTTCACGACACCGTTCTCGATCCAGACCACCTTCTCGAGCGCGAGGCCGTCGTCGTCGTAGCCCCCGTTGAGGCTCGACGAATCGGCGGGATCGGTGAGCAGCGTGACGCGATCGTCGACGACCTTGAGCCCGATCTTGTTGCCACCGCCGGGCTTGGTGAAGAACGACCGACCTTCATCGGCCGCCCGCGCTTGCATGGCGCCCGCGATGAGCTGCACGAGATTGCCGACCGCCGTGGGCTCGAGAATCGTGGTGTAACGGCCCGGCTCGATCGCCACCGGATTGCGCGAGTCACGCGCCTTCTGCACTGCGGTCGCCGCCAACGTCTGCGGGTCGAGATCGGCAAAGCTGTTGCCGTCGGTGCACGCCCAGCCGGAGCCCGTACCATCGGGCGACCGCACCGTGGTCGTCATCGTGACCGCGGAGCTGCCGTCGTAGGCAAACAATCCCTTCGAGTTCGCGAGTGCCGTCGCGCCGGCACGGCACTCGATGAAGCCCGTGGCAATGAGCTCGTTCTTGCGCGCGAGCTCCGTCACGATTTTCGCGGCAGCGGCGCGCTCTTCGGGCGTGGGAAGTACCACTTGCCGCTCACGCAGCGTGGGATACTCCTGGCCGCCGAGCTCCGGCATGCGCTCGGGGTTGGGCGGCACGAGCTTCGCGATCTCGTACGCCTGCTTGGCCGCCGCCGCGAGCGACGCTTCGTCGAGACGGTTGGTGTTCACACTCGCCGCGCGATTGCCGTCGTACGCGGTGATCGTGACCGACGTGTCCTGATTCTCGCCCGACGTGGTCACCTGATTGAGCGCGAAACGCGTATCGGCGCGCGCCGAGCTGTTGATGGTGACGCGCGTTTCCGGCGCCGGCGAATTGCGCAACACACGCTGCGCAATCTCCTGCGCTTCCATGCGCGAGAGAATACTCGGCGGCGCGAAGAGTGAACGGGGAGCGTGAAAATCGCTCATGCCGTCCTCCCGGTGTTGATGATGTTGACCTGCTGGAAGAGCGACGGCACGCAGCCGTGGCTCACGGAGTTGGACTGACCGGGCTGACCCTTGGCATCGCCGAACGCACCACCGAGGTGATAGCTGCGCGGTCCGCCAATGGCTTTGAGCGACTTCCAGAAATCCGGCGTGCGGAACTGGTACGCAACGTCCTTCAGCTGCCCGACGATCTTGCCGCCCTTCACTTCGTAGAACACCTGCCCGGCGAACTGCCCGTTGTAGCGCTGCTGATCGATCGAGAACGAGCCGTCGCCGACAATGGCGATGCCCTTGTCCATCTTGGCGATCATGCTTTCCCAAGTATCGTCGTTCTTGCCCGGTACCATGCTCACGTTGGGCATGCGCTGGAACTGTACGTCGGCCCAGCTCTGCGCGTACGAGCAGCCGTAGCTGCGCACCGGCTTGCCCACGCTCTGGTAGTAGTCGCTCATCATCGTCGCCTGCTCACGCGTGGTCTGATAATCCACGAACACGCCGTTCTTGATGATGTCGAACTTGACCGGCTTCACCGCTTCATCGTCCCACCCAATGGCGCCGAGCGATCCCGGCTGCTCGCGATCGCCCACGATGTTGAGCAGATCGGTGCCGATGCGCAGCTTGCCCAGCACGTCCTTGGGCGGCGCAATGAAGCTCGTGCCGGCGTAGTTGGCTTCGAAGCCGAGGGCGCGATCGAGTTCGGTGGGGTGCGCGATGACTTCGTGCACCGTGAGCCACAAGTTGGACGGGTGCAGCAACAGGTCGTAGCGGCCGGGCTCGACCGGCTTGGCGCTCAGCTTCTGCACCGCGAGCTCGGCCCAGCGCGGCGCGTGTTCGGCGAGCTTGCTGTCTACCACGTGCTCGTAGCCAAGACCCATGGGCGCGATCTCGTTGCCATCGACCGACTGGAAATCGCGGAAGTCCGGGCTCACCGCCGTCACCGTCATGCTCGGCGACGTGCGATAAATGGTCTGCACGATGTACGAGCCGTCGCTCGTCATGAGCGTCTTCTCTTCGCGCAGGAAGAACATGCTCGAGTTCACATTGCGAATGCCCTTCACCTTGAGCGCCGCTTCGTTGGCGGCGAGCAGGTAGGCCACCTTGTCGGTGATGGGCACCGTGAACGGATCGGTCTTGATGGGGCTCTTCCACGTCCCCACCTGATTGCCGGGCGTGGGCGCGAGCTGCACCGGGCGTAGCTGCGACGCGCGATTGGCGCGTGCCTGTCCCACGGCTGCCTTGGCCGCGTTGGCGACGCTGTCCTTGTCGAGACGACTGGTGGCGGCAAAGCCCCACGCGCCATCGACGAGCGTGCGCACGCCGAGGCCGAAGGTGTCGGTGTCGCTCACCCCCTGCACGATGCGGTCGCGGGTGTTCACGTTCTGCTGTCGGCGGGCAGCCACGCGCACGTCGGCATAGCTGGCGCCGCCGGACTTGGCGGCATCGAGTGCCACCTGCATGAGCGCCTTGATGACGGGGTCATCAGCGTGCGGCAGGTCGGCGGAGGGGATGATGAGCCGGGACGACTCGGCCATCAGTGGCGAGGTGGCAACCAGGGTTCCGGCGGCCACGGTTGCGCCAGTCTTCAGAAAGTCGCGACGTGATCTGGACATAGGCGGGGTTGGGGGACTGCCCAATGTACGCGTCGGCGCGCGGTCGTGTTGGGGCGAGCACGATTGGCGCTCCGGCGTTCCGTCCCCGATGTTCAGCACACGTCTTCCCGCTCCACTCTCCAAGCCCAGCCCGCTATGCGCCCCGTCATTCGCCCTGCGATCACCGCCGCACTCCTCGCCACCTGCGCCGGCGTCGCGGCCGCCCAACCGATCCTGCGCCCGGCGCCGGGTGCCCCCACATCACTCACGCCACAGCAGGCCGCAGCGCGGGCGATTTACAAGGAAATGGTCGAGATCAACACGGCCGATTCCGTGGGGAGCGTGACCAAGTCGGCCCAGGCGCTCGCGGCCCGCTTCAAGGCCGCCGGGTTCCCGGCGGCCGACATCCACCTCGTGGGGCCCGCCGACAAGCCGGAGAAGCAGAACCTCGTGGTGCGCTACCGCGGCAAGGGGAGCGGAAAGCCGATTCTCCTGCTCGCGCATCTCGACGTGGTGCAGGCCAAGCGCAGCGATTGGGCCAACGATCCGTTCGTCATGCGCGAAGAGAGCGGCTATTTCCTGGGACGTGGCGTGGCCGACGACAAGAGCATGGCGGCGATCCTCGCGGCCAACGTCCTGCGCTACAAGCAGGAAAACTGGATCCCGGAGCGCGATCTCATTCTGGCGCTCACCGCCGACGAAGAAGGGGGCGGTGCCAACGGCGTCAGCTGGCTGATTGCCAATCGCAAGGAACTCATCGACGCCGAATACGCGATCAACGAAGGCGGTGGCGGCACGCTTGGCCCCGACGACAAGCCGCTGTTTCACTCCGTCCAGGCCGCGGAGAAAGTCTACGCTGACTTCACCCTCACCGTGCGCAACACCGGCGGTCACTCGAGCGTGCCGCGCAAGGACAACGCCATCTATTCGCTCGCGGCGGCGCTCCTCAAGGTGCAGCAGTACACTTTCCCGGTTGAGTTGAACGACGTCACGCGCCCGTTCTTCGAGCAGACGGCGAAAGTGGAAATGCCATCGCTTGCCGCAGCAATGCGTGCATTGTCCGCAAACCCCGCCGACACCGCCGCTGCTCGCATCATCAGCACCGACCCGCGCTATGCGAGCATGCTGCGCACCACCTGCGTGGCCACGATGCTCGACGGCGGACACGCGGCCAACGCACTGCCGCAGACGGCCACGGCGAACGTGAATTGTCGCATCGCGCCCACGAGCAAAGCATCGACCGTGAAGGCGGCACTCCAGCGCATCATCGGCGACACCGCCGTCGCGATCACGACCGACCGCCCCGACCGCAGTGACGGTGCGCCGACGCCGATCAACGCCACGCTGCTGCAAGCGACGACGTCGCTCACCAAGCAGATGTTCAACGGCGTCCCCGTTATTCCCACCATGAGCACCGGCGCGACCGATGGCTATCGACTGCGCGCAGCAGGCATTCCCACCTACGGTGTCAGTGGCATTTTCTCATCGCCCGGCGAAACCAACGCCCACGGTCGCGACGAGAAGCTTCGTATCAAGTCGTTCTACGACGGTCTCGACTTCCTGTATCAGCTGGTGAAGCAGGTCTCGGGACCGCTCAAGCCGATGTCGTAAGGCGTCCGCTGTTCCTGCGCTCCTGCCATCTGTGTGGCTGCCGTCCGCCGTCTCAGCGCGATACCGCAATATCGCGCCGAGACCGCAGAGGGCAGCCACTCAGATGGCAGGAGCACAGGAAGTCATCAGCTCTTCATGCCCGGCTCGCTGTCGATCACCGCACGCGCGATATCCACCATGCGCACGCTGCGATCCTGACTGGAGCGCTGCATGATGCGATATGCTTCCTGCTCGCTGCTGCCGGTGCGGCGCATGAGAATGCCCTTAGCGCGCTCAATGAGCTTACGGTTTTCGAGCTGCTCCTTGGCCTCGGCGGCTTCGCGGCGGGCAGCGAGCAGCTCACGCGCACGCGTGACGGCCATGCGGAGCGTGGCGTCGAGCGTCGTCGGCGGCGTGGGCTTGGGAAGCAGCGCGACGGCCGTGGAGCGCAGCACGTCGGCGGTGGAGAGCGTGAGCGACAAGTCGCCAGTGATGAGCACGACCGCCGTTCCCGGCAAGGCGCTCGCAATGCCTTCGGCGGCCTGCACACCCGTCGCGCCCGGCATATGCATGTCGAGCAGAACCGCATCAGGCGTAAACTGCTGCGCCTTCTCGATCGCTTCGGTCCCACTGTCCACCTCGGCCACAACCATGTGACCCAAGGCGCTCAGCAGATCCACCAAGGTGGAGCGCTCGAGCGCGTTGTCTTCGGCAACCAGGACGCGAATGGTCGTGGGGAGTTCGGACATAGATTTACTCGATGGTTTGTGCGGGAGTGTGCTTCCCGGCAATGTGCGCCTTCAGTTCGGGTGCCCGCAACGGTTTGCGGAGCACGAATTCCGCGCCGTCCGCTTCTTCTGGACCGACGCTGGGCTCCCAGCCAGTAATGACACCAACGCGGATGGCTGGATATTCCGCCTTGGCCTGCTTCACGAGCTCCCAGCCGTTGCCGTCCGGGAGCCCGACATCGGTCAACATCAGATCAAACGGGGCGTGCTGCAATGACGCCAGCGCTTCACGCGCTTCCGCGCAGCTCGCCACGGCCACCACATCGTGTCCATCACCCTGCAAGATCCGCCGCAGGAACTCACGCCCGTCGTCGTGGTCTTCGACCACCAGAATGCGGCGCGGCAGCGTGTCAGGCACCTCTTCCACCACCGCGACCGGGAGTGAAACGGCCAGCAGCGGAAAGCGCACCACCACCTCGGTGCCTCGCCCAATGACCGACGAGATCGTTGCCGTGCCGCGATGGCGGCGCGCGATCCCGTACACTTCGGCCAATCCCAACCCCGATCCCTTGGCGCCCTTCGTGGTGAAGAACGGTTCGAAGGCGCGCTCACGCACTTCGGCCGACATCCCGACGCCCGTATCGCGCACGGCGAGACAGGCATCGCCGCCGTCCACAGCCGTGCGGACCGTGAGCGTGCCACCGTCGGGCATTGCGTCGATGGCATTCTGCACGAGGTTGAGCAGGGCTTCGCGAATTTCACCCGGCAAGCCACGCGTGATCGCGCGATCGGAGAACATGCGCACGATACGGACCTCGCGACTCTCACTTGAACGCTGCAGTCGCATGGGTTCCGTGAGATCGAGCACTTCTTCCGCAAGGTGCGACAGATCGACTTCGACGTCACCACCGGGATGCACCGGCTCCTGACGAATGAAACGTCCCACCCGCGAGGCCGTCGCGGCTCCGATCTCCGCCGCCTTGCGAATGCGATCGGCATAATCGCGCACCGCCTCCGGCGACTCCGCATGATGCCGCAACAGATACGCGGCGGCCATGATGGGATTGAGCGCGTTGTTCACGTCGTGCATCACGCCGGCGGCCAGCTGCCCCACCGCCGAGAGACGTCGTTCACGCACCTGCTCTTCCTGCAGGGCAATGAGCGCACGCGAGCGTTCTTCCACCAACCGCTCGAGCTCCTGTTCATTTTGCGCGGCTGTTGGTCGCGTGGATGATGCGCCTTCCTGCTCGCGGAGCAATTGCTCGAGCCGCTCGCGATCGGTGACATCACGATCGAGCAACAGCACGCCGGTAATGCGGCCGTCGTTGCCGTGCATGGGTGACGCGAATGACTCGAGCACGCGCCGGCCGCCCAGTCGACGCACTTCGAGCATCTGGCGGCGCACCGTTTGCCCGGAGAGCGCCCGCATGCCCGGAGTGTCGAGGAAGGACAGCGGCCGTTGGTTGGCTACGTCGTGTGGTGCGTCGAGCTCCCACAATTCGCGAATGGTGAGCGGCTGACGCGCCTCGTGCTCACGCGCTGCGTTTTCGTTGGCTTGCAGAATGCGCCCGGAGACATCCACTACGCGCACTGATGATGGCGTGAGCTCAAGGATGGCGCGCAACTCGCGTTCGGCGCGAGCCGCGCCCGCGCGCTCGGCTTCACGATCGGTCACGTCCACAGCGGAGACGAGCAACAGGTCGTGATCGAAAACCGACAGGCGCGCCTCGGCTACGCGTGCATCGCGACCGAAGGGAATGACGCCGAGTTCGGTCGCCTGACCGATCATCGCGTGCCGCATGGCGTCGAGCACCGGCGTCCCGAACGGCTGCAGCACGACCTTGTAGTGCTGCGCAGAGAGCGGGGCGTGCTCATCGATGACGAACATCGCGCGACCGCGCGCGTTGACGGTGACGACATACCCGTCGCGCTTGAAAAGGGCCGCCGCCGTTGGCAACGACTCGAGAAGCGCCGTGAGGCGTGCTCGCTCGCGGTCGGAACCTTCTGCCTGCTGATCTAGGGGACGACCTGAGGAATTCATCGATGGACCGAAGGCACCGCATTCGCAGGAACTCGCAACTTCGCGGGTGCCCATCGGGCCGGTGCGCCTGTCTCTGCTTTACAGAAACTGATCAAACGTAGTGCCAGTTGGTACCAAGGGTCAAACTGTGGTATTGATAGCCGAATTTCGTCAACGAGTGACTTGCTCCAGCAAGTATTCGCAGTGTCGCCAATGCCCTGCGTTTCGCTTCGTCGGTATGCTCACGCTGTAACGGTCCCAGACACGAAGTCCGTGTTTTCCCTGTAGCTTTGGCCCATGTCGCAATTCAAGAGCACGTTGCTCCGCGTTCTGATCATTCAGGTCATCACTCTCGTCGGCCTGTGGCTCCTCCAGTCACGGTACACCACATGAGGGGCTGATCATGCACTGGATCAACTGGGTCATTGTCGCCGTCTACCTCGCCGTCGTCATAGTGGACGGCCTGCGGCGCACCCGCGGGACGAAGAACATCGAAGGCTACTTCCTCGCCAGCCGCAGTCTGCCGTGGTGGGCGGTGGGGCTGAGCGTCATGGCAACGCAGCTGTCGGCGGTCACGCTCATTGGCACCACCGGACAAGGGGCCACCGATGGACTGCGCTTCGTGCAGTTCTACTTTGGCTTGCCCATCGCGATGGTGCTCCTTGGCGTGACGCTCGTGCCGTTCCTGCATGGCGCCAAGGTGTATACGGCCTACGAGTATCTCGAGCGGCGCTTCGATGCCAAGACCCGTTCGCTGACGTCGCTTCTTTTTCTGCTGTCGCGCGGTATGTCCGCGGGTACGATCATCGCGGCGCCGAGCGTCGTGCTCAGCGCCATCTTTGGCTGGGACCTGACCTGGTGCGTGCTGCTCATCGGCGTCCCTACCATTGCCTATACTGTCCTGGGTGGTGTGGAAGCGGTGGCGTGGGCCGATGTGAAGCAGATGGTCGTCATCGTATCGGCGCTGCTGGCCATCGTGGTCGTCCTCATCATGCGATTGCCGGTCCCGCTCGATGATGCGTTCCGCATTGCCGGCGCCACCGGCCGACTGCGCGTCTTCGATTTCTCCTTCTCACTGACGGAGACGTACACGTTCTGGTCCGGCATACTGGGCGGCACCTTTCTGATGCTCAGCTATTTCGGCACGGACCAGAGCCAGGTGCAGCGCTATCTCGCCGCGCGATCGGTCGACGAAGCGCGCAGCTCGTTGCTCATGAGTGCGTACTGGAAGATCCCGCTGCAGGCGCTCATCCTGATCATCGGCGTACTGGTGTTTCTGTTCTACACCTTCTCGCCGGCGCCCATGCTGTACAACCCGCGCCACGATGCGCAGCTGCGCGCACAGCAGCCCGCCGCATACGCCGAGCTCGAATCACGCTACACCGCCGCGCTGTCAGCGCGGAACCAGGCGGCGCGCGATGCGTCGGCCATCGGAGGCACGGCTCCGCTGGCCACCTTCAAGGCGCAGAACGATCAGGTCGACGTGGTGCGCAAGGAAGCGCTCGCGGCTGCCGCCACCGCGACGGGGGAGAGCTCACGCGATGTGAATTACATCATTCCGCGTCTGGTCCTCGATCATCTGCCGCTCGGCTTTGCCGGCGTGTTTCTCGCGGCGGTGCTGGCAGCCGCCATGTCGAGCATCGCCGCCGAGCTCAACTCGCTCGCCACTGCGAGTGTGGTGGACTTCTATCAGCGGTGGTACAAGCCCGAGGCCAGCGACGCGCACTTTCTCCTCGTCGGACGCGTGAGCACGGCCATCTGGGGCGTCTTTGCCATGGTGGTCGCGACGTACGCCGCCACGCTCGGGTCGCTCATCGAAGTCGTGAACCGTTTTGGTTCGTTCTTTTACGGATCGATCCTCGGCGTCTTTCTGCTCGCCATGGTGAAGCGCACGACCGCCTTGGGGGCGTTCGCGGGCCTGCTGAGCGGCATGGCCGCAGTTGCCGCCGTGAGCTTCGGCATGCCGCAGGTGAGCTTCTTGTGGCACAACGTTATCGGCGCCGTCGTCGTCTTCGGCGTGGGGTCGGTACTCTCCTTGGGATCGCGCCCCGCTACTGCGGTCTAGGAAAGCAACGGCGGTTCGGGTTTGAGCTGCCACTGCGGTTGATGGACTGCCACTGCGGTTCTGGACCGCCACTGCAGTTGAGGAACACTGCAGTTCGGGTCGCTGTGGTTGCCCCCGACGGCTTCGCCCGTCGGGGGCTTTTTGGTGGTTGGACTTTGTGAGCGGCGACACTCGAGGGCCTTCGCCCAAAAGGTTCAACCACCCAAAAGTCGCCCCGCCGGCGTAGCCGGGGGGCGACTTTCCTTGTAAACCCGAACCGCTGTGTTCCTCAACCGCGGTGGCAGTCCAGAACCGCAGTGGCAGTCCAGCAACCGCAGTAGCAGGTCAAACCCGAACCGCCGTTGCTGTACTACTGCACCAAAGGAACCGCGCCAACCAAATTGGCGATCAGACGAGCCGCCCCCGGTACCCCCGCCGGCAACTGCCGGAAGAGGGCGAGCGTGACGTACACGTAGCGCCCCTTGCCAAGCGGTGCGACGAGCAGACCGCCATCGTTGACCGGTTCTTCGGGATCGTTCATGCGCAGCAAGCGCGTGTACCGCCGGTCGATCGTGCTTGGCATGTATGTCGCGCGCTCCTGCACCCACGCATCCCAATCGGCCGGGCCGATGCGGTTTGGCGTGGTGAGCAGTGGGTTGGCGGGCTGCAAGATCGTGACCGGTGCGCTCTCCATAGTGACGCGCTCCGCCCGCGGTGCCCATTGCAGCGGATACGGTACGACACCGGCAAACTGATTCATGTTCTGTGCGCCGTACTGCACGACCAGCGTGCCACCCTGCTTGGCAAAATCGAGCAGCCGCGCGTTGTTGCGCACGAGCGACTCGTTGGCTTCGTAGGCGCGCGGGCCCACAATGATGCTGGTGAAGCGCGACAGGTTGGTCGAGGTGAGGAGCGAGGGTTCGATTTTCTCGACGGGAATATCGAGCTGTTCGAGTGCTTCGATCCCCTTGTCACCCACGCCGGCGATGTACCCCACGCGGGCACGCGGCGGCAGCTTCACGTTCACGGCCGAGAGATACATCCCCGACGCGCCATAAAGCCGCATGGGCGTGATGTGCTCGTACTGAATGAGGTACGCACCATTCGTACTCATCGCGCCGTCGTGCAGGGCGAGCGCGACAAGCTGCAGTGGCCCTTCTTTGACCGTGCCGCGTACGCGGAACTGCAAAATGGCGCTGCCGTCGGGCCCAAGTGTGCGCGTACGCTCCACGCTATCGGCCTTGAGACCGGGTGGCAGCTCGAGGTTGACCGTCACCTTGGCGTCGTGCGGGTAGCTGCTCTGAATGCGCACCGGAACAACGCGTTCCACAGGCACTCCCGCGCGGATGTACTCCATGCTGTTCGCCAGATTGATCGTGATCCCTGGCACGGCGCTCACCGGCACCTGCATGTCGCCCTTGATGGGATCGGCGTAGCGGTACACCACCGGCGCACTCACCGACACCTGCTGCCCGGCGATCTCGAGCTGCGCCAACACCAGCGACGCGCGTTGCGACTCCTGCTGTGACTCGTTGCGCGCATCGATGGTCGCCTGAAACCAGTCCTGCTGCTTGCGGCCATACGCGCGCCACCACGGGCTGTTCGAGGCGAACGCCACAGCCCACCGATTCAGCGTAGCGGCGCTGTCGGGAGCGACGGTCAGATCACCCGTTTCGCCCGGGCGCAGTCCGAGGCCAGCCACCATGGCATTGCGCACCAACACCGGAGCCGCTCCGCGGTTGAACACCGTAATCGCAACCGGCAACGAATCGTTCACTTCGACCTTCACCGCTTCGCGTACCGGGAACGTCGCGCGCGGTGCCGTCGCTTCGACCACGACGCCAGATGCGAGCACCAACGCCTGCTCCGTGCGCGCGAGCGTAATGCGCAGCGCATCCCAGAGCGCAGGCGGCGCGTCGTTGGCCGAACGCGAGGACAGACTCGAGGGCGCTCCCGGGCGTCCCGTAATCAGAATGGCCGGGCCGTTGCGATACGCGCCGCGTACGGTGCGGAACTGCCGCAATGCCTGCGCGAGGATGGGAACCACCGTAGACGGTGCATCGGCCCTGTACGCCGCGCGGACGTCACGCACCGCCAGCAGCGCCGAATCGAGCATCAGCTGCGCCGGTGCCGGCAGCTGCGCCCGCAGTGGCGCCCACGTCGTGTCGATGCCATCGAACAACGAACGCTCGGCGCGCGCACCGGCCGGCCCCACCCGCGACGCCTCGCGTGACAGATAGCCCCACATCACCCCTTTGCGCTGCAGCACACCAAAGCCCTGGCTCTTGTGCTGCGATCGGCTCTCCGCCGCAAGCTCGTAATACGAACGCCCCAGCAGCGCATCGTACTCGCCCGTATTTACCCGCAACGTGGCACTGTCGGGAGCCTGCCGCGCGCTGCGATAGAACTTCTGCGGCGTCCACGGCAGGCCAAAGTCTTTGACCGGAAAACGCACGGTATCACCGGCCACGTCGTACGCCTCGCGCGCCAGCAGCCCGCTCACTTGATGATGCCCGTGTCCGTCGCGCGGTGTGCCGCTGAAGAACCCGATCATTACATGCGGGCGGAACGCGCGCACCACGCGCACGACATCGCCCAGAATCGTGTCCTTGGGCCAGTGCTGATAGGTCTCTTCGGCGTTCTTGCTGAAGCCAAAATCGTAAGCACGCGTGAAGTACTGCGTCGCGCCATCAATGCGTCGCGCCGACAGCAGCTCCTGGGTGCGAATGGCGCCGAGCGCTTCCCCAAGCTCGTTGCCGATCAGGTTCTGCCCGCCGTCACCACGCGTGAGCGAGAGATAGGCCGTCTCGACGTGCCGGCCTTTGGCGAGCCATGCAATGATCGGCGTGTCTTCGTCATCGGGGTGCGCCGCAACGGTGAGCACGCGTGCCGTGGTGCCGATCCCGGCCAGTGTCGATCCCAGCGCTGCGGCACCGCGATCTGGTGCGCCTTGGGCATGCAACACCGGTGCAGATGCGACGAACGCCGCGGCTAGGGCCGCGGCGCTCATCGTTCGCTGCATCGGTCGCTGCATGATCCGCTTCATCGTGGTGTACACCCGCGAAGCTCTATGCATGTCGAAAGAGGTCAGTGTGTGGCCGTCATCGCCGGACGTCCTTCCGGCACTTCACCAGTGTCCATCACCATGGCCACGATACGCGCCTGCTCCGCCTGGTGCGCATCGGCGAACCCTTCGGCGGGGCTGGCCCGCTCGGGGCGCCCCACGTAGCGCACGCCAACGGCGGCACCCGCCGACGCGCGAAGACGCGGCTGCACGTACGTCCACGCTCCCTGATTCTTGGGCTCTTCCTGCGCCCACACCACCTGCTCCACCGCCGGATACAGATCGACGATGCGCTGGATTTCCTCGTGCGGCCACGGATACAGCTCTTCGACGCGCACCAGCGCGACCTGCGGATTGCGCGTGGGTGACAACGACAGATCGTAGTAGAGCTTGCCGGTGCAGAACACGATGCGCCGCACATCGTCGCGATGCTGCGACGTGATGGGATCATCGATGACCGCCTGGAAACTGCCGTGCACGAGGTCGTCGAGCTTGGAGGCTGCCTGCGGCAACCGCAGCAGCGACTTGGGCTGCATGCACACGAGCGGGCGGCGATTCGTGCGCAGGGCCTGACGACGCAGCAGGTGGAAGTACTGCGCCGGCGTGCTGCAGTAGGCGACCGTCATATTGCCTTCGGCACACAGCTGCAGGAACCGCTCGAGACGCGCACTGGAGTGCTCCGGCCCCTGTCCTTCGTAGCCGTGCGGCAGCAGCATGACGAGCCCACTGTCCTGTCCCCACTTGGCACGATCGGCCACGATGAACTGGTCGATGATGGGCTGCGCCACGTTCACGAAATCGCCGAACTGCGCTTCCCACAACGTGAGCGTATCGGTCGCCATTACGCTGTAGCCGTATTCGAACGCCATGACGGCGGTCTCGGACAACGCCGAGTTGTAGACCTCGAACGCGCCCTTGGCACCCGGCAAGTTGGCGAGCGGTGCGTACTTGCGACCGGTGTTCACATCGTTGAGCACCGAATGCCGGTGCGAGAACGTGCCGCGTTCGGCATCCTGCCCCGTGATGCGCACCGACATCCCTTCGAGGAGCAACGAACCGAAGGCCAGCGCCTCGGCGTGTCCCCATTCGATGCCGCCCTGCTCACCCATCGTTTCGCGACGACGCTCGAGCTGCTTGGCCAAGCGCGGATTGGCCGCGAAGTCCGCCGGCCACTGCAGCAGCGACTCGTTGACGAACTGCAACCGCTCCGGCGGCAAGCCGGTCGCGACAGGCTTTGGCGCACCCTCGCTTTCGGCCGGCCACGGCGCATGCTTTTCGTTGCCGAGCAGCGACTGCTTGAAGCGCGCGTGGATGTCGGCATAGCGTTGCGAGACGTCCTTCTCCACGTTCGCCGCCTCATCGGCGGTCATCACGCCTTCGCTCACCAGACGGGCGGCCCACACCTGCGGCACCGTGGGATGCTTGCGGATGGCGGCCGTACGCGTCGGCTGCGTGTACATGGGTTCGTCGCCTTCGTTGTGCCCATGACGACGGTAGCCCACGAGATCGATGAGCACGTCCTTCCCGAACGTGGCGCGATATGCGCAAGCGAGACGCATCGCGATGATGCACGCCTCGGCGTCGTCCGCATTCACGTGGAAGATCGGGATTTCGAAACCCTTCGCGAGATCGGACGAGTAGTGCGTCGAGCGCGCGTCGGTCGGGTCGGTGGTGAAGCCGACCTGATTGTTCACGATGATGTGAATCGTGCCACCGGTGCGATACGCATTGAGATGCGAGATGTTCAGCGTCTCGGCCACGATGCCTTCGCCCGGGAACGCCGCATCGCCGTGAATGGCGACCGGCACCACCGCGCGCTCATTGCGCTCACCCGGCTTGCCCGGTTCGCGCTGCAACGCGCGCACCACGCCTTCGATGACCGGGTTGACCACTTCGAGGTGCGACGGGTTGGGCATGAGACGCAGCTTCACCGCGCGTCCATCGACGTCGCGAGCGCCGTTGTAGCCCATGTGGTACTTCACGTCGCCAGTCGCGTTTTCGTCGGCCGATTCGTGACGGCCTTCGAACTCCGCAAAGAGAGCCTCGAATGGCTTGCCCATGACGTTCGTGAGCACGTTCAGACGGCCACGGTGCGCCATACCGATGACGACTTCGGTGGCCCCTTCGCGTCCGAGCTCGTCGATCATCACGTCGAGCATGGGCACGAGCGTATCCGTGCCTTCGACGGAGAAACGCTTGTACCCCTGATATGCACGACCGAGGAAGCGCTCGAGTCCGTCGACTTCATTGAGACGGCGCAGCACCTGCTTCTTTTCGTCGGCGGTGAGCGGGCGCGTGATGACGCCATCGCGGAACGCGCGACGGAACCAGTTGCGCTCTTCGTTCACTTCGAGATGCCACACTTCGTAGCCAACGCGTCCCGAGTACACGCTGCGCTTGCGATCGATGACATCCTTGGCGGTCGCAAAGCGGTCATCACCAAGCGCCGCGCCCGGAATGGTCGCGAGGTCGGCTTCGGTGAGGCCGTGGAACTCGGGGCTCAGCTCATCGGCACCGGCTGGCGGCGCGCCGAGCGGGTCGAGCTGTACGGCGTAGTGGCCGTACATGCGAATGGCCTGCTGCAGCGATGCGGCCGCCGCGACTTTCGCGAGGAGCGCCGTGTCCATGACGGCGCCAGAGGCCGCTGGGGCGCTCGTTGCGCCGGCGCTGCCAAAGAGCGACTCCGCGATGCGGAAATACTGGCGCCATGTCTCGTCGACACTCGCCGGATCGCGGCGGTATTGCTCGAACTGTTCGGCGAAGATGCCGTCGTTGAATACGCTGGTAATTGCTGACATAAACGCGAAATCTAGTGGGCTGCACAGCACAACTGCGGGAGCCGGGGCAGCTAACAGTGGGTTGCCGGTTACGGCGACGTTCCCTGGGCGTTTTGGGCAACGCCCGCGGTCAGTGGTTCTGTGGCAGGACGAGGGTAAACGTCGACCCATCGCCCGGCCGGGAGACGAGCTCGATGCGTCCGCCCAGGAGCGTCGCGAGCCGGCGGGCAATGTAGAGCCCCAACCCGGTGCCGCGCGCGCGTCGGGTGTGCTCGTCCTCAAGCTGCGAGAAGGGGCGGAAAAGGCGCTGCATGTCGGTGGCCGCGATGCCCACGCCCGTGTCCCGGACGGCAAAGCGCACCATGGGGCTCCCGTCGGCCGTCGGTGAGCCGCGGGAGACCTTCACATGCACACCGCCCGCCTCGGTGAACTTGATGGCGTTCTGACAGAGGTTGAGCAGGATCTGCCGCACGCGGGCCTCGTCGGTCACCAGCGTGGGGAGCCCCGCCTCGAGCTCGAGCCGGAATTCGATCCCTTTTTCGCGGGCGAGTGGCTCGAGAAACGGGTGCAGGGAGTCCATGAGCTCATCGACACGCACCGTGGCACGGCGCGCGGTGAGCCGGTCGGCCTCGAGGGAGGCGAAGGTGAGGATGTCCTCGATGAGGCTCCCCAGGTGGCGCCCCACCGTCCGCAGGCGGACGATGACCTCGCGCTGCTCGTCGGTGAGCGGCCCCAGGATTTCGTCCTCGAGCAGTTCGCCATACCCCTCAAGGGCAGTGAGCGGCGTGCGCAGCTCGTGGGAGAGGGTGGCCAACAAGCTGGTTTTGGCCGCGTCGGCCGATCGCGCTTCTTCCAGCAGGCTCGCTTTCCAGAGTGCCAGGGCGGCCAGGTCGGCCATCACGCCCAACCGTTCTTCGTCGACGTCGTCGAACAACGGGTGCCCCTGATCGCGGGTAATCGCGAGCACCCCGAACAGCCGGGCGTTGGCGAGCAGCGGCAGGAGCAGAATGGGACCGACGCCGAGCGTGGGGAGCAGCTCGGCGAAGAAGGGCGAGCTTTCGGCCGGGGAGGCGATGGAAAGAGTGCGGTGCTCCCGTGCGACGCGTCCGGTGAACGACCCTTCGAGGGGAAACGCCGTGCCAGGGAGCGACGCCATGTGCCCGCTTCCCATGACATATACGCCATTATCGCCACTTATCTGCGCCACTGCAGCGCCACTAGCCCGTCCACGGACCATGGAGAGCTGACAGAGCGTTTCGAGCACCTTCTGGGAGTCGGTCTCTGCGGCCAGCGCCCGCGCCACCTGTCGCAGCGTGCCCAACTCCTCCGTTTTGCGGTAGTCGGAGTAGAGCAGGTCCTGATGGCTGGCTGGGAAGTCGGCCGGATCGATGGGGCTGTGCGTGCTCATGTGGGAACAGTGTACCGATCGTCGGCGCTTGGGGAGCGATATGGGACAACGAGAAAACTCAGGACGTCGCGCCGGGAGCGTGAACGGACACCCGGACAAAACGTGCGCCCGCTGCGGTCGGCCCTTCTCCTGGCGGAAGAAGTGGGAGCGCGATTGGGACTCGGTGCGCTACTGCTCCGACAAGTGCCGTATGGGGAAGTCGGCCGGCTGACGCAGGAGCGTGGCGCTACTGCAGGCGCGGCGCCCACTCGCGCCCCAACCCCACCATGAGCTCCGTCATCACGCCGATGCCGTCCCACAGATTGCGCACGCGCAGGTTCTCGTTGGGCGCGTGCTGGCTGTTGTCGGCGTTGACGGTGGGCACCGTAATGACGGTCGCGCCAAGCTGCTCGACGAAGTGAAAGAGGGGCAGTGACCCGCCCAGAATGGGCATGATGAATGGCTCCTGCCCATAGCTGCGCGCCATGAGGCGCTTGACCGCCTGCACCCCGGGCAGCACGCTGGGGACGCGCACTGCCGTATAGCCACTGTCGTAGCTCACGTACGCCAGTCGGCTGCGATTCCCACTCGTGCTCGCGGCGTTGGGGTCGCGCACGATGGTGTACCCCAACGTGGTGAGGTGCTGCTCCAGCATGGCGCGTATGCGCGCCGGCTTCTGGTCGGGCACCAACCGGAAATCGATGCTCACCGTGGCACTCGTGGGGACGGCGTTACTCGCCCCGCCCCCCACATTGCCCGTGCGAATGCCGCGAATGTTCAGCGCCGGCTGCATGATGCGTTCGCCCAGGGGCGCGTTGGCCAGTTCGGTGTGCGCGAGCCCCAGCGATTTGCGCACGCTGTCGTCGGTGGCGCTGAGCGCCCGCGCCAGCGCGCGGTCGGCGGCGGTCATGACGGGCACATCGCGGTAGAACCCCGGCAACTTGATGCGGCCATCGGTGTCGCGCAGACTCGCCACCAGATTCGCCACCGCCACGGCGGGGTTGGGCGCCCAGTTGCCGTAGTGGCCACTGTGCAGGGCGCGGTTGGCGCCGTACAACGTGATCTCGGCGCCCATGACGCCACGCACGCCCAGCACCAGCTGCGGACGGCCGCTTACGTGCACCGGCCCGTCGAAGAAGAGCCACGCGTCGGACTGGAGCTTGTCCTTGTGCGTGCGAAGCAATGCCCCAAGGTGATTGGAGCCGGCTTCTTCCTCGCCCTCGAGGAAGAACTTGATGTTCACCGACGGCACCTGCTTGAGCGCCTTCATGGCATCGAGCGCGGCGAGCATGGCCACGATGGGGCCTTTGTCGTCGCTCGCCGAACGGGCCCGGATGCGGACCTCGGGATCGACGGTGTCGCCGGGGGCCGGCAACGGCACGTCTGCGGTGGGCGCGCTATTCTGGTAGCGACTGAGCTTGGGGGTGAACGGATCGGCATCCCAGCCGCCACCAGCCACCGGCTGTCCGTCGTAGTGCGCGTAGAACACCACGGTCCGCGTGGCGCCCGGCGCCTTGATCTCGCCGAAGAGCGCCGGACTGCCACCAGTGGGCGCGCGCAGTGGCGTGAGCACGACGCCACGCTTGGCGAATGCCTCAGTGAGGAAGACGACGTTCTTCGCGATGTCGTCCTGATTGCTCGCCACATTCGGAATGGCGAGCAAGGCGAAGGCTTCGTCGAGAATTTCCCGCTCGTGGGCCCGGCGCCACGCATCGACCTGTGGACGGAGCGACTGGGCCTGCACGGCAAGGGGCGCAACGAGCGCAACGGCGACGGTAGCGAGAGATAAGCGCATCGCGCACGCTACCGCGTACTCGACCAGTTGGCCAGCACCAGCAGGTTTTGCGTTACGGTCTCGTGCCAGATAGATGGAGCCGGGAAGCTGGGGAGCTGAGAAGAACATCATTAAATCGTTCTTCTCGGCTCCATGGCTCTCCGGCTCCCCTTATCGGGCACCGTGCCAGATGGACGGAGCCGGAGAGCTGATGCGCTGAAGAGCACATCAATGCGTCATTCTCCTCGGCTCAACAGCTCTGCAGCTCCATCGTTCAGGCACCCGCCAGGACGAGCGGTTAGAAGTCGTACGCCGCCGTCACGAACAGCGCACGGGCTGGCAGAATGAAGTAACGCACACGACCGCTGCTGCTCACGGCGCCGCTGCCGAACTTGCGCGTGTCCCCCAGGTTCTGCCCACGCACCGTGAGACTCGTGCGCCCGAGCGACAGCCGCGCGGTGGCATCGAGCGTGTAGTAGTCGGGGAGGACGCGATCGGGACTGCTGGTGTTGTCGAGGAACGCACGGCTCTGGTAGCGCCCTTCGACGCTCACCCACAACCGCGACACCGGCGTGACCTCCACCCGGTGCGCGCTCGTGAAGCGCGGCGTGAGCAGCGGCTCCACGTTGCGGCGTACCACCGGGGTGCCACGCGAGCTGTCGGTGAACTGCGCAATGCGGTTCGTGCTCCAGTTGGCATTGCCCGCGAGCACCACACGCTCAATGCCACGATACGCCCAGTCGAGCTCGAGCCCGCGTCGATAGCTGCTCCCCACGTTGCGACGCAGGATGGAGCCGCTGGCCGTCGGGGCGCCGATGCGCGCGATGTCGTTCCGGAAGTCCATGCTGTACACGTTCGCAGACAGATCGAACGTGCTCTTGCGCAGGTTCACACCGGCTTCGAAGTCGCGCAGCTGCTCAGGCTTGATGCGTGTGAAGTCGCCGTACTCGGCGACGTTGCCGGCGTTGAGATCGTCATCGCCGGCAAAGAGATCGTTGCGCGCCGGCTCACGGCTGGTCATGCCATAGCTCGTGAACGCCGACACGCCCTTCCCCAACGCGTAGGTCACGCCAGCCTTGGGATTGAAGAACGCCCAATCGATGCTGCGCTCGGAGATGTTCGCGTTGGCCGACGGTTCGTAGCGGAATCGCGCCCACCGCCCCTGCACATCACCAAACCAGGTGGCGCGCCCAGCGGTGTACGACAGCTTCACGAAGCCACTCGCATCCTGCTTGTGGCCGGTATTGTCGTACAGTTCGGTCTCGGGCTGGAAGTAGCCGCGGTGCGCGCGCTGATACGTGTTGGCGTTCACACCGGTGTTCACCGTGAGCGCGCCACGCTCCACGTTGTACACACTCGTCACGCCGTACCACGTGTGGGCCAGGTTGAAGCGATACCGGTCGGGGAGCTCGAAGTAGTCGTAGTTGCCGCTCGCCGAATTGCGGTACACCGTGGTGTTGAGCGACGCGCCGCTGCGCAACGACCGCGACCACGCCAGCGATACCATCTGCTGTCCGAACTTGTCGCGCTCGTTGGGCGCCAGCGGATTGAAGCGCCAGTTCTGCTCGAGCTGCGCGAGAGTCGCCCCCGTATAGCTCAGCGTGTCGTACAGCTGCCCCACGAGGGCGGTGAGCTTCACGATGTCGCGCGAGCCGAACCATCCCGCGCCCAAAAACGCAGAACGCCCCGACACCCCGCTGTGATCGCGATAGCCGTTGGTGCGCAAGGCACTCACTCGGCCGTACGCCGCGAAGCCGTTGTTCAGCCCGCTGTTGAAGCTCGCGGTGGCACGCTGCGCGCCGAAGCTTCCCATTTGCAGCTGGACATCGCCTCCGGCATCCTTCCGCGCCACCGGGACCGTTTCGAAGTTGATGGAGCCGGCGTACGACGCCGTGCCCGCGGTGCTCGTACCCACACCGCGCTGCACCTGCACACTCTGCACGTTGCTCAGCAGGTCGGCAAAGTTGGCGAAGTAGAGGACCTGGTCCTCCATGTCATTGAGCGGCACGCCATCAATGGTGATGTTGATGCGCGTCTGATCGAGCCCGCGGAGGCGCAGATAACTGTACCCCCACTGCGTGCCCGTCTCCGTGTGGGCAATGAGACTTGGCGCGGCGTTCATGAGCAGCATGGGCACATCCTGCCCGTAGTGCCGCTGCGTGAGTGCGGCTCGCTCGATGGTTTTCTGCGCAATCGGTGCGTTACTGCCGGCTCTGATGGCCTGCACCGACACCCCTTCAATGCGACGAGCCGCACTGTCGGCGCGAGCGGAGTCTGCGCGCGTCTGGGCCGCAAGGCCGGACGACGAGGCAGACAGGAAAAACGG
This sequence comes from Gemmatimonadaceae bacterium, assembly GCA_947457545.1. Lineage (GTDB taxonomy): Bacteria > Gemmatimonadota > Gemmatimonadetes > Gemmatimonadales > Gemmatimonadaceae > Gemmatimonas. Next base: position 26,624 of record CANGXD010000007.1, read on the forward strand.
AAGGGCGACTACCGCGGCCACACCGTGCGCGAACGAACGCGACACGCTGGCCTCCGGTCGCCCAGCGCGCACGAGGCGCGCAAGGATGCGACGAGACACGTTTGGACTCCCTACGCCGGTGCAAACCGGATCAGGTTCGACGGGTGTTATCTCAGCCGGACGCTCATTAGCGGCGCCGGCACCCCGGTCATGTGCTCCAACGCTAATTAGCTTTGCTCTTCATGACCAGTGTTTTCGCACAAACCGTTGCCGTCATGACACCGCTGTGCGACTGGCTCGTCGCCCACGGCAGCAGCTGTCTCGAGCTGTTCGGCTTCGTCACCGGCGTGGCCAACGTGTGGCTGGTCACTCGTCAGAGCATCTGGAGCTGGCCCTTGGGCGTGCTCAACGCCGTCGTGTATCTGGTCGTCTTTGCGCGCGCGGGACTCTACAGCGACACCGGCCTGCAGGTCGTGTACTTCGTGCTGTCGCTATACGGCTGGTGGCACTGGACGCGCGGTGGCGCCGCGAACAGCGCCGACGGCGTTCACGCGCCAGCACCGTTGCCCGTGACCTTCACATCACCGCGGCTCGCCGTGCTGCTGGCAAGCGTCGTGCTCGTCACATGGGTTGCACTCGCGCAGATTACGTCGCGCATTCCCGGCGCCGCGCTCCCGTGGCTCGATGCCTTGCTCGTCGCCGTCAGCCTGGTTGCACAGTACATGATGACCCGCAAGCTGCTGGCCAACTGGCTGCTCTGGATTGCCGCCGACGTGGTGTACATCGGCCTGTTCATCAATCGCGGACTGCCGCTGACGGCGGTGCTGTACACCATCTTTCTTGCGTTGGCCATCTGGGGCTACATCAGTTGGCGCCGCAGCATGCCTGCCATGGTGAACACCGCATGATCATGACGCGCGTCGTCATTACGGGATCGGAGAGCGTTGGCAAAACCACGCTCGCCACACAGCTCGCGTCGCGTCACCACACGCTCTGCGTCCCCGAGTTCGTGAGGGACTACGCCGAACGAAAGCAGGCGCCCATCGACCGCTCGGACCACTGGCCAATTGCACGTGGTCAGGTGGAACAGGAAGCGATCTACCTCGCGAAAGCGACGGAACTTGGCCATTCGCTCGTCGTGCAGGATACCGATTTGCTGAGCACGGTCGCTTATTGCTACCACTACACCGGTGGCTGCGACGCGGGGATCGAGCGGCTGGCGGCGGAGCGATGCGCCGATCATTATCTGTTGCTCGATATCGATGTGCCGTGGGTATTCGATGGCATGCGCGATCGCGGGGACCGTCGCGCCGAGGTGCACGCGCTGTTCGTGGCGACGCTGGAACGATTTGGCGCCCCCTTTACGCTCATTGGCGGAACGTGGGGAGAGCGCATGGCGGCTGCGGAGCGTGTAATTGCCGGGCTTCGCGGTGGCACCGATGTACTGCGGTGAGATTGGTCCGGCGGCTTACGGGCGACGGCACTAGCCCTCAGGGGGAAGGACCTAAGGGTAAAGGATAAAGTACGGTTTGGTTCACCGGGAACTGCGGTTCATGGTCTGTGAACGGCACCGTGCTTTCCCCTTTGCCCTTACGTTCTTCCTCCTGAGGGCTAGTGCCGTGGCCGGTAGACGGCCGGGCCTCATGCCGTTTCAGTTTCAGCAGTCCCGGCAGCACCAGCACACCACCAGGAGAAATTCGTGTCCAAGACGCCACAAACGTTCGCCAATCATACGCAGTTCAATCCGCTCTACCATTACGTCACGAGTCCGCTCGCGCTGATCTTTCTCGTGTGGAGCATCACGCGCTTCTTCAAGACGCCGGGGTACGACACGGGCTACTTCCTTGTTGGCGCCCTCGCGCTGTTCGCGGTCGTCTCCGTGGCACGCTTGTCACCGCTGCGTGCGCAGGACCGCCTCATTCGCCTGGAGGAGCAGCTGCGCTATCAGCGCGTGCTGTCGCCGGCGCTCGCCGACAAGGCCGCCGCGACGTTTTCGCCGCGTCATTACATCGCGCTGCGCTTTGCGAGTGATGCGGAACTCGCCGGCCTCGTCGAAAAAGTCATCGCCAACCCCACCATGAAGGGGCGGGAGATCAAGCAGCAGATCACGACGTGGCGTCCGGACTACTTCCGCGTCTGAGACTCGCGTAAGGTGTCGGGAACGGTGGCCAGCAGCTCCACGGGCAGGCCACCGTTTGTCGTTTTGAGTGCCGGCTCTAGACGCAGTCGCAGCTGCCCCGTGAGTGCCTTGTCGGGCGGCACGAGCATCCCTAGGCGCCATTGCCGTCCGCCGGCGCGCAGCACGTCGCCCATACGCGCGTAGAGCCCGCGCAGGTCGGCCCCTTCGCTGACGCGCAATCCGTACGGCGGATTGGTGAGCAGCACGCCGCGCGGGCCAATGGCGGCGAGATCAGTTTCCGACAGCGTCCCCTGCTCGATGACGAGATCATCGAGCACCCCTGCACGTTCCGCGTTGGCACGCGCGGCCTCGATGGCGCCCCGGTCGCGGTCGCGCAATACAATGGGTACCCCCACCGACGGACGCGCCGCAGCGCGGGCCTCCTCGCGGACGGCGGCGTACACGGCGCGCATGATGGCGGCGTCGGCCCCGGGCCACTGCTCCATGGCGAACGCGCGTGACACGCCTGGCGCGATGTTCCGTGCACGCAGCGCGGCCTCAATACCGATCGTGCCCGACCCGCAGAACGGATCGACCAGCGGCACGTCACCCTGCCACGGCAACGCCGCGATCATTCCCGCCGCCAGCGTTTCGCGCAGTGGCGCCTTGGCGATGGCCTGACGCCAGCCGCGACGGTGCAACAGTGCGCCCGAGGTATCGGCGCTGATGGTGCACTGATCGTGATCGAACCGCACGACGATGAGCTGCGACGGCGCTCCGGTGGATTCGTCGTCGTCCTCATCGTCATCACGCGCGCGGGCTGCGACCTGCGAGCCCTTCACCGCGCCCAGAATGCCGCGCCCGACGCGTTCGGCGACGGCGTCGGAGTGATAGAGGCGCGACTTGCGGCAGGTCACGCGAATGCGCGCGATGCCGCCCTTGGCAACAACGCGTCCCCACGGGACACGCGCGGCGAGCTTTTCGAGGGTGGCAAAGTCGCGCGCTTCGAAGTGCGCCAGACGCACCACGATGCGGCTCGCACAGCGCGTCCAGCAGTTGAGCAGGAAGAGCTCCCGTCGGGTGAGCGACAGCTCCACACCGGCGCTGCTCACTCCCGTGGGCACCAGCCCCAACGCCTCGCACTCAGCCACCACCAACGGCGCAAAGCCGGGGGCACACACCGCAAAGACGTCGAGCCGCTCGGGCCACTCCAACGGATTAGCTGACGCGGACACGCAGATCGCGACGTCGGTCGTTGGAAAGCGGTTCGCGCACACCACGGGCGAGGAGCAACTGCCAATACTCCGCAGCATCGAGCGGCGGCGCGAACAGGTACCCCTGTCCGAGCTCGCAGCCCAGAGCGAGCAACGTCCCGCGTTGCGCCTCCGTCTCGATGCCTTCGGCTACGGTTCGCATCCGCAGCGTTTCCCCGAGTGCCACAATCGCCTGCGCCAACACCGGTCCTTCGCCTCCCTTATCGATGACATCTACGAACGCCTTGTCGATCTTCAGGATGTCGATCGGATAGCGCTGCAGGTAGCTCAGGGAAGAATAACCGGTTCCGAAGTCATCAATAGCCAGCGACACGCCGAGATCCTTGAGCGCCTTGAGGCGCTGCATGGAGAGCTCGGTGTTGTGCATGAGCATGCTCTCGGTGATCTCGAGGACCAACTGCGTGGCGTCGAGCCCCGATTCCTCGAGCGCAAGACGTACATCGTCGACCACGCCGGCGTCCTGCAACTGCCGGCCGGAGAGGTTGACTGTAATGCGGCAGGGCAAGCCGCGGTCGCGGGTCCAGCGCTGGGCCTCGCGGCAGGCACGGCGCAGCACCCATCGACCAATCGGCACGATGAGTCCCGTTTCTTCGGCGATGGGGATGAACACCCCGGGAGGCACGGTCCCGCGCTCCCGACACATCCAGCGCACGAGCCCTTCCGCGCCAATCACGTCGCCGGTGGTCAGCTCCACGATGGGCTGATATTGCAGGAAGAACTCTTCGTGCTCGATGGCGCGGCGCAGGTCGGCTTCCACCACCAGCCGCTCGAGCGCGGCCGCATGCATCTGCTGTTCGAAGAGGACGTGCTGCCCTTTGCCTCGCGTCTTGGCCACATACATGGCCACGTCGGCGTTCCGCACCAGTTCATCGGAGCCTTCACCGCTCGACGAGCGCGCCACACCAATGGATGCGTTCACGAACACTTCCTTGCCACCCAACATGAACGGCCGCGAGAGCGCCGCACCAATGCGCGTGGCCACCACGAGCACTTCGTCCACCGATTCGGCGTCTTCGACGAGCACGGCGAATTCGTCGCCGCCGAGTCGCGCGATGAGGTCGCTGGCGCGCACACACGACGCGAGGCGACGTGCGGCTTCGACGAGCAGACGATCGCCGGCGGCGTGCCCGAGCGAATCGTTGACCGTCTTGAAGTTGTCGAGATCGAGAAAGAGGACGGTGACCGGATGCGAATGCCGCGACTGCCGCGCCAGAGCATGCCCCACCTGATACAGGAAGAGCGAGCGGTTGGCGAGATCGGTGAGCGGATCGTGAAACGCCTGGTGCATGTACTGCTGCTTGATGATGCTCTGCTCGGTCACGTCGCGCGTATTGAGCACGAGGCCACCGATGACGGGCTCGCGCAACAGATTGGTGCCGACGTTGTCGACGGTCATCCAGCCGCCGGCGGCGTTGCGCAGGCGCCATTCGCACTTGAGGACGCCGGGCGATGAATGGCCGCTGCGCATGATGGTCTGCGACAATTCATCGAGAAACCGCGTGCAGGCGCTCACGTCATCCTCGTGCATGAGCGTGAGCAGATTCACCCCCACGAGTCGCGCAGGATCGTGCCCGAAGACCGTCGCCATGGACGGGCTGGCGTAGCGAATGGTGCCATCGGGGTCGACGATCATGATGACGTCGCTCGAATGCTGCACCAGGGCGCGGAAGCGGGCTTCGTTTTCGCGCGCCGTCGACTCGGCGAGCGCATTGACCGCTTCGCGCGTCGACACGAACTGCCGTGCGAAAGCCAACAGGGTGAGCGCCACGGCGCCCAGCACGAGTCCGGTCAGCGGCTGGGCGCGCTGCTCGAAACCGACTTTGATGAGCAGCGCGAAGCCGGGAAGCGCCGCGGCATAGGGGAGCATGCTCGACGACAGCTGCCGCCGTTCGCGCGGGCGGCGTGCGCTCCGCTGCATGACCGACACGCTGCTCAGCCACGCGGCCGCGGTGACGAGCGCCGTAGACAGCGGGCTGACGATGTGCATGACATCGGGACGCAGCGTACCGTTGAGCATCTGCACCACGGCCGCCGTATGCCCCAGGAAGTTCACCAACAGCGCGGCGCCAATGATGACCAGCGTGTTGGCGCGGTGCTGCAGCGCGGTGCGTCGCCAGATGATCGATGCGGTAAGCACGAGCACGAGATCGAGCACGGCTTGCACATGCAGCAGCACGAACCAGATCTGCTCGCTGCCCCCGGTGATGGCGGGACTCGTCTGGTAGTTGTACCACCCGACCAGCACGCCGCCCACACTCACGGTGGCGAGATCGAGATACAGTTTGAGCCGGTCGACCGGTGACCGGGGGGCGCTGGGGAGTTGCAGCAGCGCGCAGAACATGACCAGCGGCGCCGAGAGCGCGGCACCTGCCCAGCAGGCGAGTTGTAACCAGGGCGCGCCGGGCGCGGGGGCCAGGCGTGCGAGCTGCTCGGAGGGGACCAGCACGGCCGCGAGCATCATGAGCCGCCAGAAGCGGCGGGAGCCGTGATCGAGCGTGAGATCACGGCTGGCGCGCCAGGTCATCCCCGCGGCGAACATGGCCACGAGCATCGGCAACACGAGTTGCAGCAGCAGCCCGTCGAGGCGACGGGAGTCGGCCCGGGTAAACCACACCGAGAGGGCCGCCGCGTACGCGACCACCGCAAGCCCCATGGCGCGATCCCAACGCGTTTCCAAGGGCCGTTCAACCGCCGACGCCAACGGTTCGATGGCCGGCATGCCCGTGGGAGAGGTCCCACCGGTGATGCGGCGATCGAACGGGGTTTTCCGTCTATCGATTCGGCGGCGGTCGACGCCGTCGGGTGCGGTCATGTGCGGGGGAGAAAGCGGGGCCGGGTAGTCCCTTGGAGGACGTCCCACTCCTCCCCACCGTCACGCCGATGGCACCGTTACGCTCTTTGTCCGCGCCGGGGGCCGTCCAACGACGCGGACGGCGAGCAGCACGAGGGCAATGCCCCCGTAAATCATGGGCTCGGTGATGTCTTTCTTGACCGCCCACACGAAGTGCAGACAGGCCGCGATGACGGAGACGTAGACGAGCGAGTGGAGCCGGTTCCAGCGCGCCCCGCCCAGCCGTTTGATGGCGCCCTTGGTCGAGGTCAGCGCCAGCGGGACCATGAGCACAAACGCCGTCATCCCCAGCGTGATGTACAGGTGCTTGAGGATGTCCTTGGTGATCTCCTGCCAGTCGAAAAACCAGTCGAGCACCGTGTACACACTCAGGTGTCCGAACGCCCAGAAAAACGCGGCGAGCCCCAGAAACTTGCGCTGGGCCACGAGCCACCCCCACCCGGTCAACCACATGAGTGGCGTGACGGCGAGCGATGCGATCAGGAAGCGCAGCGCCCACGCGCCGGTGAGCCGTTCGAGCTTGTCGATGGGGTCGGCCCCGAGCTGATCGAGCAGCAACTGCGCGATGAGCATGGGAGCCGGGAGCACCACCAGCAGCCACAGCGCCGGCCGGATGAACCGGCGCGTAACGCGTTCGACGGTCGACACCACCACCCGCTCAGTAATTGCGACGGAGATCCATCCCGCTGTACAACGACGCCACCTGATCGGCGTAGCCGTTGAACATGAGGGTATTCCGCTTGAGGAATTCACCGATGCGCCGTTCCTTGGCCTGGCTCCAGCGCGGGTGGTCGACGGTGGGGTTCACGTTCGCGTAGAACCCGTATTCGCTGGGGTTCGCGTCGTTCCAGGTGGTGTTGGGCATCCGGTCGGTGAACCGGATTTTGACGATGCTTTTGACGCCCTTGAAGCCGTATTTCCACGGCGTCACGAGACGCAGCGGCGCGCCATTCTGATTGGGGAGCACCGACTTGCCGTACATGCCGGTCGCCAGCAGCGCGAGCGGATGCATGGCTTCGTCCATGCGCAGCGCTTCCTTGTAGGGCCACGGCAACACCGCGCTGCGCTGGCCGGGCATGCGCTTGGGGTCGAACAGCGTCGTGAATTCGACGAACTTGGCACTCGGCAGCGGCTCGACGCGGTTGATGACGTCGCGCAGCATGACGCCGCGCCACGGGATCACCATCGACCACGCCTCGACGCAGCGCATGCGGTAGGTGCGGTCCTGCACGGCCAGCTTGCCCACGAGCTCATCGTAGGAATAGGGGCGCGGCTTTTTCACGAGCCCTTCGACCTGCACCGTCCACGGGGTGGTGACGAACCCCCGCGCCTGGACTTCGGGCTCTTCCTTGTCGGTCCCGAACTCGTAGAAGTTGTTGTAGCTGGTAGCGTCTTCTTCGGGGGTCACCTTGTCCTCCTGCGCGCCGCCCGTCCGTGCCATGGCCTCGAGCGCGGCCGGCGACAGCACCGTGCCGAGCGCGAGCGCGCCGGCGGTGCCCATGAACTGGCGGCGGTTCTGGTACAGCGACTCCGGGGTGATTTCGGAGGACGGGATATCGTCGGGGCGGCGAATGAGCATGACAGGACCGGAAACGGAATACTTCGGGGGACCATCTATTCTAGCATTTTGCGGGGCATCCGGTTCCCTTGAACGGCGGTTCGGGAGAACTGCTACTGCGGTTCGGGTTTTTCCTGCCACCGCGGTTGCTGGACTGCACCTGCAGTTCTGGACTGCACCTGCAGTTTGGGAACCCTGCGGTTCGGGTCGGTATGGAAAACGGCGCCCGGCTTCGCCGGTTCGCCGTTCCTTTGGTGGTTGGAGTAACTGCCACCGCGGTTGCAGTATCCCAACCACCAAAAAGTCGCCCTGCCGGCGAAGCCGGAGGGCGACTTTCCCTGTGAACCCAAACCGCCGTGTTCCCTAACTGCAGGGGCAGTCCAGAACTGCAGGTGCAGTCCAGCAACCGCAGTAGCGGTTCAAACCCGAACCGCAGTGGCAGTCCCACCCTAACCGCTTTAGCAGATGCACTTTACGTCGCTCGGATCGACGGGCCTCAGCGTTTCCCGTCTGTGCCTCGGCTGCATGAGCTATGGCACCCCGGACTGGCGGCCGTGGGTGCTCGATGAAGAGCAGTCGCGCCCCTTCTTCCGGCGCGCCATCGAGGCCGGGATCAACTTCTTCGACACGGCGAACATGTATTCGCTGGGGGTCAGCGAAGAGGTGACCGGCCGCGCCCTGCGCGAATTCGGGCGCCTCGACGAGCTCGTGATCGCCACCAAGGTGTTCTTCCCGGTGGGGACCGGCCCCAACTCACAGGGGCTCTCGCGCAAGCACATCGTGCAGGCGTGCGAGGCCAGCCTGCGCCGGCTGGGGGTGGAGACGATCGATCTGTATCAGATCCATCGCTTCGATCCGGTGGTCCCCATCGAGGAAACGCTCGCGGCTCTCGACCATCTCGTCCACAGCGGGAAGGTGCGCTACATCGGCGCGAGTTCGGGCTTTGCCTGGCAGTTTGCCAAGGCGCTGAGCGCGAGCGAACGCCACGGGTGGGCCCGGTTCGTCAGCATGCAGAACCATTGCAACCTTCTGTATCGCGAGGAAGAACGGGAGATGATTCCGCTCTGTGAGACGGAGCGCGTGGGCTGCCTGCCCTGGTCGCCCCTCGCACGCGGCCTCCTCGCGGGCTCGCGCAGTAGCGTCACCGACCGCAACGCGTCCACGCGCGCGGCCACCGACAGCTACGGCCACACGCTCTACGACGACCAGGTGAACTGGGAGATCGTGGAAGCCGTGCGCACGATTGCCGGTCAGCGCGGCGTCCCCATGGCGCAGATCGCGCTGGCGTGGCTGCTCAGCAAACCGGCTGTCGCGGCGCCCATCGTTGGCGCCACGAAACTCGAGCAGCTCGACGATGCACTCGGCGCCGTCGACCTGGTGTTGTCGGCTGATGAAGTCGCGATGCTCGAGGCACCATATCGTCCGCAGCCGGTTCGGGGCATCTGAACGGCGGTTCGGGAACGCAACTGCGGTTCGGGTTCTTCCTGCTACTGCGGTTGCTGGACTGCCACTGCGGTTCTGGACTGCCCCTGCAGTTTGGGAACACGGCGGTTCGGGTCGGTAGGGTAGACGACGCCCCGGCTTCGCCGTTGCGCCGTCCTTTTGGTGGTTGAACCTTTGCCGCCGCAGTACTCGAGGGGCTCCGCCCAAAAAGTCCAACCACCAAAGAGACGGCGAGCCGGCGAAGCCGGGGCGCCGTCTTCCATACCGACCCGAACCGCAGTGTTCCTCAACTGCAGGGGCAGTCCAGAACCGCAGGGGCAGTCCAGAAACTGCAGTAGCAGGAAAACCCGAACCGCAGTTGCAGTAAACCGCCCTATTCGAGCGTTTTGGAAAAGCGACGGACACTGACCCCGAACAAGAGCAGCGCGAGCACCACCAGCGCGCCAAGTTGCTGGTACAGGTCGCCAATGCCCACACCCTTGAGCAAGACGCCGCGCAGAATGTCGAGGAAATAGGTGAGCGGCAGCAGCAGCCCGAGGTACTGCGCTGGCTCGGGCATCGCGGCGCGCGGGAAGATGTATCCCGACAGCAGGATGTTGGGGAGCATGAAGAAAAAGCTCAGCTGCATCGCCTGCGCCTGACTCCGGGCGACCGTGGAGATGAGCAGCCCCACACCGAGTGACGCCAGGATGAACACTAGCGCGAGCGCGTAGAGCAGCAGAAGACTGCCGCGCACGGGGATGTCGAAAAAGATCACCCCAAGCGTGAGCACCACGGTCATCTGCACATAGCCCACGAGCACGAACGGCACGAGCTTGCCGAGCATGAGACTCATTTTGCCGATGGGTGTGACAATGAGTTGCTCGAGTGTGCCACGTTCGCGTTCACGCACGACGGCGGTGCTGGTAATCAGCGTCATCGTGATGGTGAGCAGAATGCCCACGATGCCCGGCACGATGAACACCGCGCTCTTCTGTGCCGGGTTGTACCAGGGGCGCACGCGAATTTCGACCGGCGCGCGCAATTGATACCGTTGTGCCAGCAGCTGGGCGCCGCGCGCCTGGGCCGCAAGCTGTGCGCCGGAAATGGCGGCCCCGCTCGACTGCGGATCGGCCGCGTCGATGAGCAGCTGCGCCACACCCGTGTGTCCACTGCGAATGAGCCGTTGATACTCGGGTGGAATGACGAGCGCGACCCGCGCGGCACCACGCTCGATCCATCGGCGTGCTTCGGTACGATCAGCAACCGCGCGCACGATGCGAAAGTTGTCAGTGTTTTGCAGCACCTGAATCAAGGCACGACTCTCACTGGTGCGCGACTCGTCGACGACGACCGTGGGCAATCGGCGCACATCGGTTTGAATGGCGTACCCGAAGAGGACGAGCTGAATGGCCGGCAGCGCCGTCATGAGCGCGAAGGTGAGGCGGTCGCGCCGCAGCTGCAGGAACTCCTTCCAGAGCATCGGCCACGCCGTCCACCGACGCACACGATCTACCACTGTACTCATGACCGTCTCATGGAACGCGTCCGTGCGCGGCCTGCTCATCGCGCTCCTGCAGCATCACGAACACATCTTCGACGGTGTTGGCGCCGAACTGTCGCACCACTTCGTCCGGAGTACCCAGCCCAATCAGATGTCCGCGCGACAAGAACGCGAGCCGTTGACACCGCTCCGCTTCGTCCATGTAGTGTGTCGTGACGAGCACGGTCGTGCCCGACTGCGCGAGGTCGTAAATCGTCTGCCAGAAGGTGCGTCGCGCTGCGGGGTCGACACCCGCGGTAGGCTCGTCGAGAAACACGAGATCCGGGTGATGCGCGGTGGCGCACGCGAGCGCGAGTCGCTGCTTCCATCCGCCGCTCAACGTGCCGGCGCGCTGACTGAGGCGATCGCCCAAGCCAAGTAGCTCGATATGCTCCGCCAGACGCGTGTCACGCGCTTTCCCCACGAGCCCGTACACCGACGCGTAAAAGCGCAGGTTCTCCGCCACCGTGAGCTCGTCGTACAAGCCGTAGCGCTGCGACATGTAGCCGATGCGGCGACGCACCTGTTCGGCGTTCGTGGTGATATCGAAGCCCGCGACGGTGGCAGTCCCGCTCGTGGGGACGACCAATCCGCAGAGCATGCGAATGGTGGTCGTTTTGCCAGAGCCGTTGGGGCCGAGCAGTCCGAACACTTCACCGCGCCGTATCTCGAGATCGAGGGCATGCACCGCGACCAGTGAGCCGAACTGCTTGTGCAGCGCGTGCGTCTGCACGACCGCCGGCGTCTCGCTCACGGGGCCGACGGCGGCAACGTCACCGTAATGGGCAGCCCCGCGCGCAATCGCTGCGTCGCGTCGCTGAATTCGAGCTTCACGCCAAAGAGCAGATCTTCGCGTTCCTGCTCCGTGAGCGCCACGCGCGGCGTGAACTCCGCTTTCGACGCAATCGCGGAAATGCGACCGGCAAACGCGGTCGTGTCGCCATCGAGTCGTGCCCACAGCGTGTCGCCCGCACGCAATCGCGGCAGCATGAACTGCGACACGTAAATGCGCGCCCACGGTCGTGCCGGCTGACCAATGGTGACGGCACTCTGCCCCGCCGCCATCACTTCGCCGGGCTCCACATTGCGGCTCGACACCACACCATCCACGGGGGCGACGAGCACCAGATCGTTCGCCGTCGCGCGCCATCCGTCCACCGCGGCCTGTGCACCACGCGCCTCGGCCGCCGCCGCGGCGCGACGTTCCTGCCGCACACCATCGCGAACGAGTTGCAGCTGTTCACGCGCGGCATCACGACGGCTGGCCGTTGCCCGCGCCGCCGCCCGCGCCGCGTCGAGTGACGCGCGACTGATATCGCCGCGCTGTGCGAGCGGCTCAAGGCGCGCGAGATCCGCCGCCGCCCGCACCGCGTCGGCATCGGCGACATCGAGCTCCTTTTGCGCTCGCGCAATCTCCGCGGGGCGCGCACCGCGTGTAAGCTCCTGCGCGGCCTCCTCCGCAGCCGTGGCCCGCGCCTCGGCCTGCGCCACATTCGCGGACAGCGTGGGCGTCGAGAACACGGCCAGCGTATCTCCCACGCGCACCATGTCGCCCTCCTGCACCAGCACGCGCACGGCTCTCGCCACCTGCAGCGGCCCTACATCCACCTCGACCATTTCCAGGGTGCCGACGGCGGTGGCCGATCCGTCTGATGTCCGACAGGCCGTCAACGCCGCAACAGCGAATCCCAGCACCAGGGGAAGGACCAGGGAACGGAGCTCAGTAGCGCGCGACATGTCTCGGGATGAGGGAGGACCTTTCAGGTATCGCTAACCATTGCCTCCGCGGCGCGGCGCGTCAAATAGGCCGCCACGATTACGGCGGCCCGCGGATTGGCTACTTTTGTGGCATGTCCGACGCTCCTGATGGCCTGCCCCCGACGCTCGCCCGAACGCTGAAGCAATTCCGCCTCCTCGGTCGCGAAGACAAGATGCAGGCGCTGCTCTCCTGGTCGAAGAAGCTCGAACCGCTCCCCGAGCGGTTTGCCGAGCTCGATCGCACCGAATTCACCGTGCCCGAGTGCCAAACCCGTGTCGACATCTTCCCCGAGTGGAAAGACGACGGCACGGTGCACTTTTACGCCGATGTGAATGCCCGACAGTCGCCCACGGTGGCCGCTGTCCTCGCTATCACCTTTGCCGCGGTCAACGATCAACCGGCGTCCACCACACTCGCACTTCCCGCCGATTTTGTCCGGCTGCTCATGCAGGACATCGGGCTCGGCGCGCGCGAAAGCGGGTTGGCCGCCATGGTTGCGCGACTCAAGCGATACGCCGCTGCTGCGGCCTGAACTGGACTGTGATGATCGGTACGCTGCTGAATTGGTGGGCGTGGACGGCGACCGTAATGGTCGTGATGCTCGGCACCCCCGTGGTCGGAGTCGTCTTTTTGTTCACCGCGCCCTTCGACAAAGGACGCTACGCTGCCGGCCGCATGTTTCGCATTGTCGGTGTCACGGCAATGCGGTTGAACGGCCTGTGGACGTTCCGGGTGCGCGGCTCGCTCGCCGACCCGCGCCGCCCGTACGTGGTGGTGGCCAATCACGAGTCGTACGCCGATGTGTTTCTCATCAGCTGCTTTCCGTGGGAAATGAAGTGGCTGAGCAAGGACACGATGTTCAAGATTCCCTGCATGGGATGGATGATGCAGATGGCTGGCGACATCAAACTGGTGCGCGGCAACCGCGACTCGACGCTTGATGCCGTGGCGCAGTGCCGCGATCGCCTCGCGAAGCAGGTGAGCGTGATGATCTTCCCCGAAGGCACGCGCTCCAAGACACAGGAGATGCTGCCGTTCAAGGACGGGGCGTTCCGTCTGGCTATCGAGAGTGGCGCACCGATTCTGCCCATCGCCGTCGCGGGGACGCGCAACGCCATGGCCAAGGGCACGTTTCGCTTCCTGCGCGCGCGCGCGCTGGCTCAGGTACTCGAGCCCATCACCACCGCCGGCATGACGCTCGAGGATATCCCGCGCCTCAAGGCAATCGCGCGGGAACGCATCGATGATGGCCGTCGGGCACTGGCGAGCGAACTGGGCATTCCCATGTCGCCGCGGACGGCAACCGCCGATGCCCAGCCCGCGTAACGGCGCGTTCGACAGCGCCCCCGCGACCGAGACGTCGCTCGAAGCGCGCCTGGCCGCCCCCGATATCGAAACGATCGGCGCGCTGGAATCCCTCGACGGTGACATCATCATTCTCGGGGCGGGCGGAAAGATGGGCCCGTCGCTCGCCACCATGGCGAGACGGGCCATTGCCGATCGCTCCCGCCGCGTCATTGCCGTCTCGCGCTTTTCCGATGCGCAGGCAGCGGACGCACTCCAGACACACGGCGTAGACGTCCTTCGTGCCGACTTGTCCGACCCGCGTGCGGTAGCTGCGCTGCCGTACGCGGCGAATGTGGTGTGGATGGCCGGACAGAAGTTCGGGACCACCGGTGATCCCGTGGGCACGTGGACACAAAACGTGGTCGCGAGCGTGCATGCGGCTGAACGGTTTGCGGGTGCGCGGATCGTGTGCTTCTCCACCGGCAACGTGTACGGACGCACTGCAGTCGCCCACGGCGGGTCACAGGAAGGCGATACCCTCGTCCCCGATGGTGAATACGCGGCCAGCTGCGTGGGACGCGAGCGCGTGTTCGAAAGCGTCGCGCGCCGCACTGGTTCGCCGTTGCTGCTCTACCGATTGTTCTACGCCTGCGATTTGCGCTACGGCGTTGTCACCGAGCTCGCGTTGAAAGTCCTGCAGCAACAGCCCATCGATCTGCGCACGGCGTGGGTGAACATGATCTGGCAGGGCGACGCCAATCGTTTGGCGCTGCGAAGCCTGGTCACGGCCAACACACCCGCACTCGCGCTCAACGTCACGGGCCCCATGGTGCGTGTACGCGAGGTCGCCGAGTGTCTCGGCAAACACGCCGGCGTTGCACCGCGCTTCGAGCATGACGAAGGCGCCGAGTCGCTGGTGGCTAACGTGACGCAGCTCGAAGAGCAGCTGCCGTATACCCCGCTGCCGCTCGACACATTGTGTGCGTGGGCCGTGTCGTGGATTCGAAACGACGGCCGATTACTCAACAAGCCCACGAAGTTCGAGGTCCGCGATGGCCAGTTCTGAGATCGCCACGCCGGTGAATGTGCGGGCCGCATTGCAGTCGGGGCTGGTCATTCCGGCGCACCCGTTGGCGCTCACGCCGCGGCGCGACATGGACGAGCAGCATCAGCGTGCGCTCACTCGCTACTATGTGGCCTCGGGTGCCGGCGGGATGGCGGTGGGCGTACACACCACAGGCTTCCCCATTCACGACGCAAAGATCGGGCTGTACCGACCGGTGCTGGAGCTGGCCGCAGAAACCGCCACCGCGTCGCTCGAAGCACATGGGCGCCCCTTCGTGCGCGTGGCCGGCCTCATTGGCGACACCGCGCAGGCACAGCGCGAGGCGCAGATCGCACTCGCGCTGGGCTATCACTGCGGCCTGCTGTCGCTCGGCGCGTGGCGCGACGCCACCGACGACGCGATTCTTGCCCACTGTCGTCGCGTTGCAGAAACCATTCCGCTCTTCGGCTTCTATCTGCAACCCGCCGTGGGTGGTCGCCGCCTCGAGTATCGCTTCTGGCGCGAGTTCGCCGAGATTGCCAACGTGGTGGCCATCAAGGTGGCACCCTTCGATCGCTACGCTACGCTCGACGTCGTGCGCGCGCTCGCTGATGCGGGGCGCGATGACATCGCGCTGTACACCGGCAATGACGACGCCATCATCCCCGATTTGCTTACCGACATTCCGGTGCAAAGTGGCGGCCGTGCGTACACGCGCCACTTCGTGGGTGGCTTGCTTGGCCAGTGGGCGGTGTGGACGTCGCGCGCGGTGGAAATGCTGCAGGAGATCCGCGCGTGGCGCGACAGCGGCGCCGAGAGCATTCCGCGCACCTGGCTGACGCGCGGCGCGGCGCTCACCATGGCCAATGCCGTCGTGTTCGATGCGGCCAATAACTACACCGGCTGCTTACCCGGCATTCTCGAAGTGCTCCGCCGCCAAGGACTCGTGCGCGGCACGTGGACGTTCGACACGCACGAACAGCTGTCGCCTGGGCAAGCCGAGATGCTGGCGCGACTCCCAGCGCTGTATCCCGATCTCGTCGATGATGCGTTCGTCGCGGCGAACATCGACGAGTGGCTTCGTTAGGCCACCGCGAGAAAGCGCGCATGCCAGCTCTCATGCGCCGGCTTCTCGAACCCCGAACGCCACGTACCAACCGAAGTGATCGTGGTGTCGAACACGTGGGTGTCCCCGTGAACGCCGCCGGCAGCAGCTAGGGCACGGAACGACGGTCGATCGCTGACCTGCACCACACCGCTCGCGTCACGCCAGTACAGCTGACCGCTGGCAACGAGTGAGCTGCCTACCTGCCCCTCGATGGCGCGCAGCGCGTGAAAGAGCGCGTCGATGGAACAGCCCGAGGCGCCGGTGGCCGCTTCGTCGACCGCGACAACAAGGAACCGGTCATCACGCCATTCACGAGCGCACACCAGCGGCGCGCCATGTGCACGCCACGCCCGCAGGTGGTCGTCGACCATATCGAGTAACGCGACAGCGGCGGCTCCGGTAACCGGAGCCGCCGCCGCGAACACCCATGCACGTGCCTCGTTGGGCAGCGTTTCGAAGTTCACAAGCGGCATGGCCGCAAGTTACTAGTTCTTCGTCACACCGGGCAACTGCATCATGGGCATGGCACCGCCGGTCACCTGCGGCATCTGCCCGTTCCACCGCTTCGCCATTTCGTACTGCACGAGCGTTTGCGTGATGCTGCGCGACAGCAGTTCGTTGGCCTTGGCCTGCGCCTCGGCTTCCGCCATGATCGCCTTGGCACGACCCGCCGCCTTGATGCTGTCACCCTGCGCCTGGAACGTGTTCTTCTGCAACTCGTTCTGGGCCGTGAGCGCCTGCTGCGACATGACGTTCTTGAGCGAGATGGCGTCCATCACCGCCTTGGGCGCGCGGAACTCGTTGAGCGTGAACTGCCGCACGGAAATGCCGTACGGGTCGAGTCGCTTCTGCAGTGCAGCCTGCGTACGTGTCACCGTCTCTGCCTTCTTGGGACCGAGAATGTCGGCGATCATCTCCTGACCAACCGTCTCCTGCAACGACTGACGGACGGCCTGCTTGATGAACCCGTGCGAAATGGTCTGGATATCGGTGCGGAACGTCTGATACAACGCCGGCACCTTCATCCCATCCAGTTCGAAGGACATGGACACGTCGAGCGACAGCGGCTGCCCCTCAACGGAGTTCACGTTGATCTCGTCGTTGTTGGGCGAGCCTTCCGTGCTTTCCCGCGTGAGCACCAACGTCTGCATGAACGTCGGATACTCCGTGATGGCGGTGAAGAGCGGATTGCGCAGGTGGAAGCCCGGGCCCAACGGCGTGGGCGACACGCCGCCACCCGCACGGTTGATCACGATACCCACATGCCCGGGTTCGATGTACGCCACGGTAGGACGCACGAGCAGAATGGCGACCAGCAACCCGACCGCGGCCACCACCAGACGCGTCACGTTGCGTCCGCCGTTACCGCCACCCGAGTTCTGGAGATTGTTTCGCATCGCGCTGCCGAAGGAATCGCGCAGCCCGCCGAGCTTGTCATCAAGAGATGTAGCCATGGACAGCTTCCTTGTAGCAAAGGGGACAGAGCGGCTCACCAGTGGGAAGGCGCACGAGGTCTTCTTCGCGCTGCAACCCGTGAATGGGGCAGGTGAGTTCCGCCGTTTTATCGATGCGCTTGCGATTGGCCGTCTGCTTGATGCGACGGCCAAAGGGCGTGATGCCCAGCGCGGAAACCAAAAGCGTCCCCACCACGGCCAGCAGGCCGATGAAGAGGACACTCTCTACGATGATCGCGTTCATGTATACCAATCTTACGGGATGCACCCGAAAAAAGTGTCAAATCGCCACGCGGGCGGAGGTGGCACCGGTTTCCGGGAACCGAATACGCA
Organism: Gemmatimonadaceae bacterium; assembly: GCA_947457545.1. GTDB lineage: Bacteria > Gemmatimonadota > Gemmatimonadetes > Gemmatimonadales > Gemmatimonadaceae > Gemmatimonas. The sequence continues at coordinate 44,356 of CANGXD010000007.1, forward strand.
ATGACGATCTAGGCGTATCTCCATATACAGCATGTAGTTACGCGCAAGCAACGGCTCACCGTCTGCGGCGGCTCAGTCCGCCGTGACACCCAGTTCGAAGCGCAACATCGAGGCGAGCGTGGGGAATCGCCACACGAAGCCCTTCTGCTGCAGAACACCGGGCACCACCCGCTGACTGGCGAGCACGGTCGCGTTCGCCATGTCGCTGCCGAGCGCCAGCCGTAGCGCAAACGCCGGCGCAGCCACGAATGACGGACGCGACAATACATCGCCCAGGATCGTGGTGAATTGTGCGTTCGTCACGGGCTCCGGTGCCACGAGATTCACCGCACCGGATACATCGTCGCGCATGAGACAGAAGTGCATGGCACCGATGTGATCATCGAGCGCGATGGGGCTGACCCACTGGGTACCACTGCCGAGATTGCCACCGACGCCGAGTTTGAAGAGCGGTGCCTGCTTGGCCAACGCCCCACCGGCCGCTCCTTGGACGATACCGGTGCGAAGGTGCACGACACGAATGCCCGCCTTCTCCGCCGGTGCCGTCGCGCCTTCCCAGGCACGACCCACTTCGGCGAGAAAGTCATCGCCAAAGCGGCTCGATTCGTCGAGCAGCTCATCCCCGCGATTTCCGTACACGCCAATGGCCGATCCACTCAGCAGCACCGCCGGCCGCCGCGAGAGCTGCGCCAGTGTATGCGACAGCAGCGACGTGCCTTCGACTCGACTCTCGCGGATGGCGCGTTTGTGCGAATCGGTCCATCGGTCCGCAATACTGGCGCCCGCTAGATGAATGACCGCGTCGACGCCTTCGAGCGCGCGCGGGTCGAGCTGTCCGCGCGAGGGATTCCACGTGACATCGACGACACCGGGCTGGACCGCGCCGCGTCCAATGCGAATGACCTTGTGCCCACCCGTGCTGAGAAACGCGGCCAACTGCGTCCCGATGAATCCGGTGGCCCCCGTAATGGCGACCGTGAGTCGCGGACGCTCCGCATACGCCGCATGTCGCTCGATGTCATGCAACGTGACCGCATGGCGATAGGCAAAGACGCGCTGCAGTGTGCCCGCCGCGAACGATCCGCCAACGGCCTCACCGAGACCGCCCAGCGGCAGCTCGTACGCGATGTGATCGTCGAGCACGCTGGCCGACGGACCGTCGGGCTCGATGCTGTGGGTGTGCACCCACGACGTGAACGGCCCCTCGAGCATGACGTCGCGAAATTGCCGGTTCGCGATGTAGTCGCGGTGCTCGAGCTTCCACGTTGTAGGAATTGGGCCCGCGTGAACGCGGAGCTCGACGCGTGCGCCGTCCCGGATGCCCCCGACGTGCGACACCACTTCCGGACGATCCCACGGCGGGGAGAGCCGGAGAAAGGCGCCTTCACGTTCATGCCACGCAAACAGCTCTTCTGCGGACACGGGAACTCGGACTCGCTTGCGAAACTCCGGCATGCACTGCTCCTGCAGGACGACCTGCGCTACCAGCCGCCGGCGTCTTCGAGATCGAGTACACGCCAGCAATACCAACTGGCAACGCTTGCCCACGGACGCCAGTTCCGCGCGATCTTTTCCAGTCGCGCGGCATCGGGGAGCTCCCGGGTTCGGTAAATGCGTTGCGCACCCTTGCGTACGCCAAGGTCGAGTACGGGAAGCACGTCGGGGCGCCCGAGGCGGAACATCAGGAACATTTGCGCGGTCCATGGGCCGATACCACGCACCGGGACCAGCGTATCGATGATGGCCTGATCGTCCATGTCGTCGAGCGCATGTAGCGGGAGCCGCTCGTCGACGACGTGTTGGGCCAGGTCACGCACCGCGCGCACCTTGGCGCTCGAGAGCCCGCACGCGCGCAGCGCCTCGTCGGTCATGGCGAGGATGACGTGCGGATCCGGCGCCTGCGGATCGCCACCCAGGAGCGCCGTGAAGCGGCCGTGAATCGTGGCGGCGGCGCTGCCCGAGAGCTGCTGATAGATGATGTTGCGCGCGAGATGGCCGAAGTGGCTGCCTTCGCGCCGCGGCAACAGCGTGCATTTCCCAACACGTTCGATGGCGCCTGCCATCTTCTCGTCCTGCGCACACAAGGCTTCGCGTGCGCGGACGAGACGGGCCGGCGTGAGTGTGTCGAACCGGGCCCGGCGCACCACGTTACATCGTGGAGCTGAACATGATGTGCGCCTTTGGCGTGCCGGGCAGCATGAGCCACGGCTTGGTATCCGACGGCACGGTGCTCAGCCCCGTCGTTGCGGGCGTCGCGAACGGAATGTAGACCACGAAGAGGTTGCGACCGTTCTTCACGCTGCCGGTCGACGCGTCAAAGCTGTCGGCAAAGATCTGATACAATGCGGCCGGCGCCGTGGGCATCTTGATCTTCCCCGCCTTCACTTCGGCAAAGCGTGCCGTATCGACTTGTGCGCCCTTGACGCCGCCCGCGCGGAGCGAGCGCCCACGTGCCATGAACGGCTCCATGGTGTCGGCGTAGCAGGAGACGTGGAATTTCTCCTCGGCCGGATCGTCGGCGAGACAGAGCATTCCATTCTTCGCCGCGCGTAGCAGCTCGAGTTTTCCAGTAACGCGATAGCCCATGACGCCGGCGCCGTCACGCATCTCCTTGGGCAGCGCGAGCACGGCGCCCGCAATCTGCTCTGACGCCGGCGCGACATTCTGCGCCTCCAGAAATGCCGGGAGCGTGACGACACTCACAGCGGACAGCAGCCCAAGAATGAATCTGTTCATACGGCAGCCCTGATGAAGGAATCGCCATCCCCCGACCTACGAGGGGTGGCACATGATGTTTTGCATACCTCTGGCGCTTTGCCCTCGTGGTGACGTGGGCTGGCGCACATATTCTACGGTGAATATGCCTCTCCCGACAAATGCGGTCACGAACGAGACGATTGTCCGGTTCGCCCGCAAGGTCTCGCACGACCTGAACAACTTTTCTACGGTCGTCCGAACCTACAGCGAACTCCTGTTGTCCGACTTGCCACCGGACTCGCCGACGTATGCCGACGTCGCCGAAATCCAGCGCGCGGCCGAGAGCATGGTGCAGTACCTCCAGCGGGTCACGAAGTTCGCCCGCGCCGGTTCGCTCAAGCGCGTACCCATCAGTGTTGACGCCGGAGCGCAGGACGCCGTCAGCCAGTTCGCGACCACGGCTCCGACCCGTATCGTGCAGCTGATCGCGCAGTCCGATGCCACGATCCTCGCCGACCAGCTCTGGTGGCGCGACGTGTTGCTCGAGCTCCTCCAGAACGCGCACGACGCCGCGCCTACCGGGAGCACGATCATCGTGCGCACCAATCGCGACGGCGACCGCGTGGCGGTCAGCGTTGAGGATGAGGGGGCAGGCTTTCCCGACGACGTACTGGCACACGCAGCCGAGCCGATGGTCACCGGCAAGACCGGCGTGCGCGGAGCCGGCATGGGACTCGCCATCGTTGGCGCCTTCGTCGATACCCTTGACGGAACGCTCGATGTCGAACGTCGCGACGCGCGCACGGTCGTGACGGTGCGCCTGCCGCTGGCGTAGGCACAAACCGCAGTTCCTCCGCTCCTGCCATCTGTAGTTTCTGCCGTCTGCCGTCTCGGCGCGGATCCGCCGCATCTCGCCGAGACGGCAGACGGCAGCCACACAGACAGCAGGGGCGCAGTAAAAGGGGCCGGCCGCGATAATCGCAGCCGGCCCTTTCTGTTTACGTCGAAACCGGAATTCTGTCAGGCGTGCGCGCTGGCGTGCACCGCGTGCAACAACGCATCTGCCACGCGGTCGAGCGGAAGAATGTCGGTGGCGGCGCCAAGCTTGACCGCTTCACGCGGCATGCCGTAGACCACGCACGTCTCTTCGTTCTGCGCCACCGTATACGAACCGGCTTCGCGCATGGCGAGCATCCCTTTGGCCCCGTCGGCCCCCATGCCCGTGAGAATCGCCCCCACGGCGTTGCGCCCCGCACTTCGCGCGACGCTCTGGAAGAGCACATCGACGGCCGGACGCTGATGATGCACCTTGGGGCCGTCCTTCACGCGGGCCACCCAGCGGGCGCCGCTCGCCTGCACCACCAGGTGCTTGCCACCGGGTGCAATGAGCACCAGTCCCGGCACCACGTAGTCGCCGTCCTTCGCTTCCTGCACGCGCATGGCGCACACGGAATCGAGACGCTTGGCAAAGGACAGCGTGAAGTGCTCGGGCATGTGCTGCACGACAACCGTACCCGGGGCGTCGACGGGAAAGCGACGCAGCACATGCTCCAGCGCCTGGGTCCCGCCGGTCGACGCACCGAGCGCGATGATCTTGTTCGTCGTGTTCAGCGTCGCGATCGTCGAACGCACCGCCGCAGGGGGCTCCTGCGGCTCGACGCGCTTGACCACGCGCGCATGCGAAGCCGCGCGAACGGCGCGCGCCAACTCTTCCGTGATTTCGCCGGCCGACAACGAACTGCCAGGCTTCGCAATGACATCGACCGCACCGAGCGCGAGCGCACGGAGGGCCGTCTCACTGTTCTCCTGGCTGAGCGAGCTGCACACGACCACCGGAATCGGAAAGTGCCGCATCAGCTTGGACAGGAACGACAGGCCGTCCATGCGCGGCATTTCGATGTCGAGTGTGATGACATCGGGGCGAAGCTGCGCAATGCGCTCGCGTGCGACATACGGATCGGTCGCAGTGCCTACGACCTCGATGTCATCATGCTTGGACAACGCGTCGGTGAGGATGCGACGTACAAGCGCCGAATCGTCCACGACCAGCACGCGGATGACCCCCGGCTTCTTGGCCGACGGTGCCGCACCGGAGACGGGCGACTGGGCGAGTAGTGTGGACACGGGGATCAGGCCGCAGCGGCCTGAGTATCGAACAGATACAACACCGTCTCCACACGCCCGTCTTCCACGCCGATCTGCACACGGGCCGCCGGCTCGTCGTCATCCCGATGCGGCAACTCGCCACCGTCCACCACCAGTGGCGCGGCGAGATTGAACAGCTTGTCGGAGCCGGCGATGAGCGGCAGCACATGCCCGCAGATCACATTGCCGACTTCGCCGAGCGCATCACGCTGCAACGGGGCCTGCTTGGACTCTTCAGCCCCGAGCATGTTGGCCGCGATGGCGGGAAGAATGCATTGGGACGCGCGAACCACGAGGCGCCCCGTCAGGGGGCCACGAAACTCGACCGACACTGCGACATCGAGCGGAGCCGCTGCCTGTTCGGCCGACAGATCCAACTCGGGGAAGAGGAGCGCGAGCTCCTCAAAAGTCGCTGTCGTCGCTCGCGACAGGGACTGCGCCGTAGTACTCGACATCTGTCACTCCAGTGACACGCAGAATGGTGTCGCGCAGGGTTTCCGGCGCGAAGGGTTTACGGACGATCGCGGCACCCAACTCGGTGAGCGAGTGGAGCCGTGTCTCACTGCCTTCCGTGGAGACGACGATCACCGGGAGATTCTCGGTTTCGGGATTGGCGCGGACACGCCGCAACATCTCTTCGCCGTTCATGACCGGCATGTTGATATCCAGCAGCAGCAGGTCTACCCACTGATCCTGGAGGACGAACAGTCCTTCTTCGCCGTTGCCGGCCTCGAGGACCGATGCAAGCGGAAGACCGCTCATCCTGAGAGTCCGAACGACCATCTGCCGCATGACGGCACTGTCGTCGACCACAAGAACGTTAAAGGCCATAGGTCATCCGCTCGTCAGAGCTTGCTTTCGGCGCCGTTGATTTTGAGAGTGACCTCGCCGCTGGTCACCTCAACCCACATGGTCCGCGACGTTTGTACGCCGCCGGTGTCGTGCGCGTGCACCATGACGCCGTTCTTCCACAGCAGCTTGCGCAGCGCGATCATGTTGCGCTTGCCGATCTGAAAACGGTCATCCTCTTCACAGGCGCCGGCGTGCGCGCCTCCTGCAACTTTCACCTGCATCCGCTCCTTCTTGGCGCCCAACTTGTAGCACTCCTTGAAGAGCAACGGCACGCCGCTATCCACGAACATCGCCGGCTTGTCCGCCATCTTGGCCGGATCGATCGTGCCGGTGGGCAGCATCACGTGCAGCATCCCGGCTACGTTGGCGACCGGATCGTGCACCACGATACCGAGGCAGCTGCCCAGCGCATACGTGATGAGCTTTTCTCCGGGCACATTGGACACCTTGAGATCGGCGACGCCGACCACGCGGTCGCTGGCGCGAGCCGTTGCCATGGAGACCATACTCACTTCACGTACACGGCAGGCTGCACGTACCGGAACTTGTGCGCCAGGCCGGTCAGACTTTCAGAATGTCCCACGAACAGGTGACCACCTGGGCGCAACAGCCCCCAGTACCGCTCCACCAACTGCTGTTGGGTAGCCTTGTCGAAGTAGATCATGACATTACGGCAAAGAATGCCGTCGAACGGCCCCTGCATCGGCCACCGTTCCATCAGATTCAGCTTGGCAAAGTTCACGTGGCGGCGAAGATTCTTCTCCGCTTCGAACACGGCGCGACCGCCCGCGTCCTGCTTGCGCGCCCAGTACTTCTGCAACCACGGCGCCGGGACATCACTCATGTTCTCGGCGGGATACACGCCCGCCTTGGCCTGCGCCAGCACGCGATGGCTGATGTCCGTCGCCAGAATGCGCACATCGCGCTTGGCGATGTCGGGGAACGCCTCGTTGCAGAGCATGGCGAGCGTATACGGCTCTTCCCCGCTCGAGCAGCCTGCGCTCCAGATGCGCACCGGCCCGGACAGCGTCGGAAAGACGCTATCGCGCAGGAAATCAAAGTGCGTCGCTTCGCGCAGGAAGCTGGTCTTGTTGGTCGTCAGGGCGTCGATCATCTCGGCGAACTCCTGCTTCCCCGGTTCGCGCTCAACGTAGTTGAGATACGAATCGAAGTCGTTCAGGCCGAGCTTCCGCAGGCGCTTGGTCAGACGCGCACGCACCAGCCCTTCCTTTCCTTCACGCATCCGGATCCCCGCGTGCTCGTGGAGCACGTGGGTAATCCGTGCGAACTGTGCCGGTGTGAGCTCACATTCGGCAAACAGCGCTGTGGCGGGGGCAGTCATGCGGGCCTCGAGAGCAGCTGGATCAGATTCAGTCGACGTGCGACTGCGCGGCCTGCAAGGCGGCGATTTCGTTCGTGGCCAGCACCTTGTCGATGTCGAGCAGCAGCTTCACGCGGCCGCCCGTCTTGCCGATGCCGAGCAGGAACTCGGTACGGATGCCGGCGCCGAAGCTCGGCGCGTCCTCGATGTCGGCTTCGCCAATGGCGACGACTTCGCTCACGCGGTCCACGACGATGCCGGTCTGAATGCCGCGCATCTGCACCACGATGATGCAGCTGTCTTCGGAATCCTCGGCGTCCATCCCGAACTTCATGCGCAGGTCCGTGATCGGAATGACCTTGCCGCGCAGATTGATCACACCGCGCACGAACTCGGGCATGCGGGGCACGCGCGTGATCGGCTGCAGACCGATGATCTCGCTCACCTTGAGAATCTCGAGGCCGTATTCCTCACCGGCCAGGAAGAACGTGAGGTACTTGCCGGCACGCGACTGGGTCAGCGTGGCGACGGCATTCTCTGAATTCATGACCTGCAGGCTCTGCGTGCTCATGGCTCGCTCGGAAAATGGAGTGGAATCGGAGTCGGATGACTCGTATCGAAATAGGTATCGGCGCCCCGGGGACGGAGCTTCACTGCAAAGAGCTAAGACTTTGGCGCTATTGCCGATCAGGCGGCTTCACGCTCGCGCCGTGGCGCATCCGTCGCTTGTGCCAGCGCGACGGTTTCGTTGACGTCGAGAATGAGACCGACTCGTCCGTCGCCAAGAATTGCGCCGCCACTGACGCCAGCCACCTTGCCCAGACCATCGCCGAGCGTCTTGGCGACGACCTGCTGCTGCCCGAGCAGTTCGTCCACCAGGAGCGCGGTGCGCTTGGCGCCGTCACCGACGATCATGAGCAGGCCGTTGAGCGGGCTCTCGACCGCATTGGCGACATCGAAGAGGCGGTGCAGACGCAGGATCGGCATGAGCTCGCCGCGCAGGTGCACCATCTCACCCTTCCCGACGACCGTGGAGAGCATGCTCTGCTCCGGGCGGAAAGACATGTGGATGTGCGTGAGCGGCACAATGAACCGTTCGTCGCCGACGCGCACCAACATGCCGTCGGTAACGGCGAGGGTGAGTGGCAGACGGATGGCGAACGTCGTGCCCTTGCCGGGCGCCGACGTAATGTCGATGCGGCCGCGGATGGCTTCGAGGTTGCGGCGCACCACGTCCATGCCGACACCGCGTCCGGAGATATCGGTGATCTTTTCGGCCGTCGAGAAGCCGGGCGCGAAGATGAGGTTGAACACCTCACTGTCCGTCATGCCCTTATCGGTCTCGATCAACCCCTTCTCGATCGCCTTCTTCACGATCTTGTCGCGATGCAGGCCGCGACCGTCGTCGACGAGCTCGACGACGACATTGCCCGACGCGTGATACGCGCGGAGGCGCACGACACCAAGGCCCGGCTTGCCGTTCGTGGTGCGTTCGTGCGGCGGCTCGACGCCGTGATCGACGGCGTTTCGGACCATGTGCACGAGCGGATCACCGAGGCGATCGACCATCGTCCGATCGATTTCGACCTCATCGCCTTCGGTGATGAACTGCACCGTCTTGCCGGCCTTGGTCGCGGTGTCGCGAACGACACGCGCGAGCTTCTGGAAGGTGGGACGGAGCGGCACCATGCGCATCGACATCGACAGGTCCTGCAGCTCGCGGACGATCTTGCCGGCGTGCGTGACTTTGCGAAGCAGCTCGTGCTGCGTACCGCTGTCGAGGGTGTCGTCACCGGCGATCATGGTCTGCGCGATCACCAGTTCGCCCACCATGTCGATGAGGCGGTCCAGGCGGTCGGTGCGCACGCGAATGGTGGCATCGGCATTACTGCTGCCGCTGGCATTGGCGTTCTGCACGCCGGTGTTGTCGGCGCGCTTGGCCACGTTGCCGGCCACGGGGCCGCTCAGCGCCGCGTCTTCGCCAGTCGACTGTGCCGCCGGAAAGATGTCGTCGTTGCTGCTCGTGAGCACGAGCTGCACACCGTTGGCGTCGCGCGCGGGATCGTAATTGAGCAACGCGTCGAGCAGCTCGAAATAGCCTTCGGGAATGGGCATGCGCCCATCGCCGTTGAGCGCCTTCTCCACCACGGTCAAGAGCGCCTTGAGCATGTCGGCTGAGCGCAGCGACAGGTCCGCGCATCCCTGCGAATACGCGATCTCCTTGTCACGAACGCGGCTGAGCAGCGACTCGGCTTCGTGCGCAAACGCGGCGATACGGGCGAGGCCGAGAAACGCCGACGTACCCTTTACCGTGTGGAAGGCACGGAAAACGGTGTTCACCGCCTCTTCGTCCGACGGATTGGCTTCGAGTTGCAGCAGCGCGGCTTCCGAGTTCGTCACGCATTCGTTGCTTTCCGTAATGAAGTCGGGAAGCAGATCGCGGTCCGCGTCGTCGGGCAGACGGTCTTCGGTGAAGTCGCGAACAGCCACGAGCGGGGCCGCGGGGGCGACGGGGACAGGCGCAGGAGCGGGAGCAGGCGCAGGCGCTTGCCATCCTGCTGCGGGCGTAATCGCCGCCGCAGGTTCGTCGGCGCTGTCCACGTCGCTGTCGAATTCGATGGTCGCAGTTGCCCCGCTCGCGACGGCGATACCGGTGGCCCCGCCAACGGTGCCGGAAAGCGCGTGCGCGACGGGATCGGCGCCGACCGCGCTGGGCTGACTTTCGCTCGCCTTCATGGCGGCCTCGATGGCCTCGCCCACTTCGGCGAATGCCGCCGACACATCAGCGGCAGTGCCATTGACGACGGTGCCGAGCACGCGTGCGGCGCGAGCGACATGGGGCTGTGCCCGCAGTGGCACGCGGTTCTCGAACGCGAGATCCGTCAGCGCATCGCGCAGAACGGCAAGATCAGCGGTATCGGTTGCTTCGAGCTGCATGAGCAGCGTCGCAGCATCATCGAGATTCAGTGGGGACACAGGCCGCGCCAGTGCAGGGTCACAATCAGTGGGACATCAGAGGGACGTCCCGTACGCGTGGGAGTATCGGCTCGCCAGTGTCACAGGTTTACTGCGCTTTGGCCTTGAGATTCTCCGCGTCGACGTTGGATGACACCGGAACGCTCGAACGGCCCGTGCGCAAGCGCACGGGCCGTTCGAAGGCATCGCGTAGTCCGGGGGGCGGTCTACACGCTGCAGTATTCTCCTGTCCTCACGCTGCGGGGGCCTTCACCACGGTGAAGATTTCGTCGGCCAGGTGCTGTCGCTCCTCGGCGTTGCGCGTCGTAGCGTTCGGATCGAAGCTCTTCTCGTCGATCGCGAGGCTTGCCAGCGGACGCTCTACCGAGATGCTCGAATCGAAGAGATTCGCGATGTCGGCGAGGCGGTTTTCCATCTCCACGAGCACGGTCGAGGCATGCGCGAGCTGCTGCGACGTGATGTCCTGGAACTGGAGGGCACCCATCATCATGAACAGTTCATCGCGGAGCGTGCTGCGAAGCTCGAGCGCCTTCTGCCGGTCCGGCGTTTCGGCCGCATCGATCGTATCGAGTTCGTCGACGAGCTGACTGGCGCGATCACAGGCATCCATGATGTTCGTCGCCGCATCTTCGGTGGCCGACGTGACTTCGCGGATCTTGTCGTGCGTGGTCTGCAACTTGTCGAACGTCGTGCTTTGCAGGGCGGTCCGCGTTTCGCGCAGATGGGCCAGGACTGAGCGGATCTGGTTGTTCGCTCGCTCGAGGATCAGCGGCAGATCGGCCAGGCTCACCGAGACGAATCGCGGGACGGCCTCAGCCCCATCGCGCAGGGTGTCGAGCTCTTTGTCGACCAACCGCAGCGCGGCCTCGGATTCGTAGTAAGCCGTTTGGGCTCGTGGATCACTCATTGACTTAATCCTCAGGCAGCCGCCGCAGGCAGGAGCGCGTCGATCTTCTCCTTGAGAACCTGGGGGGTGAAAGGCTTGACGATGTAATTGTTGACACCCGCTTCCATGGCGGTGAGGATGTCTTCTTTTACGGAACGCGCCGTGACCATGAGTACGGGCACGTGTTTACCATCATCACGGGAACGCAGCACCTTCGTGAATTCGGTGCCCGTCATGTTCGGCATGTTCCAGTCGGTGATGACGAACTTCACCGAGCTGTCGAACTTCGCCAACGCCTCCTGACCGTCGCCGGCTTCGACGGTGTCATTGAAGCCGATGCGCTGCAGCGAGTTGATGACGATGCGACGCATGGTCGCGGAGTCGTCGACTACGAGAAACTTCATACGGCCAATCTCCTGACAAAGCCGGGGTGGAGAGCGCGCCGGTCGATCTGATTACAGATCGCCGCGCGTCAGAATGCGCCGGGCTACCTGATCCACAACATCGAGGGAGTTGTAGGCGCCGGTAAGAACTTTTTGTCGGAGTTCGGCAACCCGCTCCGGGTTCAGCGCATCGCGCTGATCGGCGTTGAGTCGACGAGCCTCGTCCGAGATCTGGACCGAGTCCGACTTGACCGGCTTGGTAGCCGGAGACTGCGTGACTTCCTGGGCGGGACGCTGAATCGCCTGATTGCTGATAGGCGTCGCGCGCAGGCTGTCGCTGTAACCGTTGATTTTCATAAGGATCCTCCTCCTCACTTGGGACTATCGGCATCGAGGGCTCGTAACTTTACCTCTCGATTGTTTTCCTATTTACGGAATGCGACGTCCCTGTCGCCCGATTCGGCCTGGTGGGCCTTATTCGGCTCCAACCCGCGGCGCACGCGCCGGGAATCGGATATCCAACGTTGGTGGGAGTACAGCGAGCTGAACCGCGGGGTCCTGCTGGTACTGCACCGCCGCCCCGCCGTGCCACGGGCCGGCCAGACGCGCCGTGGCCAGATGGGCGGCCCTCAACCTGAGAAGCTCCACTTCATCCACGGCCAACCGCGCTTCCTGCTCGGCGGCGTGATCGAGCTCATCCAGCTTTTCCTGCAGGAGCTGGTCGAACCGCTCGGGAGTACCAGCCACAGGTCGACCCGTTACCGGAGACGGTCAACCAGACGGGGACCGCCGGGCATGCCGTACGCCGTGCTGGCGGTGGATGCCCGCTGCACGGCGTCCAACTCCGCGCGGATTTCCTCGCTACGGCGAGCGACCTTGGCGGCGAGCTCCATCGTGATACGATGCGACGTCGACACGGCCGAGCAGACTTCGGCCACCAGCGCATCCGCTTCGTCGACCACTCGTTCGGTTGCGGCAAAGAGCGCGCTGTCCGCGGTGGGTCGGTGAAGCCGGAGCACCAGCAACTGCTCGGCGAGATCCTGCAGCATCGTTTCGCGCTGTTCGAGCAAGGCAAACAGCCGATGATCATCCGCGGCCGCTTCCACTTCGGCATCGGCTTCCCGTGCCAAAGCGTCGGCATGGGCACAGATCGAGAGCGCCGCCCAGGCAGCCTTGACGCGGCTGGAGGAGGAGATGAGCGGCGACGGGGAGGCGCGCATGGAAGTGAAGGGCGACGGCGAGGTGGGGCGGCTCACGCCGTCTTCCGGGACTTCTGTCCCGCCAGCTGCTGGGCCGCGCCCTGAAAACCATCACGCAGCTGCGACGCGATGTTCACCAGCTTGCGCATGGTAACGATGTCCCCGCGCTGTCCGATGTCGACGAGCTGCAGCAGCATGAACTGGTAGAGGTCCGCCAGCTCGTGCGAAAGCTTGCCGCCCTGTTCGAAATCGAGCGTGGAGAGCAGCTCGGACACCAGGCCGCGCGCACGGCGCAGCGAGGTCACCCGCAGCTCGACGTCCCGTCGTTCCATCGCAATGCGCGCACGCTCGAGATTGACGACGAGTTGCTCGAAGACGATGCAGACGAGACGCTCGGGCGACGCCGCGTGTACTTCCATTTCGCGATACGACGACGTCTGGCTGGCGTAAGACATGATACGAGGGGGGAGTTGGCGTGAGACGAACTGCGACGATCACACTTGTGAGTATCGGTCAGTTCTGGTTCTGCTGAAGCGAATTGAGCGTTCCCAGCAGACCGCTGCTCTGTGACCTGAGCCGCGCCAACGCTTCCTCCATACGGGTGTACTGCTGCACCAACTGCTCACGACGCAGATCGAGCCGGCTCTTGGCCGTCGTTTCCTTGAGCCGCAGCGAGACGGTGCTATTGTCGATACTGGTGATCTGCGACGAGATCGAGCCCGTGCTGAAGCGCGTCGCGTCATCAGTCGCATTGACGAATGCCGTGCCCACACCATCAAAGCCGAACAGCTTTTCGACTTCCTCAGGTTTGTCGGCCAGCGCCTTGCTGAACGTTTCCTTGTTCATCACCAGCGTGCCGAACCGATCGAGGGCAAGTCCGGTGACGGCGAGCGAGGAGAAAGTTTCGTTGCCGGTCACTTTCGTGCGCAGGGCGGCCGTGAACGTTTCCACCGTACGGCGCAACGACGAGTTGGCGTACAGCGGGCTGTCCGGCTGGCGCTGCTCATCGAGGAACTTGCGGATGGCGTTGTAGGAATCCGCGAACGCCTGCACGTTTTCCACGGCCGTTTTCTGATCGCGTTCCACCGTGACGTCGATGGCGGTCCCGGGCTCGGCGCTGGTCAGGTTGAGTGTGACCCCGCTGATGGCATCGGTAATGGCATTCGTCGCACGGCGAATTTCGCGACCATCGACGCGCACGATCGCTTCCTTGCCCACTTGCAGTTCACGTGACCGGCCAGGCACCGATGTCTCGGTCGCGCCGAGCGTGCCCGTGGTGCCATCAGCCTTGGTGAACGACATCGAGAAGCTGAGTCGAGACCCGCCACCGGTGTCATCGGTCAGACGAATACGCCCGTCATCACCGAGTCCGGCAGTCGCTGTGCGCGAACCACTCTTGAAGCCGTTGGTCGCATCATTGAATCGCCCGAGCAACGTCTGCATGGTATCGCCCGAACCAATCACGAGTCCCACGGTGACCGCGGTGCCGTCTCCTCGCGTGCCGCGAATGTTGATCGCGTCACCAACGGCGAGTCCCGACGGCGTCCCACCGACACCAAGCGCCGTAAGCGGCGTGGCGGCCGTCACGGGACTACCGCCGTTGGTCAACGCCGCCGACTGCACCGTCTGCCGCACCGTCCCGGTGCTGCCGGCGGCGAAGCCGAGCGTATCGATGATCTCTTGCGAGATGGGGTCGCCATTGTCTGCCGAGACGTTTCCCTCGACGAGCAAACGAAAGCGGGTCTCGCTGCCGAACTGCTCCGGCTCGACGGACGCGGAGCCACCAGCGGCGTTGATCTTGGCCGCAATGGAGGTCAACGAGTCGGTGGAGAGGTCTGCTACGATGACTTTGTTCCCCACGCGAATGGACGCGGGCGATGGAAACACGGACAGACCCATCGCCGCCGCCACCGATTGCGTGGCGGACGACACGGGCTTGGAGCGCGTATCGATGAGTCCCAACTCACGCGCCATTCCTCCAGTACCATCACTGAGCGTGATGCCGGTGGAAGTATTCGTGGTGGAGGTGAGCACGAGGCGACCGGCGGTCCCGCCTTCGCTCACGATGCTCGCCGTGACCCCACTGGGCGAGGTGCCCGTATTGGCGGCGTTGATCTTTTCCTGGATCGTGCGCAGCGTGTCGGTGGTGGCAACCGCGATTTCTTTGCCATTGATCGAGAACGTGCCCGTGAGGCCGCGGGCCGCACCGACATCGCTGACCGATCCACCCGACAGCTTGGCGGCATCCGCCAGCTGCAGCACTTCGACACGATACTTTCCCGGTGCGGCCGTCGTCGACGCCGCCGCGGAAAAGAGCGAACGCCCCGAGGTGGGACTCGTCGGCACGTTGGCGAGATACCCGCCAATGCCGCCGCGACGCACCGCGAGCGAATTCGTGTTCAGCGTGTTGACCAGCGTACGGAACTGATTCCACGCCTCTTTCTGCGCCGATCGCTTGGCGATCTGATCGGAGATGGGCGTGACCGTTCGCGCTTCCATGGCCTTGATCGTCGCGTCGACGACGTCGCCCCATTGGATGTTCGAACTCAGCCCGCTGATGTTGAGACTCGTTGTCATATATCCCTCACTGCCCTAGTGCTTAAGGCTACACCCCGGGGCCGGCTATTCGCCGACCCCGGGGCTGCTCACCTCACGTGCGAACCGACCGCTTATCGCAGGAGCGACAAGACGCCCTGTGATCCCTGATTCGCCTGCGAGAGCATGGCCTGCGCCGCCTGCGAGAGGATGTTGTTCTTGGTGAAGTTCGCCATTTCCTCAGCCATATCCACGTCGCGGATGGTGGATTCCGCGGCGCGAAGGTTCACGACCGTCGCCTTGAGGTTCTGCGTCGTGTAGTCGAGCACGTTCTGGCCGGCACCGATGTTCGCGAGAACGCTGTTGATGGCATCCATCGCGTCGTCCACGTCCTGCAGGCTGGCCGAACCGGCGAGCGACACGTCGCCGATCGTGAGGCTGGCGCCGACGGTGACCGTTCCGTTGCTCGACGTTTCGGCGACCTGGAACGTCAGATCACCGAAGACCGACGTCCCCTGGAAGGTGGTGATGTTGGCGATACGCGCGACTTCGGTCGAAAGCTTTTCGATTTCGTTTTCGATCGTCGTCGTGGTCGCGCTGCTGCTCGTGCCGTTCAACTTCTGCGTAACGAGTTCCTTCTGACGCTCGAGAATACGCTGGATGGTCGAGGCCGCACCTTCCGCGATCTGGAGCATCGCGTTGCCCTGCTCGGCATTCGCCGACGCCTGATTCAGCGAGCGGCTCTGCGTGCGCAGCTTGTTGGCGATCGCCAAGCCGGCCGCATCGTCAGCCGCGCGGCTGATCTTGAGGCCCGAGCTCAGCTTGCGCATGCTGCCTTCCGTCGCCATCTGATTGACAAAGATGTTGCGGGAAGAGTTAAGCGCGCCGACGTTGGTGTTAATACGCATGGTACAATCCTCCTTGATATGAAAACCGAGGCATCCGTGCCTCACCGAGATCCGACGACCGGATCATGGTCTGGGGAGGAGTGTCGTCGATGACCCGAAAATCTTGAGCGTCGGGTTGCGACGATTCGCATTTCTGGCCATTCCTCTCACGTAGCAGGCACATTTCTCACACCGCAGCCGCATTCCGTCACATTCTGGGCATATGGCGCCGACCTTGACCGAGTCCGAGATCGTAGAGTGCCTTACCGACGGAGAGCGCGCCCTTGAAGAAGGGCGGCACCGTGAGGCCGCACTTGCCTTTTCGAGGGCGCGCGACGCGACCCCTGGAGTCACCGCGATCGCGTTGATGGCCGCCAACGCGTGGCGCTTGGCCGAGCGTGTGCTCGAGGAACGGGAGGCGTTGTTGGTCGCCCTCAGCATGGCCGATCGGACCGACGTGGCGTCGCTGTACGAACTGGGAACGGCGCTGCTCCGTGTCGGTGCGCCGATGGAAGCCCGGACGTGCTTCGAGGTGGCCGTGCAGCGCCATCCGCAGGACGCGGCCGCATGGAGCGCGCTCGCCAGCGCGTCGCGTGCAGCCGGTGACCCGACGGCGGCGTGGACCTATGTACAGAAGGCGCTGGCGCTGCGCTCAGACGAGCCGTCGATCATGCTCACCGCCGGTCAAGTACGCCACGCCCTCGGTGACCTCGACGAAGCGACGGGGTGGCTGAATCGCGCAGCGACTCGCCGGCCCGGACACGCCACCACGGAACTGCAGCGCGCGTTCACGTCACTCCTCCGCGGCGCAAACACGGACGGGTGGGAATGGTTCGAGGCGCGTCGCCGACCCGCCATCCCCACTGGAACACGCGAATGGCGGGGTGAAGCACTTGCTGGCGACAGCATCCTGGTGCTGGGGGAGCAAGGCATCGGCGACCAGTTTCATTTCGCCCGGTACATTCCCCGACTCTACGCGCTCGGTGCGTCGCGCGTCGTGTTGACCTGTCACCGTTCGACCGTCGCCCTCTTTGTGGCGAGCGGCTTTGACGCGGTAGCGCTGGATGACGCGCCGCCGACCACGACATGGGCGGTCCCGCTGCTGTCACTCCCGCATCGGCTCAATGCCGGCGCCGACGTCGCGGCGGACACGGTGCCGTATCTCCGCGATCCACACGCGCCGGCGTCGCCGACGCCCTCCACCGCGTCTCGCAAGCGCCTCGGTTTGGTCTGGAAAGGCAATCCTGAGTTTGCCGCCACCGTCCTGCGCGATCTCGACGAGCAATTCCTCTCGTCGCTCACCACAATTCCCGACGTCGACTGGATTTCGCTGCAATACGGACAGGACATCCCACCGGACTGCACGTCGGCGATCGCACCAATGCCCCCCGTGCGGGACTGGGCAGAGACGGCCAGTCTTCTCGCACAGCTGGACGGAGTAGTCACGGTGGATACGAGCCTGGCCCATCTCGCCGGTGCCATGGGCCTCCCAGCGTGGGTGCTGCTACCCCATGCGCCGGATTGGCGATGGGGACTGATGGCGGAGACGACCCCCTGGTACCCCAGCGTGCATCTCGTACGTCAGCCTGCCCCGCACGATTGGCACGGCGCGATTCAGCGACTCCGTGCCATGCTGCAGTCGGTCGAGCATCGACACGCGGAGTAGTCGAGGCGGTAATGGGATGCGGCAGAAGTTGCCGCAGCGGCACAGCCGTCCATCCCTGCGGCAGCCACTCAGATCGTAACACATTGAATTACATACGCTTATCTTCGGCACAGATTATGCTCTACCGTCGGTGATTTCGCCTCACGTCGTCGAGTCTTCGCTCGGCCGCTTGGCTTCCACCGACACTTGTACGCCATACCATGAAGCATGGCATGCCAAAATCACGCCCCTCGCACCGACCGATGCCCGCGGTGGCGTCCACTCGGGCCGGCGGTCAGCCAGCAGGCGGCGCGAGCACTGCGGCATGGATGCACGAGTACCGGCAGGCGCGGGAGTTGTTCAAGAAGGGCGACCTGACGCGAGCGCTTCCGCTATTCCAGCGGGTCGTCGATGCGGTCCCGGAGCTTCACGATCCGCGTCGCGACCTGGCGAGCACCTTCTACAGACTCGGTCGGCTGACTGACGCCCTTCGTGAGTACAACGAGGTGGCGCGCCGCTTTCCCGACCAGAGCGAAGCGGCCAACAATGTGGCGGGCGTGCTTTCGGTGATGGGACACCAAGCGCTCGCGTTTCAGTCGGTGGAGCGGGCGCTGGCGCTCGATCCGGGTAACACGGCCGCGATGAACAACCTCGCCGAGATCCTCAAGCACATGGGAGACTGGCAAGGCTCCCGCGATGTGTACGCGGCCGCACTCTCGCTCACGCCCGACGACGCCAAGTTGCGCATGCAGTACGGCATGGCGCTGGTGCTCCTCGACGACTGGCTTGCCGGATGGCCGGCGATGGAAGCGCGCGAAGCGGTGCTCGGTACCGCCGTGCTGTTCAAGGAACAGTCGAAGCGCCCGCGCTGGACCGGCGCCGAGCCACTCGACGGCAAACAGCTGCTGATTCAACACGAGCAGGGGCTGGGCGATGC
>CANGXD010000008.1 GCA_947457545.1 Gemmatimonadaceae bacterium
CCCGAGGCGCCGGCAGGCGCCCCGCCGGCACCGACGCCGCTGACGGTCGCGTCGAGTCCGCTCCCGAGCCGCGCAGCGAGATGCGCAGCGAGCCCGCGCCGCGTCCGGAGCCCCGCGTTGAGCGGCCGGCCGCCGAGTTCCGCTCGTATGCTCCGCCGGTCTACGATCCGGCGGAGCGCGCGAACTCCGAGAAGCGCGAGCCGAATCCGTACGACCGCGCCTTCGACCGCACCGACGGGCCTGAGCGCGCCGAACCGCCCCGCGAACCGCGCGGCGGGCGCCCGGAGCGTCCCGACCGTCCGGAGCGTCCGTTCGACAACCGTCGTGAGCGCGGCGGTCGCCGCCGTGGCCGTCATCGCAACCGCGAACGTGGGGAACGCCCGGGTGGCGCCCCGTTTGCGGGCGACCGTCCGGACGCACAGGATCGTCCGCCCCGCCCCGCTGCCGACTTTGGTGGGGATCGGCCGGAGCGCCCCGAACGTCCCGACCGTCCGGAACGCCAGGAGCGTCAGGGCGGCTTCGACAATGATCGCCGTAACGGTCGCCGAGGGCGGAATCGATTCCGTCGCGGCGGTGGTGGTGGTGGCGGCGGTGGTGGCGGCGGAGGTCCGGTAGGCGGAGGCGCCGAACGCCCCGACGCGGGCTTCGACCGGGCACCGCAGACGCCGGTCGCTGTCGAAGGCACGATGTCCGGCTGGTTCGATGCGTCTCGTGACGGTGGCTTCCTGCGCCGTCCGGTGAACAGCTACCTCCCCGACCCTGCCGACCCGTTCATTCCGCCCGCACTGGTGCGCCTGCACCAGCTGCGTCGCGGCGACAAGCTCGACGTCACCTACGGACGCGATCACCGCGGCCGCAACGTCGTCGTCGAGGTTCAGCAGCTCAACGACGGCTCGCCGGTGGTGCTCGAAAAGCGCCCCGACTTCAATACGCTCACGGCCAGCTACCCTGACCGGAAGCTCACCCTTGAAACCGGGAAGCCGGCCAAGACGGGTCCTGAACTTACGCGCCGCGCCATCGACCTCATCGCACCCATTGGCTATGGCCAGCGTGCCCTGATCGTCGCGCCGGCGCGCGCCGGTAAGACGACGCTCCTCCAGGCCATCGTCGAAGGCGTGGCGATCAATCACCCCGAGGCGGCGCTCCTCGTCCTCCTCGTGGACGAGCGCCCCGAAGAAGTCAGCGAGATGATCACGTGGGGCTACGGCGAGGTCGTCGCCTCCAGCTTCGACATGCCGCCCAAGCGCCATGTGGAAGTCGCCGAAATGACACTCGAACGGGCGCGGCGCCTCGTCGAGCAAGGCAAGGACGTCGTGATCGTGCTCGACTCGATCACCCGTCTGGCGCGTGCACACAACACCGTCGATCGCGGCACCGGGCGCACGATGTCCGGCGGCCTCGATGCCACCGCCATGCAGAAGCCCAAGGCGTTCTTCGGCTCGGCGCGCATGATTGCCGAGCAACACGGCGGCGGCTCGCTCACGATCATCGCCACGGCGCTCGTCGAAACCGGCTCGCGCATGGACGACGTGATCTTCGAAGAGTTCAAGGGCACCGGTAATTGCGAGATCAAGCTCGATCGCTCGCTCGCCGATCGCCGCATTTTCCCCGCGTTCGATATCGCCACCAGCGGTACGCGGCGCGAAGAGAAGCTCTATCGTCCCGACCAGCTCGAAAAGGTGCACCTGCTGCGCCGCGGTCTCCATCAGTTGCCGCCGCAGGCGGGGATGGAATGGCTCATCAAGCGCATTGCGGCAACGTCGAACAACGATTCGCTCCTCGACGGGCTCTAAAGCGCCGGTTTGACACGCTACAACTGTGATGAAGACGCGGGGCCTGAAATAGTTTTCAGGCCCCGCGTTTTCTTTGCCGTATTCTGGGGTCAACAATGAATGCGTCTCCGGCGTGACGATTGTGCCGGGAGTGTGACAATGAAGCCGAATTCCTAAAGATCACTGCGCGGCACCCGATACCACTTCATGTGGCTCTCTTGGGCGACGAAGTCCAATTCGCATAATTCGCAGTCTCTTGCCGATCTCCATGTTCCGTATTCTGACTCTGCGAGCCAAGATTTTGGCTCTCCCCGTTGTCGCCGCGGTCGGGTTTCTGACCACGCTCGGCACGACCGTGGTTCTGGGCCGTCGCGCTCAGGCCGAACTGGTTTCCATTCGCACGGGGCACTCACCGGCGCTCGAGCTCACGCGGGCGCAGTTTGCGCTGCTCGAGAGTTATCAGCGCGCGCTTCGTGACGCCGTGGGGGCGAGCGATACGGCCGCTATTTCGCAGGCGGACACCGTTCTCAAGGCGTTTTCCGCCAAGGGTGACTCGCTGGCCACCAACCCCACGGTGAAAGCCGAAGAGGCCAAAGCGACCGTGGCGGCCTTCGCGGCCTACACCGAGCAAGCCAAGAGCACGAGCGTCGGCATGATCTCGGGCACCATGGAAGATCTCATGGGCGGCATGACGGGCGTCAAAGAGAAGTACTCGGGTTTGTCCAAGTCGCTCAGCGAGCAGATCGCTGCCCGCCAGAAGGGCATTGCCGATGCGTATGCGAGCGCCGACAAGGTGCAGAGCACGACGCTGGCGGTCACCACCGGCGTCCTCGTCGTGGCGTTGGCCGCGCTCGGTGTGCTTGCATGGGGAACGCTCACCAGCGTCATCACCGCTATGCGTCAGCTGTCCGACACCGGTCGTGACATTGCGCGCGGCAAGATCGACGTGCAGGTCGACATCGAGAGCAAGGACGAAATCGGCGAACTCGCTGAAGCGTTCCGCGGAATGATCGCGTACATCGGCGGCGTCGCGCATGCGGCCGACCGCCTCGCCAACGGCGACCTGTCCGCCAAGGTCGAAGTGCGCAGCGAACACGACGTCCTGTCGCGCAGCATCAACGGCGCCACCGAAACGCTGCAGGGCGTGACGGGCGAGATCGCCACCGTCATCGAAGCGGCGAAGCATGGCGACCTTTCGAAGCGCGGCAACCCGGAGCAGTTCCGCGGTGCGTACGCCGAGCTCATCACCGGCACCAATGTGACGCTCGACGCGGTCATCGAGCCGATCACAGAAGCGAAGGACGTCCTGGCGCGTGTCGCGGCCAAGGATCTCTCGGCGCGGGTGCGAGGCAACTACGTGGGCGAACATGCGGCGATCAAGGAATCGCTCAACATGGCGCTCGAGAACATCGCAGAAGTCTTCGCCTCGCTCACCACGGCCATCAGCCAGGTGAACTCGGCGGCGCGTGAAATCGGTGACGGTAGCCAGGAACTGGCGAGCGGCGCGGCCGATCAGGCCGGCGCGATCGATCAGGTGTCGAATCGCATCACGGTGGTCGAGGAGCGTACGAAGGCCAACGCGGCTGATGCCGCCGAAGCCCGCGCCGCCATGGACAAGGCGACGCAGACGACCGAGCAGGGTGTGGAACGCATGACGGCGCTGGCCGATGCGGTGGCCGAGATCAAGCGCTCCGCCGACTCGACGGCCAAGATCGTCAAGACGATCGACGAGATCGCCTTCCAGACGAACCTGCTGGCGCTCAACGCGGCCGTCGAAGCGGCGCGTGCTGGTGATGCAGGCAAGGGCTTCGCGGTGGTCGCCGACGAAGTGCGCAGCCTCGCCATCCGTGCGTCGGAAGCGTCACGCAATACCGCCACGCTCATCGAAGAATCGGTGGCGAAGGCGGAGACGGGTGTGCAGCTCAATGAAAGCGTGAAGCGTCGCCTCGAGGAAATCCGGACGGGCGTGCAGCGCGCATCGACGATCATGAACAACATTGCCGAAGGGGCGGTGGAGCAGGAGCGTGAACTCGCTGAGGTCACGTCCGCCATGTCGCAGATCAGTGGCCTGACGCAGCGGACCGCTGCGAATGCGGAAGAGTCGGCGAGTGCGGCGGCCGAATTGTCGGCGCAAGCGTCGGAAATGCAGGAGTTGGCATCGCAGTTCGATGTGGGTGACCGCGGTCACGCGGCGCTCCGTCGGCCGCAGCAGTCGCAGGCGCCGACGCGTCGTGCGGCGACTGCGCCGAGTGCTGCTCCGGCAGCACCGCGTGGCAAGCGCGCGCCGGCCAAGGCGAAGTCGGCCAGCCGTGCAACAGCGGGTGCCGCGGCCAAGAGTGACGATGTGTTTCCGGTGAGTGCGACGGCGCTCATCCCGTTCGACGATGACGACGCGTCCGACGACGTGCTCGGCTCGTTCTGATCTCTCTCCGGGCGTCGTAGCCTGCGACGCCCGGCAGTTTCCCAATACGGAACCTACTTAAAGATGACCATCCAGAAGATGGTCCGCGGAGTCGCGGGCCTCACCCTCCTCCTTGCTCCGGCCCTTGCTGGTGCGCAGGAAGACCGCCTGTCCATTCACGGCTCGGCCAACCTGGCGTACGGCAAGTCGGACAAACTGCCCATCAACGGCGTGACGCAGGACGGGACGTCGGATTATCGCATCATTGCGCTGCAGTTCGGTTACAAGATTTAAGATAAGGATCGTGTGGTCACGCAGCTGTTGCACCGCAAGATCGGCAGCAGCCCGCTGAATGCGATTACCCCGGACATCGATCCGGTGTGGGCGTTCTATGAGCGTCGCTTCGACAATGGCACGTCGGTGAAGGTGGGCCGCAATCCCCTGCCGCGCGGCCTCTTCAATGAGATTCGCTACATCGGCACGCTGCTTCCGACGTTCCGCGTGGGCAATGCCGTGTACGGCGAGACGCTCGAGTACCTGGATGGCGCCGTGGTGCGCAAGCCGTTCGAGCTTGGCAGCGATTGGAAGCTCGACGTCTCCGCGTTTGCGGGCGGCTACAGCATCAAGGCGCAGCTTCCTGGGGCAACGGGCATCAGCACGATCGATTCGCGCAACGAAAACTCGTTCGGCACGCAGGTGTTCCTCAATACGCCGATCGAGGGTGTGCGCGTCGGCGCGTTCTATAACAACTACCTCGGCACGCCGAGCGCGACGCTTCCCGAAGCGCAGCGCCCCAATCGCACGACCACGATGATGTACTCGGCCGAGGCGGTGTTCTCCAAGGTGTTTGCCCGCTCGGAACTCACCACGTTCAAGCAGACGAAGGCGCCGAATTTCGTCGACTTCACGTCGTACTACGTGCAGGGCGGCATTACGCCGACGGACAAGATCACCTTTGTCACGGAATACAGCTCGGGCACCAATGTCGTGCGCTTTGCGGGCACGCCCATTCCCGATCTCAACTTGCCGCTCAACAACGATCTCACGATCGGCGTGGCCTACAAGCCGAACCCGCAAGTGGCCTTCAAGCTCGAAGGGCATCAGGTGGAAGGCTACTCGTTCGACCGTCCCGTGCCGTCGATCATTCCGCCCACGGCGCCGCCGCTGGTGGCGCGCCTCGCGCCCAAGTCGAAGACGTACTTCGCGCTGGCGTCCGTCGCGTTCACCTTCTGAGGATCCGACCATGACGCGATTCTTCAAGACCGTGGCGTTCGCACTGGTGGCCGTCGTAGCCGCCGCCGTGCCGGCCCAGGCGCAGGATTTCAAGGTGATCGTGAACAGCGCCAACAGCACGTCGGATCTAACAGCCGAAGTGGCGGCGAAGCCGTTCCTCAAGCAGACGTCCAAGTTCCCCAACGGCACGTCGGCTCAGCCCGTCGATCTCGGCAAGGCGAGCCCGGTGCGCGCGGCGTTCAGCAAGGCGGTGCTCAGCCGCCCGGTGCCCGCGGTGGAGACGTACTGGCAGCAGCAGATCTTCTCGGGCAAGGACGTCCCGCCCGCCGCCAAGGCGAGCGACGACGATGTGATCGCGTTCGTGAAGGCGAACCCGGGCGCTATCGGGTACGTGAGCGCTGGTGCGTCCACGGCCGGTGTAAAGGTCATCGACGTCAAGTAAGCGCGTTCGACCTTCAACACATTGCCTGAACACAAAACCCGGAACCGATCAGTTCCGGGTTTTGTATTTGGGCAACGGGTTTGCGTTACTGCTTGCGTGCGCGTTCGCCGAACTCTTGGTACAACACCGCCGCGGCGCGGATGCCGAGCTGGTAATTCTCCTGGCTGATCCACTCGTTGGGGGCATGCGCGTTTTCGCCGGGAAGGCCGAAGCCCATGAGGAGTACGGGCGCGCCGAGAATGCGCTCGAAGTCACCGACCACGGGAATGCTGCCGCCTTCGCCAGTAATCACCGGTTCGCGCCCGAAGGCAGCTTCGAGTGCCGCCTTACCGGCGTCGATGATAGGCCCCTGCAAGTCGGCGCGCCACGGACGTCCGCCGTGCAGATGCTCCACCATGACCGTGACCCCCGGAGGCGCGACGCGATCGACGTGATCCTGCACCAGCTCGGCGATCTTCTCGGGGTCCTGATCGGGCACGAGACGGAAGCTCACCTTCGCCATGGAGACGGCGGGAAGGACGGTTTTGGCGCCTTCGCCGGTGTAGCCGCTGAGCAACCCATTCACTTCGCACGTGGGGCGCGTCCAGAGGCGCTCGAGTGTCGTGTACCCCGGTTCCCCGCCCAATCCCGTGACGCCGACTTCGTGCATGAGCGCGTCATCGCTGAAGGGCAGCGTACGCATCTGCGCGCGCACATGATCGGGGAAAGGCCGCACGTCGTCGTAGAAACCGGTGATGGCGATGCGTCCGGTGTCGTCGTGCATGGTGGCGAGAATGCGCGCCAGCGCCATGGCCGGGTTCACGACGGCGCCGCCATACATGCCGCTGTGCAAATCGCCGTTGGCGCCGCGCACATTGATTTCGAGATACGCCATGCCTCGCAGCGACGAGAGAATGCTGGGAATTCCCGGCGCGAACATGGTGCTGTCGGAAATGACGACAGCGTCGCACGCCAGGCGCGCCTTCTCGCGCTCGAGGAACTGCTCGAGGTTCACACTGCCCACTTCCTCTTCGCCTTCGGCGAGCACAATGACGTTTACGGGCAGCGTCCCGCGTGCGGCGAGATGCGCTTCGAGCGCCTTGATATGCAGGTAGAGCTGCCCCTTGTCGTCGACGGAGCCGCGCGCGTAAATGCGGCCGTCGCGCAGTGTGGGCTCGAAGGCCGGTGAGGTCCAGAGCTCCAGCGGCTCGGCGGGTTGCACGTCGTAGTGGCCGTAGATGAGCAACGTCGGGGCACCCGCCGGTGCCTTGCGCCACTCACCGACAACAATGGGATGTCCCGGAGTGTCTTCGAGCGCGGCGTCGAAGCCGATGCGGGTGAGCGAATCGGCGACGAACTGCGCGGCCGCTGCGCAGTCGGCTTTGTGCTCCGAACGCGCCGATACCGACGGGATGCGCAGAAAGGCGAAGAGTTCGTCGAGCGCGCGCGCGTCGTGCGCATCGCAATACTGCGCGAGGTCAGCGGGAATACGGGACATGAGAGAGGCGTTGGGTGAAGGCTATTTGCGACCGACAGTCATGCCCAGCGCCGCAGCGCCGAGACCGAGTGTGAGCGAGAGCGCGATGTAGGCGACGGCGCGACCAGTGCGCCCCTGCTGCAACAGCAGGAGGGTTTCCGCGCTGAAGGTGGAGAAGGTGGTGAAGCCACCACACAGTCCCGTGGTCAGCGCGAGACGCACCAGCTGATTGCTGTCGGGTGCGTCGAGCAGTCTGCTCAGGAGGCCGAGCAGGAATGAGCCGGTCACGTTGACGAGGAGCGTAGCCAGCGGAAAGGTGGCACCGGTCGGGGTCATGAAGAGTGTGACCAGATACCGCAGCACACTCCCCACGGCACCGCCCATGGCGACAGCCGTCACCGCCGAGAGTGCGGGTGCGCTGTTCACGGCTGCGGTGGATGCGTGGGGCTTTCGGTCGGCACATCGCGCGCAATGCGATAGAGCCACACGCGGCGCGTGGCGACTTCACCGCTGTCGCGACGGAGTGAGACCAGCGCCCCCTGCTTGGTGTCCTTGAACCAGGAGCCGACCACGCGCGCGAGCGAGTCGCCCTTGGCGTCGGCGTCAAAGGCCACCACGAGTCCATCACCCGGGCGCACCTTCTGCCAGGCGTTGGGCCAGACGTCGTACTGGTTGGTTCGCCCGCCAAGGTTGAGGGCAAACACCATCGGCTGATCGGGCAGATGGAAAGCCAACTCGGAGGCATCCTGATAGCGATCGGCCGCCACCCACCGGTCCACGGTCCCGTCGAGAAACGGGTCTTGGCGGGCGGTCTGCATGGCGGCCGCAAGCGTCGTCCATCCGTGGGCGCGGGCGATGGGGTCTTTGCGCGGCGCCACAGGCAGCACGGGCGTGAACGCCTGGACACCAACGATGGCCAGCAGCACCGCAGCGAAAGCCAAGCCACGTCGCCACCACACGCCGCGCACGGCGGACTGCTCGCTGGTGGCGAGCAGCATCATGGCGCCGGGGTAAATCATCGCGGGCCAGTTGGCTTCGACAGGACGGCGCCAGGCACTAACGGCGAAGAACGCCAGCGGCGCCACGGAGATGACCGCGAGAGCAAAGCGGCGCACGGTGGTATCGGTAGGCTGCGCCGTATGGCGCGCCGCCCACCCGTCGCGCAGGGCCCACCACACCACCATTGCCAACAGAGCGAAGAGAATGGGTGATGCGAGACCGATCTGCCCACCGACCATTTCGAGTTCGCGCGAAATGGGATTGCCGCGGGTCGCGGCATTGAAGCCGTGTCCAAGCTGAAAGCGGAACGAGATCCAGTTGTTGAGGGCGTTCCAGATCACCACCGGGGCAAAAAGCGTGAGGGCGATGGCGCTCGCCACCCACGGACCGGCATCGAGGTAGCGCCGGCGAAGCGCGGGGTGCACGAGACACGCAACGACGAGCCCCATGGGCAACAGCACTGCCGTGTACTTGGAGACGAAGGCCCCGCCCAAGGCAACGCCGGCGACCACCCACCAGGCGAAGCTCGCCAGTGACCGGACGGGATGCGCCAGCGCCCGTTCGACGGCCAGGAGGGCGACCATAGCGGTAGCGAAGAGCGCGGCGTCGGGAGTGGCGAGTACGAGGCCAAGGGTGGCGATGGGGAGCAGCGCCATGAGCATCGCGGCCCGACGGGCGGCGGTCGCACCCGGCGCTCCTCGCCCGGCGAGTTGCCACGCGCAAATCACCGCGGCCCCATGCGTGACCAGCGCGGCGATGGCGGGCCCAGCCCGGACGCCCGCGACCGTATTGCCGAAGAGCTCGACGCCCAGCGTGATGAGGAGGGCGATGCCCGGCGGATGATCGAAATAGCCCCCTTCGAGCCGGCGGGTCCATTCCCAGTAATAGGTCTCGTCTGGGAGCAACGGGACGAACGCCGACAGCAGCAACCGGAGCAGTGCGGCTCCTACGATCCAGCCGGCGACCAGCAGCCACTGCGTGGTCCGTTCCTGCCGGGGGAGAGAAGACGCAGCGTTTTCCATGACCCGCGTAAGTTGCATGGGGGGGAGCGCGAGTTGAAGCGGCTCTCACCTCTCGGCGCTTGAGATCTCAGTCTCCAGACTCAAGACTCGAGAATGAGAAGTTGAGAGTCGAGAGCCGAGCCTTTGATAGGGGTGAGAGTCGAGTAACGCAGCAGCGAGAGGCCAGACCTCGCTGCTCGCTGCTGCGTTACTCGACTCTCACCGCCTATCCGGGCTGTCGTCTCGCCATCTCGGCCTCTTCGTCTCGATTCTCCCACTCAGCGCTGAGACGCGGGGAGGGTGAGCCTCTTTGCCCGGCCGGACTCTTGCAGCCGCTGTTGTGTCCGTGCTTGCCGGCAGGTGAACGCTCCGTCAGCTTCAGGGGTACACCCCAAGGGCGGTCGTGCCGGTGGCGTAACGGTTACGGCTGCCGACGGCGGGGCGTCCTATCTGTGGTTACCTCCGGCTGCCCCGCATGGGCCAGTCGATTTTCACTCTTTGTTTCCAGGACGGAGCTGCATGCTGGCCGCAGACCGAATTGCGTCTTTTTCCCGCGTGTTGGGTGCCCGCCGTCTGGGTGCCGCGCTGCTTGTGGCCGCGCTTGGCACAACGACCGCCTGCCTCGACCTCAAGCCGCCCGCTGCCTGCACGGTGAGTGTGGCGCCGGCGTCCCTGACGCTGCCGGTGAATGGCGCCGCCACCATCGTCGGCACCGCCTTCAACTGCGACGGCAACTCGATCCGCAACAAGCGGGTGAACTTCTCGTCGAGCAACTCGGCAGTCGTCACCGTCACCACCGAAGGCAATGTGATCGCCGTGGGGGTGGGTACCGCTACGGTCTCCGCCACCGCCGACGGCAAGAGTGCGTCGGTCCCGGTCACCGTCACGCCCGAACAGGCGGCGACCGTGACCGTTACGCCGAACACGCTCACGCTGCGCCGCACCAATACCCGCCAGCTGGCAGCCGTCGCGCGCAACAGCCAGAACGTGATCATCACGGGGCGCACGTTCCGCTGGAGCTCGAGCAACTCCTCCATTGTGTCGGTCGATCAGAACGGCTCGCTCACGGCGATTGCCGCGGGAGGGCCGGTGGTCATTACGGCAGAGTCGGATCAGACGGTTGGGAGCGCGAGCATTCTGGTGACCGAAATTCCCATCGGCGCGTGCAGCCTGACTCCGACGAACAGCAAGGTGACGGTTGGGCAGAGCGCGCAGCCGGTGCTGGCGTTGCGGGATACCGCCAACAACCCGCTGCCGACACTCGGCCGCGCCATCAGCTGGACGAGCGACAACGAAACCGTCGCGGTCGTGTCGAATTCAGGCTTTGTGACCACGCGACGGGCGGGACGGGCGACGATCACTGCCTCTCCCATCGAGAATCCGCAGATCCGCTGCACGGCGACCGTCGAAGCCGTGGATCCCCGCATCGACAAGGTCATCATTTCGCCGCGCGTGGGCTCGCTCCGCCTCGGCGTCCCGCGGTCGTTCGGCGTACTGTTGCTCGACTCGGCGAACGTGCAGATCCCCACGGGCCGCATTGTCACCTGGAGCACCAATACGCCCACGGTCGTTCAGGTCTCGCAGGTTGGCATCGTCACCGGGCTCACCCTCGGCACCGCCCGCATCATTGCCAGCTCGGAAGGCGTGAGCGACACGGTAACGCTCTCGGTGACACGCGTCCCGGTCGCGACCATTGCGGTGACCCCGTTGCAGGCGACCGTCACCGAAGGACAGACGGTCCAGCTCCGCGCGACGGTCACCGACTCGGCCGGCGTCGACGTGACGGATCGCCCGGTGGAATGGATCACGAGCGATCCGTCACGGGCCACGGTGAACAGCAACGGACTCGTGACGACGATCTCGGCGGGCACCGTCGTGATCTCGGCGACTGCTGAAAACCGGGCCAGCCAGGCCTCCATCATCATCCAGCAGATCCCGGTCGACTCGATCATCGTGCCGGCGACGTTCTCGATCACGCGCGGCAGTACGCTTCCGTTCGCCATCGAGCTGCGCGACGCGGCGGGCAACATTCTTCGCAACCGCATCGTGGACGTCCGCAGCAGTCGGCCCGACGTGGCCAACGTGCCGTCTACCACCTCGACGGCGCAGGTGGCCGTGACGGGCCTGCAGCTGGGTACCGCTACGATCACGCTGCAGGCACTCAACAGCGTGACGGGTCAGGCGCAAGGGAAGGTCAGTACGGTTACGGTGACGGTGACTGCGCCGCCGACGGGACCGACGGCCCCACCACCAGCGGCTCTCAAGCGCTGATCACCATGTGATATTTTGAGGAGTCCCCGTCTCACGATGGGGACTCCTCGACGTTTCCCCCCCGGCGTCCTGCCATTCCGAGCATCCCGTCATGTCTTCCGTCGCTGTTCCTGCCAAGCCGTCGTTCCTGCGTGACCTGTTCGCGGGAGACATCAACGAGTCGTTGCTCTTTCCGTATCCGGCCACGCTCGATGCGCGCGATCCCGAAGAAGCGCGCACGGTGCAGCGCCTCGTGGATGCGGTCAACGCCATGGTCGCTTCAGGACTGATCGACCCGAAGCGCTTCGACGAGCAGGAAAGCATCGACGAGGCGGTGGTGCAGGCATTCGCCAAGGCAGGCTTGCTCGCCTTGACCATTCCCAAGGCATACGGCGGACTCGGTCTGTCGGCGAGTGCCTACGCCCGCGTCTTCGGTGCGGTCGCGTCCATCGATGCGTCGCTCGGTGTGCTCATTGGCGTGCACTGCGGTCTTGGCAGCAAAGCCGTGGTGATCGCGGGCAACGATGAGCAGAAGGCGCGCTACCTACCGGGACTGGCGCGCGGTGAAACGCTCGCCGCCTACGCGTTGACGGAGCCGGAAACCGGTTCCGACGCACAGCATATCGTCACGCGCGCCGAACGCAGCGCGGACAATACGGGCTGGGTACTGAATGGTCGGAAGCACTGGATCGGCAACGGACAGCGCGCGGGCGTGATCGCGACCTTCGCGCAGACGCCGGTGCAGCGGAACGGCGAGACGGTCATGCGTCCCACGGCGTTCATCATTCGCCCCGACATGCCTGGATTCCGTGTGGATGGCACGATTCGCAAGCTGGGCATTCGCGCGTCGACGCAGGCCGAGTTGGTGTTCGAGAATCTCTTCGTACCCGACGACCATGTGCTCGGTGAAGTCGGGAAAGGCTTCCGTGTGGCGGTGAATGCACTCAACGCGGGACGCCTCTCGCTCGCGTCAGGGTGCACGTCGGCCTGCAAGAAATTGCTGGGGGAGTTTACGCGCTACGCGGAAGCCCGTACGCAGTTCGGCGACACGCTGGCGAGCTTCGAGATCACGCAGCGCAAGATGGCCACCATGGCGAGCGAGACCTACGCCGCTGACGCGATGGTCGGTGCGCTCGCCGCGGCACTCGACACGGACAACATCGATGCCTCACTCGAGGCCGCGTGCATCAAGGTGTTTGCGAGCGAACTGGTATGGCGAAGCTCCGACGAACTGGTGCAGCTGGCGGGTGGTCGCGGATTCGTGAAGCCGTGGCCGTACGAGCGATACCTTCGCGATGCGCGCATCAATCGCATTTTCGAAGGGGCCAATGAAATTCTGCGCCTGTTCGTGGGACTGAACGGGATTCAAGGTCCCGCCGAAGAGCTCAAGGAAATTGCCGGCGCGCTCAAGAACCCCATTCAGAACTGGGTACTCGTTTCCAGCTTTGCGGCCGACCGAGTGGCGAGTGCGTTCGGCAAGCGTGATCGTTTTCAGATGACGCTGCATCCGCTGCTCAAGACGCATGCGACGTACGTGGAGAAGCACGTGGCGGAGCTGGCCAAAGCGACGCAGCAGGCGATCACGACGCACAAGACAGAGATTCTGCAGCGGCAGCTCGTGGTGGAGCGGTTGGCCGATATGGCCATCGAGCTCTATGCGCGTGCGACGACCATCTCGCGCACGCAGAAGCTCATCGAGGAGCGCGGGGCCGATGCGTGTGCGCGCGAGGTTGCGCTCACTGAGCTGTTCTGCGTACAGAGTGGACGCCGCTTCCGCGCGCTGCGCGTGGAGCTGGACAGCGATGCTGGCGGGCAGGTCGATGCGCTTCGTCGCTCGATCGCGCAGCGCGTCCGCGCCGAACACGGCTATGCCTCGAGCGATGCCTTGCTCGATGTGGCCGTGCCGCCGCTGCCGGCGTGGAGCCTGACGCGCGATGAGCAGGCGCGCGCCGTGGAGCCCAAGGGCTAAGCCCTTGGGCGGCGGGCGTCAGACTTCGTTTTTGAGCAGCCCGAGCTTGAGCGCGAGCTTCACGTAGTCGGTGCGGTGCGTGAGGCCGAGCTTCTCGCCAATACGTTGCTTGTACGTGTCGACCGTCTTGGGCGAGATGGTGAGATGCTCACCGATTTCCGGCGCCGTGTATCCCTCGGCGACCATTTTCAGCACGACCTGTTCGCGATCGGTGAGTTTCTCGAAGCGTGTGCGCTCTTCGGCGTTGCCGTCGCGCTTGGCGAGGCCACGTGCGAGCGCGCGGGCGGCCGTCGGCTGCACGTACACATCACCGGCGGCCACGGTGCGCACGGCGTCGACCAGTTCGCGATCGGCGACCGACTTGAGCAGATATCCGCCCGCGCCTGCTTCGAGCAGCGCGACCAGGTGCTCATCTTCGGTGTGCATGGTGAGCACCAATACACGACGCGTGGGCGGTTCGTCGGAGCGCTGAACACGCGCGGCGTTGGCCTTCTGCAGCTCGCGGGTGGCCGTAAGCCCGTCCATTTCGGGCATGGACAGGTCCATGACGATCACGTGCGGATCGAGCCGTTCGGCCAACGCGAGGGCATCCTTGCCGGAACCACCCTCGCCAACGACGGTGATGTCCTTGGCGGTCGACAATACGGCTTTCAGACCGGAACGGACGATCTGATGGTCGTCGACGAGAACCACGCGAATGAGGTCAGGGCGCATGGCGGCAAGTTACGACATGGACCCAAGGTCCGGAAAGCCCTCGCGGTCTAGACCTGATCGTTTCCGAAGGCTGTTTCGCCGCTCTTGAAGATCCTGAACAGGTACACGAAGCTGGGCAGCAGAATGGCGGTCCCGACGGCGAGCGCTCCAACGGTGAGTTGCAGCGTGACGTGCGGCGCCGCGAGGGACGTGATGGTGCGATCCGGAGGGAGAATCCAGGGGAATTGCGTCCAGGCCCATCCCCAGAGGATGAAGCTGGCCTGTGCCGCGGCCGCCAACCGTGCGACCTGAAAGCGACGAGTCCCCAATGCCCAGAGCGAAAGCGCCGCCGCCAACGCAGTCACGGCGTGCATGGCCAATGCAGTGGTGCCGCGGGTGAGCCCACTGAAGAGGAGCGGATTTTCCACGCGCGCCAAGAGCAGGGTGGCGGCGGCGGTCAACAACAATGCGAGCTGCGACTGCTGGGCCCGGCGGCGAAAGAGATCGCGGAGCGCGTCGTCGGGAGCTTCGACGGTCAGATAGCTTGCCGCCAGAAAGGCGAAGAGCATGAGCGTGAGCAGCCCGACCGCCCACGGGAAGGGCGACGCGAACCACGGGTCGATGAAGCGCTGCATGAAGGTCAGCGCCGCGGCCTCCTTCGCCGTGCGCATGGGGACCGCGCCACTGGCCACTGTCCCGAGGCACACACCAAGAATGATGGGCGTGAGCAAGCTGGCCATGGAGAAGATGCGTCCCCAGCGTCGCTGCACGGCGTCCTGCTTGCTGTCGTAGGTACGAAAGGTGAACGCCGACCCTCGCAAGACGATTCCCACCAGCATGATCGTGATGGGAACGTGCAACTCGGTGGAGAGGTGCGCGAACGCCTTGGGGAAGCAGGTGAAGAGCAACACCACCACGAGAATGAGCCAGACGTGGTTGGCTTCCCAGATGGGCCCGATAGCGTTGGCAATGAGCGCGCGCTGTTCATCGCGTCGCTGCCCGCGCGCAAAGAGATCCCACACACCACCGCCAAAGTCCGCGCCACCGAGCAGCACGTACGCATTCAGCGACAGCACCATGACTCCCGCCACGATGTGCGGCAGTGTCCACGTGATATCCGTGGGACTCACGGCGCCTTGCTGCTGGGGCTCTGATGCGCGCCGGTCACACGCAACGCGATCGGCAGTTCATTGGTCAGTCCAAGCGGAGCGGGCGTTACCCCTGTCTTGAGAATCTGACGCCAGAGCAGGAAGAGCACGGTGATGGCCAAGCCGATGTACAGCGCGGTGAACAAGGCGAAGGTGACGCCGAGGCCAGGCATCGGCGTCACCGCTTCGGCGGTCCGCAGTACGCCTTGCACGATCCATGGCTGACGTCCGACCTCGGTCACCGTCCAGCCGGCTTCGAGCGCAATGAACCCAAGCGGTGATGCAAGCATGATCGCGAGCAGAAAACGCCGGTCGTCGGGGAGCGCCACGCCACGTCCGCGCTTGCGCTGCCACCAGCGAAACGCGCCGAACAGTGCAAGCGCCGCCATGATGGAGCCGCAACCGACCATGATCTGAAACGCCAGGTGTACGATACCGAGCGGCGGACGATCCTCGGCCGGGACACTATCCACGCCCGGTACGATCGCGTTGGCATCACCATGCAACAGCAACGAGATCGCGCCGGGAATTTCGATGGCGCCGCGGTGCTCGAGCGTGGCTTCGTTGGGCCATCCACCAATGACGAACGCCGCGGGGCCCGTGCGCAGGTGCCCTTCCATCGCGGCCAGCTTCACCGGCTGACGTTCAGCGACGTCGCGCGCACTCCAGTCACCGCTGAGGGGCTGCACGACCGCCGCGGGCAAGCCAATCATGAGCGCGATTTGGAGCGCCGCACGATGGAAGGCGCGATGCAGCGTGCCACGCCACAGCGCCAACGCGTGAACACCAGCCACCGCGAACCCCGTCGCGGCAAACGCGGCGAGCGTCATGTGCACGATCTGCGATGGCGCCGCCGCATTGAACATCGCCGCGAGCGGATCGACGTTGGTTACTTGCCCATTCACCATATCGAAACCGGCGGGGGCGTTCATCCACGCATTCGCGCACACCACGAAGGCGCCGCTCAGCGCACCACTGACCGCGACGACCACGCCCGCCGCAAAGTGCGCGCGCGGCGGAATGCGCTTCCACGCATACAGGTAGATGCCAAGGAAGATCGCTTCCGTGAAGAACGCAAACCCTTCGAGCGAGAAGGGCATGCCGATGACGGCCCCGGCATGCTCCATGAACGTAGGCCACAGCAAACCGAGTTCGAAGCTGAGCACCGTGCCTGACACGGCACCGACCGCAAAGAGAATGGCGGTCCCCTTCGCCCATCGTTTGGCCAACTCCAGCAACACCGGATCACGCGTCTTGAGCCAGCGCCACTCCGCAATGACCATGAGCGCCGGCATGCCGATGCCGACCACGGCAAAGACAATGTGAAACGCCAGCGACATCGCCATCTGCGATCGCGCGAACAACAGATCTGACATCATGCGAAACAAAGGACCAGCGAGTGGCGCGCGTTCCTCAAGCCGTCACGCTGGCGAGGATCTGCCCCGAGCAATGCCCGAAGCCAATTCGCCCCACGCCTTCACGCTCGGCATACGCCGTCATGATCACCTCGTCGCCATCGGCCAGAAAGCCGCGGGTCTCTCCATTGGGCAGCGTAATGGGCTCGGCCCCGCGCGACGTCAACTCGAGCAGACATCCACGACTGTCAACCGACGCACCGGAAATGGTGCCGCTCCCCAGCAGATCGCCCGAGCGCATGTTGCAGCCACTGCTCGCGTGATGGGTGAGCATCTGCGCAAAGCTCCAGTACAGATCGAGCGCACTCCCCTGCGAAATTCTTACCGCCGGTTCGTTGGCGTCGCGCATGCGTGGCGTTCGCAGCCAGACTTCCACGGTGAGCGCAAATCCGCCCTGCGCACGATCGGAGTTCGCCGTGAGATACGGCAGTGGAGCGGGATCACCCTCGGCGCGCGGTGCCAGCGGCGCACGGAACGGTTCGAGTGCTTCGAGCGTGACAACCCACGGGCTGATCGTGCTCGCAAAGTTCTTGGCGAGAAACGGGCCGAGCGGTTGATACTCCCACGCCTGGATGTCGCGTGCCGACCAATCGTTCAGCAGACAGAGTCCCCACAGATGCGATTCGGCATCCGCAATGGCGATCGTGTCGCCCAGTGCATTGCCGGTCCCGACGAACGCACCGAGCTCCAACTCGTAATCGAGTGAGCGCGATGGCCCCACCGAGGGCTCGGCGTCATTGGGCCCCTTCCGTTGCCCCAAGGGCCGCCGCACTGCGGTCCCCGACGGCACGAGGCTCGACGCGCGTCCGTGGTACCCAATGGGTACCCACTTGTAGTTGGGGAGCAGCGGATTGTCGGGACGGAACATGGCGCCCACGTTGGTGGCGTGGTGCACCGACGCATAGAAGTCGGTGTAGTCGCCCACCTGCACCGGCAAGAACAGCTCGGCCTCTCGCTGCGACACGAGCGCATGCTGCGCCGTTTGCCGACGATGGGCCGACGCGTCTTCGCGCAGCAGCTCGAGCACGGCGGTGCGCAACGCGCGACGCGACGCGCCCCCGAGTGCCATCAGTGCATTGAGCGAAGGGGAGGCGCAGGCACGGGCGGCGCGCTGAAGGAGATCGTGTGTCTCGGGATCGCCCGCGTCGAACAGGCCGGCCGCCTGACAGGCAGCGACATCAAGAATGTCGTCGCCGATGGCTACGCCAACCCGCGGCGCTTCGGTGCTGTTAGCGCGGCGGAACACGCCGAACGGCACATTCTGCAGCGAGAAATCGGGGTGTCCGTTGGCGCTGGTCACCCAGCTGCGAGCTGGAGCGGAGGGGGTCATACAGTTGGGGTGTGAGCCACGTCAGATCCAGCCCAAGGCACGGTTTTCGTCGACGGGTTCGGTGAAAGAACAGGAGCCGATGCTCACCAGCATGCGTTCGCGCACCTGTTGCAGCAGCGCGCGACTGATCGTGATGATTCCGTCCGGGCCATGCCAGGCCACATGGAGATCATTGAATTCGATGGAGGCGGCGTTGGATTCGTTGAGGAGCAGGAGCGCGTCTTCATCGCTACCGCCCTTGGCGATCACCGCCGCCGCGAGGAGCACGTTGAGCATGCCGAACATGCGTGCCGTCGCCGCGTCGGGTTCGTATGTGAGGCGGTACGCCCCGCACAACGGGTGATGCAATCCCGCGGTGGCTTTGGCAACGACGTCGTGCGTGACGAGCGCACGCAGGAAACGCACGATCGCGGCGGCGGGCGGGAAGGCGTCGGCCACCGTACCGCCTGTGCGCATCTTGGCGCGGCGCCCCGTGCTCGCGATGGCCTGCACGAGCACATCGACGGTTGCGTCGAGTGGGACTTCGAAGTACACCTCGAGCGACGCCGGCAGCTGCTCGTGCAGCAAGACGATTTCCTGAACCGACGTGACCTTCATCTCGTAGGCGTCGACCTTGGCCCCGCATTCTTCGAAGCAGACCCGATGTCGCTCGTTGAAGGCTGCGATGGCCGCGAGATCGGCCTGGACATCACCGGTGCCCGTGACCGACAACCGCCAGGGAATGGCGCCCGCATCGCGGGGAAGCAGTGGCTCGGCACTCGTGGAGAACGCGTCCAGCCGTGACGCCGGGCAGATGAACCGCCCCAGCATCCAGCCCGTACCGCCGGCGCGGTAATGCGCGAAGTTGCGCACCGCTTTCGGAATGTCGAGGGACGCCGGAGGAAAGAGTCCGGCGTAATCGACGATGCCTTCGAGCAGAATACGGGACGCGCGTTCGGTTGGCGGAGGGAGTCGGACAGGCATGGCAGGAGACTCCGTCTGTTTCACAAACCGTCGAAGTCGAGACCGAGGTCGAGCGCCGGCGCAGAGTGCGTCAGCGCTCCGATGGAAATGCGATCGACACCCGTGTCGGCAATCGCGCGGACAGTATCGAGCGCGACACCACCCGAGGCCTCCGTGACGACACGCCCACGGCAGCGCGACACCGCCTCACGCAGCTGATCGAGCGACATGTTGTCGAGCAGGACCCAATCGGCACCGGCAGCGACGGCGGCATCGACCTGCGCGAGCGTATCGCATTCGACCTGCACGGGCGTGCCGGTCAGCGCGAGTGCACGCGCACGAGCGACAGCCATCGCAATGTCGCCCCCGATGGCCGCGAGGTGATTGTCCTTGATGAGCACTCCGCTGCGCAAATCGAGGCGGTGGTTGGTGCCTCCACCGGCACGCACCGCGTACTTCTCGAGCGTGCGCCACCCCGGTGTGGTTTTGCGGGTGTCCAGAATCTGCGCCCCTGTGCCCTGCACCGCGTCGGCGAAGCGGCACGTCAACGTCGCGATCCCCGAGAGATGCTGCAGAAAGTTCAGCGCGGTGCGCTCTGCGGACAGCATGCCGCGTGCGTGTCCCGTGAGCGCCATGACCGTGTCACCGGCTTTCACGCGCGTGCCGTCTTCGGCTTCGATGCGAATGGTGACGTTGGCATCGAGCTGACGGAACGCGTCGACCGCCAGGGGAATGCCGGCGATCACCCCGTCACGTCGCGCGACGATCGAGCAGCGCACGTGGCGCGTGCTGACCTCCGTCGCGAGCGTGGAGATGTCATTGAACGCTTCGTCTTCCTGCAATGCCACCCGCACGCGCGCGGCCGTTTCGTCTGCACTGAGTGGAAACGCGAGCGTAGACACGGTTACCGCGCGTGTATCGAGCGGGGTAATCGTCCGCGGTGCCACGGCCATGTGCGACGTTGGTGGCGTCGGGCGGAGCGGCGGGTGGAAAGAGCTCATTCGCCAGGGTCCTCTGGGCCGAAGGGGCTGACGCCGGCATTTCCGCCGATGCTCACCATGCGCTCGATCGCCGTCCGCGCACGCGCGGCCATATCCTCGGGGACGGTAATGCGATGCTGCATATACAGCAGCGCATCGCGCACCTTGGGGAGCGTCGTGACCTTCATGTACGAGCACTGCGCGCGGTCATTGGCCGCAATGAAGTGCTTGGTAGGATTCTCACGGCGCAACCGGTGCAGAATACCGATTTCGGTGGCCACGATGAACGTGTCCTGCGTCGTCTGCGACGGGCGCTTGATCATCCCCTCGGTGGAGAGAATGTGCGCGTTCTCCTTGTCGACCGCGCCGGCACTCATCGCCTCCACCACCGACGTAGCGCAACCGCACTCGGGGTGAATGAGGAACTCCGCGCCGGGGTGCTGCGCGCGTGTCCGTGTAATGTGCTCGGGATCGATGCCCGCATGCACGTGGCACTCGCCCATCCACACGTGAATGTTCTCCCGCTTGGTTTCGCGGCGGACATGCGCGCCGAGGAACATGTCGGGGAGGAACAGAATCTCCTTGTCGGCGGGAATCGCGTTGATCACCTCGACGGCATTGCCCGACGTGCAGCAGTAGTCACTTTCCGCCTTCACTTCGGCGGTCGTGTTCACGTAAGCGACGACCACTGCGCCCGGATGCTCGGCCTTCCATGCTCGCAGTTGGTCCGCATCGATGGTGCTGGCCAGCGAGCAACCGGCGGCGAGATCGGGAAGCAGCACGGTTTTCTGTGGCGACAGAATCGCGGCGGTTTCCGCCATGAAGTGCACGCCGCAGAAGACGATGACATCGGCTTCGGTCTTGGCCGCTTCGCGCGAGAGTCCGAGCGAGTCGCCCACATAGTCGGCCACGTCCTGAATTTCGGGACGCTCGTAGTTGTGCGCGAGAATGACCGCGTTCTTCGCCTTGGCGAGGGCGCGGATTTCAGCCGCGAGCGCGGGATCGTAGTGAGCTTCGAGGACGGTCATGCTGAGAGAGAAAGCAGGAAGCAGAATGTCGCAGGATCGGCAGACGGCACAGAGTCACGTACCCGGCACTCACCAGGTAATGTGGCGCCCCTGCCATTTCCGGCGGGTCTTTGGAAAATCGCTCCGGAAGTGCCCTCCCCGCGACTCCTTGCGCAGGAGGGATGCTTCGGCCACGAGGGTGGCGGTCGTGAGCAGGTTGCGCTCCTCGGTGGCACCGGGCGGAAGCCGCTCGCCCACCCGCTGGAGGGCGCTGAGGCAGCGCCGGAGTCCGGGAGCCGTGCGGGCGATGCTGGCGTGATCCCACATGATCTGCCGGATTTCGTCGGCGGCCACCTGGGCGGCGCCGCGGTCGGCCAGCGGCGGGACATCCCAGGGGGCGAGCTCCGGTTCGGCGAGCTCTTCCGGGGTTTGCACCATGTCGCGAGCGACCCGCTCGGCAAACACGAGCCCCTCGAGGAGGGAGTTCGACGCCAGGCGGTTGGCACCGTGCACCCCGGTCCGCGCCACTTCCCCCACCGCGTACAGCCGGGGGACGCTGGAGCGACCCGCCAGGTCTGTCATGACCCCGCCCATCATGTAGTGCGCGGCCGGCGTGACGGGGATAGGCTCGAATCGGGGGTCGATACCGCGGGCACGACATAGCGCCGTGATCCCCGGGAATCGGGTGAGGAACTCCTCCCCCAATTTGGTCGCGTCGAGAAAGACCCGTCCGTGCGCGTGCTGCTCCCGGAAGATTTCCCGGGCCACCACATCGCGCGGGGCCAATTCGGCGAGCTTGTGGCGGCTTGTCATGAACCGCTGGCCCCGCCCATTGAGCAGGATAGCCCCTTCGCCACGCACCGCCTCGGAAATGAGCGCCAGCGGGTTTTCCGGGGTGTCGAGCGCGGTCGGGTGGAACTGCACGAACTCCATGTCCGCCAACCGGGCACCAGCACGGTGCGCCATGGCAAAGCCATCGCCGGTGGCCACCTGCGGATTGGTCGTATAGCGGAAAATCTGCCCGCACCCGCCCGTAGCGAGCACGGTGGCGTCGGCGACGATCTCCACCGGCATACCGGCAATGGAGACCCGCACCCCCGCGCACTGCACCCCGGATTCGTCCTCGACCATGAGCAGATCGAGGACGCGGGCGGTCTCGTAGACCGTGATGGCCGGCGATTCCCGCACCTTGGCGACGAGCGTCCGAGCTACCTCCGCCCCCGTCTGGTCGCCGTGGGCGTGCACAATACGGTGCCGGGAGTGGGCGGCCTCTTTCCCCAGCTTGAAATCGCCGTCAGG
The DNA here is from genome assembly GCA_947457545.1 of Gemmatimonadaceae bacterium. Classification (GTDB taxonomy): domain Bacteria; phylum Gemmatimonadota; class Gemmatimonadetes; order Gemmatimonadales; family Gemmatimonadaceae; genus Gemmatimonas. The sequence goes on from CANGXD010000008.1 coordinate 22,338, forward strand.
GTCGAGGTCGAAACGGGCGCCGGCGGCCTGGAGCTCCCGTACACGGGCGGGCCCCTCCTCCACCAGCACCTGCACGGCCTCGCGGTCGCAGAGGGCAGCCCCGGCGGCCAAGGTGTCCTCCCGATGGAGTTCGGGGCTATCCCCGGCCCCGAGCGCAGCGGCGATGCCGCCTTGTGCGTATGCCGTGGCAGAGTCGAACAGCGTGCGCTTGGTGAGCACGGTCACGGGGCCGTGGGCCGAGGCCCGCCACGCCGTGTGCAAACCAGCGACTCCGCTGCCAATCACAAGGAACCGGGTGCGGATCCGTTTGGTCATAGTAGTTTCAAGTAAAGGACATCGGGTCCCCAACTGAACCCCTGGCCAGAGCTCCGGCCACTTTCTCTCAGCATCTTTTCGCTTTTAGGAGACGTCATGCGTTTGACGTTCATGGCAGGTGCCGTGGCGGCTGTGTCGTTCACCGGCGCACTTCCCGCGACGCTTACCGCTCAGCCCGGCGGCGTGTCGGCCAGCTGTACGATCGACGTGAATCAGCCCAAGGAGCTGGCGCTTCAGTCGCTCAGCTTCCAGCAGGCCAAGGCGGCGACCGCCCCCGAGCAGCGCAAGAAGCTGCTCACGCAGATGATCAAGGAGCTGGATACCAAGCCGGAGCGTTATGCGAAGAACGCCACGGGCTACCAGTTCATGCTCAGCGAAGTGCTCAAGATGTGGGCGATCGAGCCCGGCATCCCGGCGGCTCCGGTTCGCAGCACGCTGGGCTTCATCACCGCTCCGACCGACCCGATCGATCTCTTGGTCGCGATCGACGCCGCCTACAAGGCGATCGTCGCCGCCGCGCCCGCGTGTGAAGCCGACATCAAGGCGCAGCGGCAGAACGAGCTGTGGCTGGCGCAGACGCAGGCGGCACTCTCGGCGTCGAGCGCGGGCAACCTCGATTCGGCCGAGTATTACGCCAAGCGCTCGATGTTGATGAGCGACGGCCCGTACGCGCATTACGTGCTCGCCAACGTGGCGAACCAGCGGAACGACAAGAAGGGCGCGATGATGCATTGGAAGCACGTCGTCGATCGTTCGGGCGCCGACACGACGTACCGTGAGCTCAAGAACGGCTCGATGTACTACATGGCCATGACGTCGCTCGAACTGGCGTCTGCGGCCCAGGGTGCGGACCAGCAGGCGCAGGCGCGCGATGCGGCTGGTCTCTTCAAGGCGCTCATCGCGGCCACGCCGGACAGCCCGGATGTGGCCAACCACTTCAACAACTGGGCGGAAGCGCTGACGCTGGCCAAGGACACGGCCAACCTGCCCTCGGTATACGCCGACATGATCGCCAACCCCAGCAAGCACAGCGACATCGTGCTGGCTGTCGGCGGCGTCGTGGCCACCCGTGCCAACCGTACCGACGACGCGCTCAAGCTGTTCGAAGCCTCCGTCGAGCGGAATCCGAATAGCCGCGACGGCCTGCGCAACGTGGCCGCCTCGCTGTACGCGAAGGACCGCTTCAAGGACATGTTCAGCCCGAGCGCGAAGTTGGTGGCGATCGACCCCAACAACTACGACGGCTGGATGATGTTTGCCTATGCGTCGCAGGGGCTCGCGAAGAACGTGAAGCTCCCCGCCGAGAAGAAGGCGTGGACGGATTCGCTGGTGAAGTACCAGACGATCGCCGAAGCGTTGCCGGTCAAGGTCGAGGTGGCGGGCTTCTCTCGCGGCGCCAGCGAGGCGACGTTGACGCTCGCGCTCGAGCAGATTGCCCCGACCGGGTCCTACACGGTGACCGCCGAATTCCTAAACCAGGCGGGTGCGGTCGTCGGAACGGCGACGGCGACGTCCGGCGCCCTCAAGAAGGGTGATCGCAAGAACGTCGAGCTCAAGGCGTCCGCGACTGGCATCTACGCCTACCGGTACAAGCCCATCAAGTAATTGGCGGCGATCGGATGGGAAAAAGGGCCACGGGATCTCCGTGGCCCTTTGTGTTTCCGGTCGGCTGCAGGGAGCCGGGCGCCCACTGCATTTCCCCAGCCCGCAGGCCCTTCCGGTGAGAGGGCCAGACGGCGAACCTTCGTGGCCATGCGCCGCACCCTCTCCTTGATCGGGGCGCTCGTCCTCGCCCATCTCGCCCTGCTGACGGTCCGCCCCTCCGGGGCCACGGTCGCAGACACCTCCGAAGGCCTCGACGTCGGCATCGTTTTCGATGTCGGCGGACGCGGTGACAAGTCGTTCAACGACGGCGCCTATCTGGGCGGCGAACGTGCGGAGAAGGAACTCGGCGCGCGCGTCACCTACATCGAGCCGGGCGAAGGCTCCGACCGCGAAGCCGGTCTGCGGCTGCTCGCGGCCGAAGGGATGGACCTCGTGATCGGCGTGGGCTTCATCTTCACCGATGATGTGCTCGCGCTGGCGAAAGAATATCCCAACGTGCGCTTTGCCGACGTCGATATGTCGGTCCCGCTCGACTCCGTCGGAAACCCGCTGCCGCTGCCGAGCAATTTGCGCGCGCTCAAGTTCCGCGAAGAAGAAGGGTCGTTTCTGGTAGGCGCCCTCGCCGCGCTGGTGGGGAAGAGCAAGAAGGTGGGCTTCGTGGGCGGCATGGACATCGCCCTCATTCACAAGTTCGAAGCCGGGTATCGCGCGGGCGTGAAGCACGTGTGTCCCGACTGCGAGGTCATCGTGAACTACGCCGGCGTCACCCCCGAAGCGTTTCGCAATCCGGGGCGTGGCAAGGAGATGGCGCTCTCGATGTACAATCAGGGCGTGAATGTCATCTTCCACGCCTCCGGCTCGACAGGGCTGGGCGTGTTCGAGGCGGCACGCACGACCGGCAAGCTTGCCATCGGCGTGGATGCCGATCAGTACAACGAAGCGCCGGGCTATGTGCTCACAAGCATGGTGAAGGGGATCGATGCGTCGGTGGTGGCCGCCGTGAAGTCGGTGAAGGACAATGAGTTCACCGGTGGCATTCAGCAGTTCGGTCTCGCGGAGAACGGCGTGGGGTACATCTACGACGACAACAACCGCAAGCTCATTCCGCCTGACGTGCGAACCCGACTCGACGCGCTCACCGCCGATATCATCGCCGGTCGCATCGTGGTGCCGTCGACGCGCGAGGCCAAGCGATGAGCCAGACACCTGCTTCGAAAACATCGCCGGCCATTCGCCTGCGTGGCGTCGTAAAGACATTCGGTGCCGTCGTCGCCAACCGTGACGCCACCCTCGAAGTGCAGCGCGGCGAAATTCACGCGCTCGTAGGCGAGAACGGTGCCGGCAAGAGCACGCTCATGCGGGTGCTGGCGGGTATGTATGCCCCCGATGCCGGCACCGTCGAGGTCTTCGGTCGTGACGTGCAGGGATGGACGACGCAGGAGGCCATCGCGGCGGGCGTGGGCATGGTGCACCAGCACTTCATGCTCGTCCCGACGTTGACCGTCGCCGAGAATGTGGTGCTGGGGTCAGAGCCCACCAACGGCATGACGATCGATTTGCACCGTGCCGTCACGGAGGTCGAGTCCCTGTGCCGCACGAGCGGGCTACACGTCGATCCGCGTGCGCGCATTGCCGATCTGAGTGTTGGAGAAGCCCAGCGCGTCGAGATTCTCAAGGCGCTCTATCGCGGCGCGAAGGTGCTCATCCTCGACGAGCCCACCGCCGTGTTGTCGCCGCCGGAAGTGCAGGAGCTGTGGACGGTGCTGCGCACGCTGCGCGATGACGGCGGGACAGTCGTACTCATCACGCACAAGCTCGACGAAGTCATCGCGATTTCGGACAACATCACCGTGATGCGCGCCGGCACCACCGTCTCGCAGTTTCCCACGCAGGGCGTGACACCGCGGGAGATCGCGCGCGCCATGGTGGGGCGCGACGTGAATCTGCATCTCGATGCCGTCGGCGGCGCGCGCGAGGCGACGCACGTTTCGGCAACTGCAGCGGGGGGCACGCCGGTGTTGCGCGTGCATGGGCTGCGCGCACGCTCCGACCGTGGCACGGTCGCGGTGAACGATGTCTCGTTCGAGATCATGCCGGGCGAGATCGTGGGCATTGCCGGCGTCGAAGGCAACGGGCAGACTGAATTGCTCGAGGCGATTGCCGGCCTGCGTGCCGTCCAGCAGGGGCGCATCGAAGTGGCGGCGCAGGACTTCACGACACTCTCCGTTCGTGAACGCGCCGACCGCGGGCTGTCGCACATTCCCGAAGACCGGCATCGTCGTGGTCTCGTGCTCGACTATTCGATTGCCGACAACCTCATTCTCGGGCGCCAACACCACTTCTCCTCGCGCGCGGGGCTCGATCTCGCGCGCATCGCGGCCAACGCGAACGAGCAGGTGCAACGCTTCGACATCCGTCCACCCATGGCATCGCTGCCGGCGCGCGCACTCTCCGGCGGCAATCAGCAGAAGATCGTGATTGCGCGGGAAATGGGACGACCGTTCAGCGTCCTCCTTGCCGCACAGCCCACGCGCGGCGTGGACGTTGGTGCCATCGAGTTCATCCACGAGCAGCTGCGTGCGGCACGCAACGCCGGGAAAGGCATTCTGCTGGTCAGTGCCGATCTCCCCGAAGTGCTCGCGCTCTCCGATCGCATTGCGGTCATGTATGGCGGCCGATTCGTGACGATACTGCCGGCGGCCGAGTGTTCTGCGGAACTGCTCGGGCCGTTCATGACGGGAGCCGCCGCATGAGTTCGTCCAACAGCACGCCCTCGATGAATCGCACGCGCATGCTGGACGCGCTGTTGCCGCCGCTGGTGGCGCTCGCCCTCGCGGCGGTCCTGGGCGACCTGCTCATCCTGTCGTTTGGCGAATCGCCGGCCGCGGTATGGACACTTCTCGTGAAAGGCACGTGGGGGAACGCGTACGGCATCGGACAGGTGCTCTACAAAGCCACGACACTCACCTGCACCGGTCTGGCATTCGCGCTGGCCGGGCGTGCGGGACTGTTCAATGTCGGTGCCGAAGGGCAGCTCGCAGCTGGCGGCTTTGGCGCCGCGCTCCTGGGGCTCCTGCTGCCATCGTCGATCCCCGCGCTGCTCGCCGTGCCGCTCTGCGTCATGGCGGCGATGCTCGTGGGTGCTCTCGTGGGCGCACTCCCGGGCGCGCTGCGCGCCCGCTTCGGAGCGAGTGAGGTGATCGTGACGATCATGCTCAACTTCATCGTGCTCGCATTGCTCAATTGGATCGTCTCGGCCAAGCTGCATTTGCCCGAGACGCTGCGCACGCCGGACATCGCGGCCGGTAACGTCCCCCGACTGGCTGATGCGTTCGCCATGTTTCGTGGCAGCGCCGTGAACTTCACCGTGCTCTTTGCTATCGCGGCCGCCGTCGCTGCGTGGTGGTACCTGTTTCGTACACGCGGTGGCTATGAGCTGCGTGCCGTCGGGCTGCAGCCCGAAGCGGCGGAGTATGCCGGCGTGAAGGTGCCGCGTGTCCTGCTGGTGTCGATGGCCATTTCCGGGGCATTGGCGGGGCTGGGCGGCGTGAACTTCGTCCTGGGCTACAAGGGCTATTACGAAGAAGGCTTTGCCGGTGGCGCCGGCTTCCTCGGCATTGCCGTGGCGCTCGTGGGCCGCAACCACCCGTTCGGCATTTTGGCGGCGGCGTTGCTCTTCGGCACGTTGTCGCAGGGTGGGCTCGCGGTAAATGCGATCGTGCCCAAGCAGCTGACCGACATTCTCACGGCGGCTGTGATTCTGTCGGTCGCGACCGCCGTCCCCGAAGTGCAGAAGCAGCTGCGCGCCGCCGCAGCGAGCGTGACCGCGTCGCTCACGAAGAAGGGCAATGCGCAGGGGGCGCCGGTATGATGCTCATCGCATTCATCCTGCAAACCATTCGTATTGCTGTGCCCTACCTGCTCGCGGCAGCCGGCGGGGTTATGTCGGAGCGTGTCGGCGTCATTGCGCTCGGCCTCGAAGGACTCATGCTCTCCGGCGCATTCGGTGCGGCATTGGGGAGTTACTACGGCAACAGCGCGTGGGCCGGTCTGCTGGGCGCGCTGGTGGCCGGCGCGATCATGACGAGCGTGCTCGCCGTGGCGACCATTCGCTTCAAGGCCAATCAGGTCGTAGTGGGTGTGGCGATCAACCTCATTGTCGCCGCAAGCACGCGCTACTTCCTGCGACTGGTGTTCGACAGCTCCAGCAACTCGCCGCGCGTGCCCGGCTTTGGCGGTGAAGGCGTCGGCAACGCGATGTTGTCGAGCTTCCTCAATCCGGTGGTGTGGATTGGACTCGCGGCGCTGCCGACACTGGCGTGGGTGTTGTACCGCACGCCGTTCGGGTTGCGCGCGCGCGCGGTCGGCGAAAAGCCGGAAGCAGCGGCGACACTTGGCGTGCCGGTGAACGCGTTGCGGCTCAAGGGGCTCTACATCGCCGGCGCGTTGGCCAGCCTGGGTGGCGCCTACCTGGCCCTCGATCAGCACCAGTTCACCGATGGCATGACCGCTGGCCGTGGGTTCATTGCACTGGCCGCCGTCATCTTCGGCCGCTGGGAGCCGGTGCGCGTCGGTGTCGCGTGCCTGCTGTTCGCCGGAGCCGAGACGTTGCAGATTCAGCTGCAGGGCGCGCAGCTGGTACCGAGTCAGTTCGTGGAGATGATCCCGTACGTGCTCACTATCGTTGCCCTCGCAGGTGTAGTGGGACGCAGTGTTGCGCCTGCCGCGCTTGGAAAGACCGAATAACCCTACCTCGTGAGCATCAGCAGCGCGCCATCGCACCACACCGACGAGCATCCAACGGACGACGGGAAATCCGCCTTCGGTAAGCTTGTCGTGCTCATGGTGACCGCGTTCATCGACATGCTGGGGCTGTTGATGATTCTGCCGCTCCTGCCTTTCTACGCGAAAACGCTAGGCGCCGGTGGCGCGGTGGTTGGGCTGCTCGTGAGTTCGTTCAGCGTGGCGCAACTCCTCAGCGCGCCGATATGGGGACGTTTCAGCGACAAGTACGGGCGCCGTCCGGCGCTCATGGTCGGACTGGGGGCCAGCGCGGTGGCGTACGTTGTCTTCGCCTACGCGGACAGCCTTTGGCTGCTCTTTCTGTCGCGCATCGTGCAAGGCGCTGGCGGCGGCACGGTGAGTGTCATTCAGGCGTATGTGGCCGATGCTACCCGCCCGGAAGACCGCGCGAAGAGCCTCGGGTGGCTCTCGGCGGCCACGAATGCCGGCGTAGCACTTGGGCCGGTCATTGGCAGCTGGGTGCAGCTGTTCAGCAAGAACACGCCGGGACTCGTTGCGGCGGGGCTGTGCGTCGTGAACATGATCTTCGCGTCGCGCTATCTCACCGAAATTCGCAAGCCGGGCGGAGAAGCCGGCAAGGCTAAGCCCAAGGGATCGCGCGAAGCCGTCATGCGCGTGGTGAGTCACCCCAGCGATGCGGCGTCGCGTCTCATTCTGATTTACGCGTTGGCCATTGGTGCCTTTCAGGGAACGACCGCCATTCTTGCGCTCTTCCTCGCGTACCGTTTTGGCGTGACCGAAGCGACGATCGGATATTTCTTCATGTACATCGGTGTGCTCAGCGTGCTGGTGCGCGCGTTGATGCTCGGCAAGCTGGTCGACCGCATCGGCGAACCTCGCCTCAGTCGCGCGGGGCTGCTGTTCCTGGCGGCAGGATTGATAGGGTTGTCAGTGTCACCCAACCTGCCGCTACTCGCACTGTCGGTCGGCATGCTTCCGTTGGGCACTGCGTTCACCTTCCCGTGCGTAACGGCCATGCTATCACGCGTGGTGAGCAGCGCAGAACGCGGGTTGTACATGGGTGTGCAGCAGACCTTCGGTGGCATCACGCGCGTGGTATTCCCCATCGTGCTCGGCGTGGCGTTCGACACCTTCGGCAAGCAGAGCCCGTTCTGGATCAGCGCGACGGTGGTGTTGGCCACACTGCTCATGGGACGTGACCTCGAGCTCTACGCGCCCCGCAAAGCGCCGACACCTGCGGCGTAACCTGCGCAGCTGGGCCCGCTAATGAGCGAACGCATACGCGTAGTGGCTGCAGTGATAAGCCGGTATGACGAGACAGGACAGCAGTGGCTGGTCTGTCAGCGTCCGGCCCACAAGCAGCACGGTGGCCTCTGGGAGTTTCCCGGTGGCAAGTGTGAACCGGGAGAAAATGATCTTGAGGCTACGCGCCGCGAATTGCTGGAAGAGCTTGGCGTGCGTGTGCTCGAAGTGGGCGAGCCCCTGCTCGAGATCACCGATGCGGCGTCACGGTTTCTGATCGTCTTCGTGCCGACGACGATTGAAGGAGCGCCTACGTGCCTTGAGCACGATGCACTGCATTGGGGAAGCGCGGCGTCGCTGCTGCAGTTGCCGCTGGCGCCGAGCGATTTGGCATTTGTACAACAACGGCTCGCGGTGCCCTAGAAGTCCGCTGCTCCTGCGCGCCTGCCGTCTGTAGTGTCTGCCGTCCGTCGTCTAGGCGCGATGCAGCGAGTTCGCGCCGAGACGGCAGACGGCAGGGTTTTAGACGGCAGGGGCGGGGGAACTGCGGCTTTACAGGGAGTACGCCACTCGCGCGAACAGGAAACGGCCGTTGAAGCCGAACGGCGAGAGGCCGGAATAGCGGAACACGCCGAAGGTGCCCTGGCCGCTGTAGTTCGTGGCCACGTTGCCGAGGTCGGTGATCGCGTCCGGGCTGACGACCGGTCACCTCACCGAAACGCTGTCCGCGGAGATTGAGGCCGAGCTTTCCGCGCTCGTAGCTGCCACTGAGCACCAGATTGTTTCGCGGCTGACCAACCTCGATGCGTCCGCGCTCGGCGCGTCCGAACAGGGTTTCGTTGAGATTTCCGAGCTGCGCCGGCGTGTTGACCACCACCTTGGTCACGCGGGTCTTGTTCTGGTTGTAGCCAGCGGTAAAGCGCATCACGCCATTGGCCTTCAAATCGAGACCGTAGTTGGCGACGACGTCGAGACCATTGGTTTTGGTGTTGATGGCGTTCGTGAAGTAGCGGCCGCCTCCAATGCCGGTAAAACCGTTCTGCGCGAAGAAATTCACAATGCCGGTCCCAATGAAGTTCTCCGACAGCACGATACGATCGGTGATCGCGATATCGTAGTAGTCGGCGGTCACGGTGAGATTCTTGCTCGGCTGCAGCGTGATACCGGCGCTGAGATTGACCGAGTTCTCGGGCTTGAGTTCACGCGCTCCAAGCAGCCGCGCTTCGCGACTGGCGACGGGCAGCGTCTTGATGTCCACGGGCAGCCCGTTGACGAACGTGGTCGCCGTCGAGGTGAAGAAGCTCTGCTGGAGCGAAGGCGCGCGGAAACCCGTCGATGCGGCGCCACGAATGGCGAACTTCTCAGTGGGCGCAAATCGCGTAGTGATCTTTCCCGTCGCCTGCGAACCGAAATCGCTGAAGTTCTCAAAGCGGGCAGCAGCGCCCACCAGCCACTTCTTGGTCAAGTCGCTTTCGACATCCAAATACGCCGCCGTCGCAGTCCGTGACTGGTCGGTGGCATCGGCCGGCGAGAAGCCAGGGAACACCTGTGATCCGACGAGTGCGATCGTGGTGTTTCCGGCTGCGTTGCGAATGGGCGTCCCGTTGGCGTCGAGAACGGGCACGCGGCCGTTCAGATAGGACGCCTCTTCGCCCGCCTTGATGGAGTAGCTCTCCCACCGAAGTTCGGCGCCGCTCGACAGACGCACCGGCTTGCCGCCCACACGGACCTCGCGCGTCACGTCGAAATTGGTGAGCGCCTGGCCGAAGCCGAGCGTCCCGGCATCGAACACCGTCGGGCTATTGAGGCCGAGCGATGCGTTGTTCGAGTTGGACACGATGAACTGGAACGCGTTGTTGCCATAGACCTGGCTGAGGTCCCAGTCCCATCCCTTGGCTGTGCCCTTGGCACCGACACCGAAGGAGAAGTCATCGATGTTGCTTTCGATGTTGGGGAGGAAACCGCTCGGGTGGATCCTTGCCACCACCTGCGTGTTCTGCAGCGGGCGACGGAAGAAGCCGGTCGAGCGACCATCACGTCGGCCGAAGGATCCGAAGCCATAGAGCTGCAGCTTCTCGCTGATGTTCTGCGAGGCGTTGATCATACCGACGACGTCGGCCGTGGCAGCATCTCCGGACCAATGCGTATCACGTCGCGCCGTCGCCTCCCGCGGATCGCCAACGGGGAACTGCTGCCGTGGATCGTTGAAGGCGCGATTGGTCATGGCGCGGTTACGCCATTCGATGCCGGCGTGCACGAAGCTGCCGTTGCCCCACGAGTACCCTTGGTCAGCGCTGGCGGCGATGTTGCCGCCATCATTGCGCTTGCCGAGTCCCTCGACGTCGGTATTGAACTGGCCGGCCTGCACCGACGCACCACCTGCGGATGCGCCCTTGAGGATGATGTTGATGACGCCGGCGATGGCATCGGAGCCGTACTGCGCCGCGGCACCATCACGCAGAATTTCAATGCGATCGATCATCGATGCTGGAATCGCATTGAGATCGACCGCCGAGGTACCGCGACCCACCGTCCCGTTGTTGTTGATCAGGGCGCTGGTGTAGCGCCGCTTGCCGTTTACCAGCACGAGCGTCTGGTCGGGGGCGAGACCGCGCAGGGTGGCAGGACGCACGTGGTCGGTGCCGTCGGACACCGCCGGTCGTGGGAAGTTGAGCGATGGCGCCGCGGCCTGCAGCATTTGCGCGGTCTCCACCCGCCCCGTCGACCGGAGCTCTGAGCTGTTGATGACGTCAACAGGCACGGGGCTGCTGACGACGGTTCGCGCGCCGCCGCGTGAGCCGGTCACAGCCACGGCTTCGAGCTGCGTGCTCGACTTGTCGAGCACAAAATTCTGGGTGACCCGCCCGCCTGCGCTCAAAGTTATGCTCGCAGTTTTTCCGGCATAGCCGAGCATGCGGACGCGCAACTCGTACGTACCGGCGCGGAGCGAAAAGCGGAACGTCCCGTCGGCGCGGGTAATGGCACCGACTTGTGTGCCAACCACGCCGACGGACGCCCCTTGCAACGCTTCACCGCTGCCACTGACGGTGACTTTCCCTTCCAGCGTACCGGTGGCTTGCGCCACCGCTGCGGACGCGCGACCGGTCAGTACTGCGAGACCGACAACTCCTGTCATAACTGCGCGAACTACCGACCGGCTCCAAACACGTCGCATGCGGGACTCTCCGATGAAGGGACTGGCATCCTCCAGCGGACAGGGAGATGCGAAAACATTCATCGGATTGGGCCGAGACGCAAGAAAATGACGTTGGACCGCTATTCCAGACTACAAAACGCACTAGGCGTCCGGGCCGGTCCGCCGGAGGACCTCGTCACTGCGCTGCTTGCCGCGGCGCGTATTGTAGCTGCGCTGCATCTGATACTTCGCATCGCGCTCACTGAACGTGCCGTCGCTGTACAGCTCGGCCATCTGCCGAATGTCTTCGACTTCTTCAAGCAGAGGCATGGAGTACTTGATGTCGGACGCCAGTGGGCTGCTTTCCAATGCACTCGTCGCTTCGCGCATGACGCGCTCGGCCGAGCCGGCATCGCCCTCACGCTGGTAGCGCGCCGCCGCTTCGCGCGCTTTCGCGGTCCGCGCCAGGAGTACCGCGTGTTCGATTTCCGGGACCACCAGCTGCTGCCCCTCGAGCGTCGACGCGATTGGCAGGTGGAGCGTGCGGAATTCCACACTGCCCGACGATGTCATGACGTTCGCCTGCACCGTGAGCGTGGCGAGCGGCGTACTCGCGGCGCTGAGGGCTTCGAGCTTCGACGCCGGTACGAACAGTTCGACCAGGAGCGGCTTGGGTTCGGCCGCGTAGAGATCACCCAGATCGAAATGCACGCGTCCTGCCGCTGAGAGATGCGTTGGCCAGTCCGAGTGGGTGACGAGGATCTGCACGGCCTCGTGCAAGTCGAGGGAAACCGTCACGCCCTGTGCGGACACGGAGAGGAGATCGCCGATCTCGGCCGCCAGGACATCGTGCGACTGGTCGGGATGTTCGATGTACCACGCGTTGCCGCCACCGGCGTCGGCCATCGCGCGCAGGAGGGCGTCGTCATAGCCTTCGCCGATGCCGATGGTGGTAGTCGTGATGCCTTGCGCACGTGCCAATCGCGCGAGCTCGATGAGCGTTGCGGGCTCGGTGATGCCGGCGTTCGCGTGTCCATCGGTCAGCAGCAGAATCCGACGTGACGAGCCCGCGAGGTCACCAATCATCCCCTGCGCGGCCTGCATGTCCTGTCGGCCACGCAACCATCCACCACTGAGATTGGTGCCGCCACGCGCGTCGATCGCCTGAAGGTTGGCCATGAGACCAGCCTGCTGTGCACGACGTGCCGGGGCGGCAAGACACTCAACGATGTGATCGAAGATGACCACCGAGACCACGTCGTCCGGGTGCAAGCGTTCGAGCGCGCGCGACGTCGCCATTTTGGCGGCTTCGATTTTGTCGAACTCCATGGAGCCGCTGCGATCGAGCACGAACGACAACGCCAAGGGCGCGCGTGCATTGGCCGACGGCGCGGTGCCGCCGACGGAGAGTAAGGCCCGGACAACGACACCGGGCTCGCCATTGGGGGATTGAAGAACGTCGATCGCTTGGTGATCGATTTGCAAAGCTGCGTCCATGCACTGTCTCCTGTTGGAGGTGTGCAGGGAGTATCACCGACCCCTCTGACAATTCTCGAAGTCGTTAACCCGCGTGGAGACAACGACTTGCGCTTCGGCTTTGCTTCGGGTTTTCGGATCGTGTGCCGTGTCGGGACCGATGCTCAGCGCGGAGCGCGCGTCGCGCGAGACAGCGTGAGCGCGACACCGTTGGTCCAGCCGAAACCGTCCTGCGTGGGATACTCGCCACCACCGGCGGGCTTGGACAGATCCCATACATCGTACTTTTCGGTGAGCTTGCCAGTGGCATCGTACACTTTGCGATTGAGCGCGAGCCAACGCTGCGACGCAGAGTCGGCGAGCGCGGTGTGCCCGTATCTGCGCACACCTTCGATGGCAAGCCATTGCAACGGCGGCCAGCCATTGGGCGCGTCCCACTGCTGCCCTGACTTGATGAGGGTGGTGGTGAATCCACCGGGCTTGAGAAAATCTTTCTGCAGACGGGCCGCGACCTGCGCGCCCTGTTCGGCCGTGGCGATGCCAAAGTACAGCGGCGCCGCTGCGGCCATGGAGGGACGGTCGGTGACGCGCTCGTTGCTGCGCCAGCGTACGTCGTAGAAGAAGCCGCTCGCAGCATCCCACATGTGCGCTTGCATGGCCGCCTTCCGCGCTGCTGCCATCGCCTCGAATTGCTTTGCCACCGTGGCGTCGCCGCGCTGGTCACGGCGACGGCGAAGTGCCGCAATCGTGCGTTCGGCGTGGTACATCAGGCTGTTGAGATCGACGGGCGCGAGGTCGGTTGTCTCGAGGGAGGCCAACGACTTGGCATTGCGCATCCACCGGCTCGAAAAATCCCACCCGCTCTCTGCCGCGGCGCGCACGTTCCGATAGAACGCTTCGCGCGATTGCTCGGGGAGCGACTGCGCGATGGTGAAATCTTCCTTGAACGATTCGGGACGCGGTTCTGGGCGATCGTCCCAGTAGCGATTGAGGACGCTCCCATCGGCAAGTCGCACCACACGCCGGTGCGCGTTGCCCGGCGTGAGTGTATCGGCTCCATCCATCCAGAAGCGATGCTCTGCCTCCATCGCATCGAGATATGCCGCGGCGGCCGAGCTGTCTGCTGCCGCCGCGTATCGACCGACCATGGCCGCGAAGTACGGCGGCTGACTGCGACTCAGATAGTAGCTGCGATTGCCGTTGGGGATATGCCCCACCGTGCGAATGAGATGCGCGAAGTTGTCGAGCATCTGCCCCATCTGCGCGGTCCGCCCGCTTTCGACCAGTCCGAGCATGGTGAAGTACGAGTCCCAGTAGTACACCTCGCGGAACCGCCCGCCGGGTACGATGTACGGCTTGGGTAGCGGCAACAGCGACGAACGGGGATCACTGATATCGGCCTGACGTGTGAGCACGGGCCACAAATCGTCGATGTGCTCTTCCATGGTGCGCTTCTTTGCGGCGGAGGCCGCGACATCTGGTGCACCGGGTGCCGTGAACTCGCGCGCCATGAATTTCTTCAGGGAGAAGTTCCGGTTTCCCTTTTCCACGTTGTACGCGTTGGCAATCGCCTGCGGATCGCGTTTGGGCGTGGCATCCACGAGCGTCTTCGAATCGGGATAGACGCTCATCATTTGGGCATCGACGAACAACCCGCCCAGATCGCGGGCGGGATCGTATGGCGTCACGGCGAGTGCACGCGTTGCACTATCGGCGCCCGCGGTGGTCGTCCGCGGCGGCTCGGCGGTCGAGCATGCCGCGAGCATCACCATGGTCAGGGGCGCCAGCGCGCCGCGCCGCGTGGTCATGATGCAACCGTCCCCGGCTTCTTGACCGTGACGAAGGCGCACGCCACCGCCGCGCATCCCAGCATGGCACCCGCGAGACGGATGACCGTGGCGGGGTTACTCCCCAGCAGCGAATCGTAGAAGAGCGGCAAGGTGAGATTCTGGATGAGCATGGGGATGACGATGAACATGTTGAACACGCCCATGTACACCCCAACTCGATGTTTGGGGATGGAATCCGACAGCATCACATACGGATTCCCCATCATGCTTCCCCAGGCGAGTCCAATGCCAAGCATGGGGACGAAGAGCAGCGTGCGGCTGGTGATCGCCGGAATGGCCATCATCGATACCGACGCCGCCACGAGGGCGATGACGTGCATCCACTTGGCGCCGATGCGCCGCGTGATCGGCACCATGGCAAACGCCGACACGAAGGCGATGAAGTTGTAGAAGGCACCCACCTGCCCTGTCACGAGTCCCGCCTCGCGGAAGCCGGCCGATGTCGCGTCTTTCGTACCGAACAGCGTGAGCGCGAGTGCCGGCGCGATATAGATCCAGTAGCAGAACATGGCGTACCACTGGAAGAACTTCATGACCGCCATCTGCCGCATGGTGGTGGGCATGTCGCGGAAGGCGTCGACGATCTCACGCAACGTATGCCCGATGCCGCGGGGCATCTGTTCGATCTGGCGGCGTTCGGTCGCGGTGAGCGGCAGCTCGGGGACCTTACGGAGCGACCACAGGATGGAGCTGATGGAGAAGATCGCTCCCATGAGGAACGCCAACATGGTGATGTTGGGAATCCCGCGGTCGTTCACGGCATCGCGGTTCATGCCGAGGAACACCAGCAGCGACGGCGTGATGTACGAGAGGGTCTGCCCCAGTCCCGTAAAGGCACTTTGTGTGAGGAATCCCAGCGACGTCTGCGCATCGTCGAGCCGGTCCGAGACATAGGCGCGGTACGGCTCCATGGTGATGTTGTTCGCCGCGTCGAGGATCCACAGGATTCCGGCCGCCATCCAGAGCGACCGACTGAAGGGCATCGCGAGCAGCGAGATGGAGCAGAGAAGCGCCCCGATCAGGAAGTAGGGGGTGCGTCGTCCACGGGGACTCAGTGTCCGGTCGCTCATGGCCCCGATGATGGGCTGGACGATGAGTCCCGTGACGGGCCCCGCCAGGTACAGCAGCGGCAGACTGGCCTCGTCCGCCCCCAGGTACCGGTATATCGGGCTCATGTTGCTCTGCTGCAGCCCAAAGCTGTACTGGATTCCGAAGAAGCCAACGTTCATGTTCACGATGGACATGAACGACAGATGTGGACGCGTTGGAGCGCTGGTGAGAGGCGCCGACGTCGGCACCGCAGTCACTGTACTGGCCATCGATTCTCCATGAAGGACGAACTTCCGTTCAACGAATCCATCTCGCTGCTGCATGAGCTCGCGACGCCGATTGGCATCCGCGCCTCACGCAGCAGCGTAGCGAACTATGCGGCCATTTTCGCACGCGATGCGATCATGGCGGGTTTGGCTGGTGTGGCGGTGAACGACGCGACGATCACGACCGGGCTGTTGCGCACCCTCGAACAGCTGCGCGATTTGCAGGGCCCGGAAGGACAGATCGCGTCGAATTTCCGGCGCGAGGCAGACGGCACGTATCACGTGAGTTTTGGCACGCTCGCGCCGCGCTTCGACTCCGCCACCTGGTACCTGTATGCGGTGGGGGTTGTGTGCAGCACCGGGCACGCGACCTACGACGACTTCGCGTTGTCCGTGGAGCGTACCGTGGCGTTGCTCAACGGCATCGAATACAACGGACGCCATCTGTTGTATGTCCCCGCCGGTGGAAACTGGGCGGACGAGTATCCGTTCGACGGCTACATCCTGTACGATCAGGTGCTGCGTGCCATGGCGCTGGCGGTTCTCGCCCGCGTGGCGCATCGAGCCGACTGGCAGGAGAAGTCGTCGCGCATTGCGGCAGCGATCGACGAACGGTTCTGGCCGTCCGGCGCGTGGCGCTACGGCGGCCCACGACGGTTTCCCGTGGCCGCGATTTCTCCGGTACGCACCGACGAACATGTCGATCTCGCGGCGTGCGCCCTGCTCGCGGCGGCGAACTTGATTCCGTCGCGATCCGACGCCCTGCTCGATGCGCTGCGCGATACGTACCTCGCGCACGCCACCCTGCCGCCCGCGTTCTCGCCTGTCATTCAGGAAGGCGATGACGAGTGGCCCGCGCTCGCCGGCTATCATCTGCACGGCTTTCGCAATCGTCCGCACGAGTACCACAATGGCGGTATCTGGCCCGTGTGGCTCGGATGGCTTGGCATCGCCTTCGCGCGGCACGGCCGCCGCGCCGACGCGCAGTGTCTGTACGACCTCACGGCGGCTCATCTGGCGACGCTCACGGACTTCGCCTTCGAGGAGTACTTCCACGGACAGAGCGGCCTCGCGCTGGGCACCACGGGCATGGCGTACACCGCCACGGGCTTTGTGCTCATGGATGTCGCTCGACGGCTCGACACACCGGAGTTGCCATGGACCCGTTGAGCGGAAGCGCGGTGGCTGCGCTGATCGATGGGCTGAACGAAGAGGGGCGGCTGCAGGGGGCACCGCTCGTGATTGGCGTGGCCGGCGAGTCGGGGAGCGGCAAGAGCACCGCAGCCATGCAGCTGTCGACGATGCTGAATGCGCGTGGCGTGCCGACGGCGTTCATCAATCAGGACAACTACTTCATCCGTCCGCCGCGCACCAATCACGAAGCACGCGTGCGTGACATTGGCACCGTCGGTCCGCAGGAGGTTCAGCTCGGCCTCATCAGCGAACACATCGCGGCGTTTCGTCTCGGCGGTACGGTGTCGGCTCCGCTGGTGAACTATCCGGAGAACCGCTTCGATGCGGAAACCCGCGACTTTGCGGGTACGCAGGTCCTGATTGTCGAAGGGACCTACGTCCTCATGCTCGACGGTCTCGATGTGCGCGTCTTTCTCGAAGCCACGCACACCGACACGCACGAGCGGCGCATGGCGCGCAACCGCGACATCTGGGAACCGTTCATCGATACCGTGTTGGGTATCGAACACCGGCTCATCGCGCCTCAGGCCGATCAGGCGCACTGGCTGATCGACCGAGAATTCCGCTTGCGTCGCGGACTGGCACACGGTCGCTGAGCCCGCAGCAGGTCAGCGACGGGCAGCGCGCTGCGCCAGCCCGTAGAAGATACTGCCGAAGACCAACATCACCCCGCCCCACACGAGGTTGATGTTGAGGCCGCCACTGCGCTCGTACATGGCCGTGTCACCGTTGGTGACGAGGCCGTACACGCCCAGAATCGCGCCCAACACCAGGAACAGTCCGCCGATCGGCAGACGGAGATCCATCGAGGCTCCACCACTCATCGTCGTTGTCCCGGATCAGAAGAAGGCGACATTCAGGCCGATCATCGCCACCATGACGACGACGGCAAACACACTGGGCTTCTCGTACCACACCCGCGCGTCATCCTTCGGCTTGGGCGTGAGCGAGAAGACCAGTCCTTCGAGTTCTGTTTCACGACGCGGCGCCGTCGCGAGACTCACCACGATCGTCACGACGAAGCAGGTTGTGAACGCCGCAATGGCGGTCCAGAAGGTCTGCGCCATTTCGCTGGGGTAGTTGAGCAGCACCCCGAAGAAGCCACCCTTTACGCCAATTTCCGCGCCGTTGGCCAGCGAAATGCCGTGGTGAATGGCCGGGGCCACCGTGCCCGCCACGAGGCCCCAGAACGCACCGTGTCCCGTGCTGCGCTTCCAGAACATCCCCAGCGCGAACGTCGCAAAGAGCGGCGCGTTCACGAAGGCAAAGACGAGCTGCAGGAACTCCATGATGTTGTTGAAGGCACCCGCGACGTACGCCGCGGCGACCGACAGCGCGATACCGCCCACCGTCGCGACACGCCCCATCCACAGATAGTGTTCGTCGGTACCGGTCTTCTTGATGTGCGCCTGATAGATGTCGTACGTCCACACGGTGTTGAACGCCGTGACGTTGCCGGCCATGCCCGACATGAACGACGCGATCAGTGCGGTGAGGCCCAACCCAAGCATACCGGTGGGGAAGAGCTTCACCAGCATCATGGGCGTGGCCAGGTCGTAGTCGAGCACCACGTTGCCATTGGTGTCGAGCAGCGGCATCCCCGCCGGGGTGAGCTTGGCCGGAATGATGTTGTCACCCATCGCCAACGCAATCATGCCGGGCACGATCACGAGGAACGGAAAGAACATCTTGGGTACGGCGGCAATGAGCGGGGTACGCCGTGCAGCGGTCATGCTGTCCGCGGCCATCGCGCGCTGCACCACCAGAAAGTCGGTGCACCAGTAGCCGAACGACAACACGAAGCCGAGGCCCATCACCATACCGAACCACTCGATACCGATGGAGTTGGTCGTTGCCGACCCCATGCCCTGCCACACGTTGGTGTAGGCGTACTCCGGCAATCCTCGCTGCGTGGCGGCCGCCGCAAGCTTGCCGGTGAGCCCATCCCATCCGCCCACCTGCTTGAGCCCCACCCACACCAGCGGCGCGAAACCGAACACGATCATGAAGAACTGCAGCACTTCGTTGTAGATCGCGCTCGTGAGGCCGCCGAGCGTCACGTACGCGAGTACGATGACCGCCGACACCAGGATGCTGGTGTCGAAGTCCCAACCCAGGAGCAGGTTGAGCAGCTTGCCCATGGCATACATTGACACGCCGCTCGAAAACACCGTCATGGCCGCGAAGCCCAACGCGTTGAAGGTGCGCGTCTTTTCGTCGAAGCGGAGCTTGAGATACTCGGGGACCGAACGTGCCTTCGAGCCGTAGTAGAACGGCATCATGAAGATGCCCACGAACACCATGGCCGGAATGGCGCCAATCCAGTAGAAGTGCGCCGTGGCAATGCCATACTTGGCACCCGACGCCCCCATGCCGATCACTTCCTGCGCACCCAGGTTCGCCGACAGGAACGCGAGACCGGTCACCCAGGGAGGGAGCGACCGACCTGACAGGAAAAAGTCCGTCGAGGTGCGCATCTTGCGCCGCAGTACCCAGCCAATGCCGAGGACGACGACGAAGTAGATGGCCATCACGACATAGTCGATGGTGGTCAGCTGGGTCATCTGGATGGCGTGAGAGGAGTGAATCGAGCGGACGACAGAAGTTGCAGCGTGGCACTGTTTCGTGCGACTGCCAGCAGTGGGGATTTCGTGCCGCGAGCGACGAACGCGAGCCCTCGGATCTGTCCGTCGAGCGGGAAAGCCAGCGAGGGGTCGGCTGCACGAAAGCCGCCTCGACCGTCGCCAAGCATGAGCGTGCCACGCGACGCGTCGTAGCGACCGAGCACCGGCGGCACTCCGTACTGATTGCCGGCCAGCAGAATGTCGGGGTGCGAGTCCCCATTCGCGTCGAAAACCACGGAGGCGAACACGATCGAGAACTGCGCCTCGACGGGCAGCGCGGTCATCGTGAAGTGTCCACGTCCATCGTTCATCGCGACCGCGCTCTCGAAGCAATGTGCTTCGCGGCGCGCGGCCTTGGCGATCTCTGCCACGTCGAAGATGTCCTCGAGTCGACTGGCCCCGAAGGACGCAAACGACGGGTACTTGGCACGAATGGCGGGCATGAGCTTCACCAGTTCATCGCGGCCAGCGAGGGGATACGACGTGCCACCGACGTAGCGGGTGATGATCTGCTTGGTGCTCCCGGTGCCGGTGAAGTCGTGCACGTACATCTGCACCGGCTCTTTGGCACTGGCCTTGAGCAGAGTGTTCTGCCCCACATTGCCAAGCACAAGATCTGGAGCACCGTCGTGGTTGAGATCGGCAACGGTCACACTGTTCCACCACCCCTCCGTGCCGACAAAGCCCGACACGGCGGCGCGCTCTTCGAGGCGCCCCTTGGCATTGTACCAGACGCGCACCGGCATCCACTCACCGACGACCACCAGATCCAGCGCCTTGTCGCCATCGACATCGAGCCACTTGGCATCGGTGACCAGACCGGCCTCGCTCAAACCCTTGGCCATGACGTCGGTGACGTCGGTAAAGCGACCCGATCCGTCATTCTGCAGCAAATGGCTTTGCGGGGTGCGACCGTATTCGCGGGCAACGACGCGAGTCCCGACAAAAAGATCCTGATCGCCGTCACCATCGAAGTCACCCGCCGTGACGACACTCCCATTCTCGCGGAAACCCGCCGGAAGCGCCGTCGTTGAACGCGTGAAGGTACCGCGACCATCGTTGAGATACAGCCGGTCGTCGAGGGCGTCGAACTCGCGCCAGAATTCGTTGCCGGCACTCACGACATACAAGTCGAGATCGCGATCATTATCGGCGTCGAAGAACAGTGCGTCGACATCTTCGGCAACACTGTCAGCGGCAAAGGTGGCGACACTCGACTCGCGGAACTGCCCATTCGGCTGCTGCACGAGCAACGAACCACGCTGCCACTTGGCGCCCCCAACGTACAGGTCATCGAGGCCGTCGCCATTCACGTCACCCACTGCCAGCGCCGGTCCTTCTGCCGACACCACGTGGGGCATGAGCGGCTCACGGTTGTAGTCGAGAAAATCGTTCTCGACGTGCACACGCGCCGCCCGCAGCAGCGGGGCCTCATCGCGTAGCGTTGGAACCGCGGCGCGCGGATACTGCCACGTGCCAGTGGCGCTGTCCTGATGCACCGTGATGGCGCGATCGAGCGCCACAGCGGTCATGACCTGATAGCGGGCATCGGGCCAGACAACGATGAGCGAGTCGGCGGTCGTCTGTGTGCCGAATCCGAAATGCAGCCGCCGGTCGACACTCGACTGAAAGCCACGCACCGGCTGCTGTTCCAGCAGCTGGCGATGCGTCCCCGTGACGGCAATGACTTTCGTACCAATTCCGTCGGTGTTGCGCGTATTGCCGACAAGCTTGACCTGCAGGTAATGACCGGCGTTGGGCAACTCCCGCATGCGACTGCGGTAAACGGCCAGCGGCGCATTGATGCGATTCACGACCAGGTCGAGCGCGCCATCATCGTCGAGATCGGCATACACCGACCCGTTCGAGAAGCCCTTGTCGCCCAACCCCCACGCTTCGGCCATGTTGGTGAACCGAAGCCCCCCCTCGTTGCGATAGGCATGATTGGGGAGCGGAATCTGCGGCATCCGCTTGAGCAGCTCCTGATTTTCGGCAGGCGTGACACCACGCGCGAGTGCCGCCTGTGCGGCTTCGTTCCCGATGTAATTGATGTAGTCGAGATCGTTCGGCCGACGGTAAATGCCGTTCGTGATGAACAGATCCTTGCGCCCGTCGTTGTCGAGGTCCGCGAAGAGCGGCCCCCAGCTCCAGTCACTCGCGGCGACTCCGGCGAGCAATCCGATCTCGGCGAACGATCCATCGCCGCGGTTGAGCTGCAGCGCATTGCGCGGGTATTGCACCGAGTAGCCGGCGCGCAACCGCATCTCGAAGAGATTCCATCCTTCGTAGCTGGCCGAGGTCTTGAAGATGGATTCCTGCTCGGGGAGCATATCGACCGTCATGAGGTCGGGACGCCCATCATCGTTCATGTCGGCGGCGTCGGCACCCATGGAGAAGCGCGTCGTGTGACTGAACGACGACGTGCCGACTTCGGTGAAGTGGCCGCGGCAGTCGTTCAGGTACAGAAAGTCGTTCTCCTGAAAATCATTGGCCACATACAGATCCATGCAGCCGTCGCTGTTCACGTCACTGGCGACAACGCCGAGGCCGTACCCTTCCACGCCACCGAAGATACCGGCGGCAGCACTCACATCGGTGAAGCGGGCACCGTCGTTGCGATAGAGGCGATCGCCGGCAGTGGGGTGCCGCACATCGCGACGGGCCGCAACACCGATCTGCCGCTCGGTGTGCGCCGAGTGATTGAGGAGATAGAGATCGAGGTCGCCGTCGCGATCGTAGTCGAAGAAAAGCGCCTGCGTGGAGAAGCCGGAGAAGGCGAGCCCGTACGCGTCGGTGCTATCCGTGAATACGCCGGTGCCATTGTTGACGTACAGCGCGTTCCGGCCGTGCATGGTGAGGTAGTTCACCGCCGACACGTAAATGTCGAGCGCGCCGTCGCCATTCACATCGGCCATGGAGACGCCCGTCTTCCATCCCGGCGGTCCGCTCACACCGGCCTTGTCGGTGATGTCTTCGAAGCGGAAGTCGCCACGATTGCGATACAGCTTGTTGCCGTCGAGGTTGGACGACACGTATACGTCGGGCTTCCCGTCACCGTCTACATCGCCAACGGCGACACCACCGCCGTTGTAGTAGTAGAGGTAATTCAGAATGCTGAACTCGGGCGATTCCGGCAGGCGGTTTTCGAAGGTGATGCCGGTACGTGCTGCCGGCAGCAACTCGAACGCGCGCGGACCTGGCGCCGGTACAGCGGTAGCCACCGCGTCACCAGATGGGACCTTCTCCGTACAGCCGAGGGCTGCGAACGAGAACGCCAGCAGTACGGCCCCGTAGACACGAGGTCCTACGCGCCGAAGCTTCACCGGCCGGCGACAGTCGTCCCGGGCTTCGTGATGACACGCGCCACCACATTGAGCCCAACCTGCTTGCCTTGGCGCTGTCCTTCTTCGATCGCCTGACGATAGTGAATGCCGCCGTACAGGCGGCTGATGGCCGCCTCGTTTGCGGCCGCGTCAAAGCTGGTAAACGAACGCACCGGCATGCCGTATGGCACTTCGGACGAATCGGCGAACGCGAAGTTCTGACCGTAGATGGCCGTGAGGACCTGCGCGGCCGATGTCGAAATCACGCTATGTCCGCTGGGATACTCGGGGAATGGCGGCGTCTGGAGCAGCGGCGCCCATTTCTCGTCGATGTACGCGTTAATGACGGTTTCCGGGCGAATGACGCCCGACCGGAACTTCTCTTCCCACGCGGCAATGAAGCCGTCGGCGAGCGCCATCGCCGTGCGCACGTAGGTATCGGCCGTCTGCAGTGCCGTGGCGTTGGCCTTGCGCGCGGCAATGCCGGCAATGCCCATCCAGTGGCCGCCCGGCGTGATTTTCTTGGTGGCGAACATGGTGTGACCCTGCACGTTCATGACGTACGGGTTGCAATCCCAGAAGGCGGCAATGGCGCGCTGCTCTTCGGTGAGAGTGCGACCGGTGTCGTACACCTCGAGCGCCTGCGCGTAGAAGGGCGTGCCCTTGGTAGAGTCGAACGCAAAGGGTACCGGCGGGCGGAACTGCGTCGCCGAGTCCATGGCGAATGGCAGCACGGTTCCCCAGTTCGGTTCGACCGCGTCCATGTACGCTGGCGGTGTGGGAATCCATCGTCCGGGTTGCCGGGTCACGCTGAACTTCGGGAGTCCGCGCGACTCCTTGAACTTGTCCTTGCTCGCCCACGCCAACACGTGACGCGCGACGGTGTCACCGTAGGCAATGCTGCGCGCATACACATCGGCCGGCAGCGACGACTCATACCGCTGCGAGATCGCAGTGCGCACGGAGTCCATGCGCTCGCGCGAGAACGTCAGCTGATGACTCACGGTGAGCATCGCCCGCACACCGGCGAGGGCGTAGGAATACTCCTTGCTGCGATCGGGCGCCGGTACCGCGGGCATATTTCGCACCTGGCCCGCCAGCGAACGCCAGCTGGTATCGCTCTGTCGCAGCGCCTCGTAGCCGGCGATGCTCGCGTAGCTGTACACGCGGCTCGCCTGCGGCGGACTGAAGATGTCGTACACCATGGTGCCCGTGAGCTGCTCCATAGCCTCGTGCAGCGGCTCCGCAGAATTGAGCGTTTCCGGCGATGCGCTTGGCTTCGACTGGCAGCCGGTGGCCACCAGCAGCAGGACACAGCTCATGCGAACAAAACGCATACCGCGCAGCGCGCGCGTGAAGGGCAGTACCGTAGCGTTGCTCATGGGCGACCCATGGAAAAGACGAGGGGAGCAGCGTTGTTGCGGGCGACGACTACCTGTACCCCGCGCCTGGTACGGAGCGTGGCAATACCACGCGTTTGTCCTGGTACGCGGAATCCGCTCTCCGCCGGTCGCAGCGCGGTGAACGTGCCCTTCTCACCACCAAGCAGCACGAGGCCATCGCTGGCCGCCATGCGCCCGAACTCCGGCTTGACGCCATCGAAGTTGCCGGCGAGCAGAATATCCTGACGACCGTCGCCGTTGACGTCACGCGCGGCCAAGCCGTACACCGGCGCCATCTGCGCCTCCAGCGGCAGCGGTTCGAACGCAAAGGTGCCATCGGCACTGCGACGCAGCACGGCGCTCTCGAAGCGATACACCTGCTTCACGACCGCATCGCTGCGCTCGGCGGCGGGAACGACATCGTCGAGCGTCTTGAGCGCGTAATCCTTGAAGTTGAGAAAGCGTGCCTTCCAGGGCGGCACCGCTTTGATGAGGTCATCGCGCAGCACCAGCGGATACTGCTTCCCGCCGTTGTACATGCCGATGACCTGTTCGACGAAATCATTCTTGTCGAAGTCCTTCACGATCATGGTGAGCGGCTCGTTGGCGCTGGCGTGCAGACGGATATTCCGGCCGAAATTTCCAAGCACGAACTCGCTGCGCCCATCGCCATCGAGGTCGGCGGCGATGATGCGGGTCCACCAGCCGTCGCTCTTCTCGAGTCCCTTCGCCATGAGGCGTTCGAACCTTCCGGCGCCGCGGTTTCGGTACACCACCACCGGCATCCATTCGCCCACGACGATGAGATCGAGCTTGCGATCGCCATCGATGTCGTGCCAGAGCGCGTCGGTGACCATGCCGATGGTCTTGAGCCCGGGCGCATTCGCCACGACGTCGGTGAAGTGACCGCGGCCATCGTTCAGCAGCAATTGGCTGCTGGGGTCCATACCGTAACGCCACGGAATACTGCGGGCACCCACGAAGAGATCGAGATCCCCATCGGCATCGATATCGCCTGCGGTTACCACACTCCCACTGGTGAGCGTGGCCGGTAGGGCGTTCGCCGCGCGCGTGAAGCGTCCGCGTCCATCGTTGAGATAGAGCCGATCTTGAAGCGCCGGACTATCTTCGCTGAACTCGTTGCCGCCGCTCACGACGTACAGGTCGCGATCCCCGTCACGATCGGCGTCGAAGAAGAGTGCGTGAACATCTTCCGACGCCGCATCGAGATCAAACGCGGCGTTGGCCAGCGGCGCGAACGTTCCGGCCGCCGATTGCACGAAGAGCTTGCCCGCCTGCTCTTTCGCGCCGCCCAGGTACACGTCGTCGAGACCATCGCCATTGACATCGCCAACGGCCATTGCCGGCCCGTCGGTGGAGAGCATGTGCGGAATGAGCCGTTCGCGGTCGAAGTCGACGTAGTCGTTCTCAGCGTGCGTGAACGTGAGTCCGGACGCCGCGGTCGTGTTGACCAGCAGCGGCGTTACGGCAGGAGCGACAAACGGTGCGGCCGTCGGCGCATTGGCTGTCTGCGCGATGGTGATGGTCGTATCGGGGGCGATATTCGCCTGCACCGTGCGTGTCCCGTTGGGCCACTCCACCACGAGCGAGTCGACACGGGCATGGTCGCCCAAGCCGAACGAGAGCGCATAGTCGACGCTCGACTGGAAGCCGCGCGCCGGATACAGCTCCTGCATGTAGCGATCGTCCGCCGCGAAGAGCGTGGCGCGCGCACCCACGGCATGGCTGTTGCGCCCCTCGCCCGTGAGCCGCAGCTGCAGCCAGTGTCGGTTCTTGATGAGCGTCCGTGCATTGTTGCGATAGACGAAGCTCTCGGCGTTCACGTTGTTCACGACAAGATCGAGCACGCCGTCGCCGTCGAGATCCCCGTAGGCCGCACCGCTCGAGATATTGGGGGCATCGAGGCCCCACGACTTCGCCTGATTGCTGAAGGCCCAGTTCCCGTCGTTTCGGAACGCGTAGTCGGGGATGGGCGTGGAGCTCATGGCGTTGATGAGACGCATGAAATCAACGCGCGGCCCGCTGGCCTCGCGTTGCATCGTGGTACGATCGGCAAGGAATGCGACGTAGTCCTGCGAGGTCACGTCGCGCGCGAGGCCATTCGTGACGTACACGTCCTTGCGGCCATCGAGGTCGAGATCCGCAATGAGCGCACTCCAGCTCCAGTCGGTTTCGGCGGTGCGCGTGAGATAGCCCACATCACTGAAGGTGCCGTCACCGTTGTTGCGCTGCAGCATGTTGCGCATGAGCTGGTGATGGTACCCATCACGCACCTTGGCCATGTACACGTCCCACCCTTCGTACATCGCCGTCGTCTTGATGCGGAATTCGTCTTCCGGCATCATGTCGGTGGTGTACAGGTCGGGCCAGCCATCGTTGTCCACGTCACCGATGTCCATGCCCATGGAGAAGTAGCTCGACACCGGCATGACCTGGTCGAGTACCTCCTTGAACGTGCCGTTTTTCTGATTGAGGTAGAGGTAATCGCGCTCGAAGAAGTCATTCGAGACGTAGACGTCGGGCCAGCCGTCGCGATTCACATCACCCACGCCGATGCCAAGGCCGAAGGCAATCTCGGCGCTGAACAACCCGGTGGCTTCACTCACCTCAGTGAAGCGCTCCCCGTCGTTGCGATAGAAATGATGCCCGCCGTACGGATGACGCTCGGCGCGCGTGTTGCGCAGGCCGAAGCTGTTGACTGGACGCGGCGAGTTGTTGATGACGAAGAGATCGAGGTCTCCGTCGCGATCGTAGTCGAAAAATGCGGCGTGTGTGGACCAGCCTTCATCGGCGATGCCGTATTGGCGCGCCATTTCCTTGAAGGTTGGCACCGAGTCGGCCCCGTTGCCCTGATTGATCCAGAGGGTATTTGCGCGGGTCGCGGGCTCGCCGTCGCCGGCGTGACTCACGTAGATGTCCAGTTTCCCGTCGCCATTGACGTCGGCGAGCGTGACGCCGGTGGTCCACGGCTGCTGATCGCGAAAGCCAGCGTCCTTGGTGATGTCGCGAAAACGGAATTGCCCCTGGTTCATATACAGCGAGGGGCCATCCTGATTGGACGTGAGGATGACTTCCGGGCGCTTGTCGCCGTTGAGATCGCCAATCGCGACACCGCCGCCGTTGTAGAAGTTGCGGTAGGTGAACACGTTGCGCTCTTGCGAGTCCACGACGCGGTTGGTGAACCGGATGCCGGTGTAGTCGGAGGGCATCTGCGTGAACAACGTGGAATCGACCGCGGGGGCGTCGGCACGGTGCGCGGTGGACTCAGCGCATGCCGCAAGGGCCAGGAGCGGGAGCGCCGGCAGCAGGCGCGGAAGAAAGTGTTTCACATCTCGAGGGGATATCTACCACGAATGCCACGGCCTGCGTTCGATCGCGAACGCAGGCCGTGACAACTACAGTGAACCTACCCCACCAGCTTAGTAGCCGGGGTTCTGCTTGAGCAGGGGGTTGGTTTCGATCTGGTTCTGCGGGATGGGCATGAGGATGCGGTACGGGGCCGAGGCCTGCTTGAACAGGCGGGCATTGGTGTACGTACCGGCACGGATCATGTCCTGACGACGCTTGGCTTCGCCGACGAACTCGAACAGACGCTCGTTGAAGATGGCGTCGCGGAGTGCGGCCTGCGAAATCCCCGTCGGCAACGGCTTGGCCGGCGTGAAGGCGCGAGCACGCACCTGGTTCACGATCGCCACGGCCGCCGGCGTCTGCCCCAGTTCGTTCAGGGCTTCGGCCTTGATGATCATCATTTCGGCCAGTCGGAAGTACACGTAGTCGTTTCCGTTGTCACCGCCGTTGAAGGCCGGGTCGACGGGGTACTTGTAGATACGAGCGCCTTCGCCTTCACCCGCCTGCGAGACGTCGCGGATTTCCGGCGTAAAGACCAGCGGGTTACCCGCGCGGTCCCGAATCGGAGCACCCGTCAGCAAGTCGACCTGCGGACCGACCAGGAAGACCTTCTTGCGGTCGTCGGCATCGTCGAACGAGTTGTACGTGGTGGCGATGGTGGCGAACCCGTTCCACGGCGAGGCGCTGAACGAGTTGTAGTGCAGACCACGCATCACGAACGTCAGGCCGATGCCCGGCACCTTGGTGCTGTGACGGATGACGAAGATGTTTTCCGGCGAGTTTTCGTTCGTCGCCGTGAAGTTCGCACGCCAGTTGGCCGAAAGGCTGTAGCGTCCCGAGTTGAGCACGCGGTCTGCTGCGGCTGCCGCTTCGGTCCACTTGGCCGCGCCGCGGGTGAGGCCGGTAGGAGTAACCGTACCGGTGAACACCTGCGCGTTGACGTACATGTTGGCCAACACGGCATCGACGGCACCCTTGGTCAGGCGGCCATAGTTGGCCGCCGGCCAGGCGTCGGGAAGCGCCGCGCGCGCGTCGGTCATTTCCTTCTCGATGAAGGCAAAGACCTGGGCGCGGGTGGCCTGCTCACGCGGCTTCACTTCGGTGGTCGTGACGATGGGCACGCCGCCGAAGAAGTCCATGAGCAGGTAGTAGTAGAAGGCGCGCAATGCCTTCATTTCCGCCTGCACGACGGCCTTGTCGGGCACTTCGGTCGTCTCGAGCGCCTGCAGCACGACGTTGGCACGAGCCACGCCGCCGAACAGGTCGTTCCACACGCCCGAGATGTCTTCGAGGCCGGAGCCCGACGTGGGCGTCCAGGTGTGGCGATACAGATCGAGCCAGCGGCCGTTGTCGAACCAGTCGGAGCCGCGCGTGGGCACGACGTTTTCGTCCGACGAGACCTGGCTCAGGTTGTAATAGCCCCACATGGTGCCGCGAAGCGCGGCGTACACGGAGGCCACACCACCAATGACTTCGTCGCTGTTCTTGAAGAAGTTATTGGGGGTGATGGCGCTGGTCGGGGACTCTTCAAGGTCGGTGCAACCCTGCACCGTAAATACCGTCGCGGGCGCCGCGAGCAACGCGGCGCTGATGCGACCGGCGCGCCAGAGCGACGCGAAGCGGGTCTTGTGTGAATTTCGCATGGTCGGTTCGGTTTCGTCCGGAGTGATCAGAACTGGACGCGGAGTCCCGACGTGAACGTCCGGGCACGCGGGTAAACGAGATAATCGACGCCGCGCGACGCGAGGCCGGCATCGACGAACACCTCAGGATCGTATCCCGAGTACGGCGTGAAGAGGAGCAGGTTGTCGCCCGACACGAACAAGCGCGCCGTGTTCGCCTTGGTTCCCGGGATCTTGAACGTGTAGCCAACCGTCACGTTCTGGAGACGGAAGAACGAGCCGTCTTCGATCCAGCGCGACGAGTAGACGGCGGGCTCGGTGAGCGCGTCCGTCTGGGTGAGTGCGCTGCGGAGGAAGTTGCGTCCCTGGAGGACCGCCGACTGCGTGGAGTACACGAGCGCCGTGTTGTTGAAGACATCGCGGCCGAACTCACCGCGCCACAGGTAGCTCATGTCGAACTTGTTCCAGCGCAGGTTGCCGCGCCAGCCGAGGCTGAAGGCCGGGTTGGCATCGCCGATGATGCCGAAGTCGTCGGCATCGGGCGACGTCGTCGTGCCGCTTTCCTTGCGGCTCGTGATCACGCCGTTGGTGCGCGTGACGTCGTAGTTCTTGAACACCTGCTTGCCTTCGGCATTCACGTTCACGAACGTCGGGCCCCAGAACGTGCCGAGCGGCTGGCCCGGGATGATGCGCTGCGCCGTGTTACCCGACTGACCCTGACCGGAGACGCTCGACGTCGTGATGAACGAGCGGCCACCAAGATCATCGACCGTGTTGCGTTCGATCGAGGCCACGATGCCGGTGCTGAACGAGCGATCCTTCTTGTCGAGCAGGTTGGCGTCGAAGCTGAATTCGATACCGGTGTTGTGCAGGCTACCGACATTTTCGAGACGCGTCGGCACGAGCGCCGGCTGCGGCACGGCGACCGTGAGGAGCAGGTCGCTGGTGTTCTTGCGGTAGTACTCGAGCGTACCGGTGTACTTGTTGTCCTTGAAGCCGAATTCGGCCGCGACGTTGTACTGCGCCGTCTGCTCCCACTTGAGGAGCGGGTTTTCGTTCCGCGTGGGCACGACACCGGTGACGATGTTGTCGCCGAACGGATAGCGCGCACCGTCGTTGGGCTCGAGGAGGATGAGCGAGGCGTACGGCGACACGGCCTGGTTACCCTGCAAGCCGTAGCCGGCGCGCAGACGCAGGTTCGAGAAGCCCTTGCCCTGCATCCAGCTTTCGTCGCTGATCTTCCAGCCAGCCGAGAAGGCCGGGAAGACGGCCCACTTGTTACCGGCACCGAAGCGCGACGAACCGTCGCGGCGAATCACGCCGGTCAGGAAGTAGCGGTCCTTGAAGCTGTAGTTGGCCTTACCGAAGAAGGAGACCAGGCGGCTCTGCTCGCGGAACGAGAAGGGCGCGACCAGCGTGCCACCGCCACCGAGGTTGTTGAAGCTGAACGCATCGGTGAGGTAGTTACGACCTTCCGCACCGAACTCGCCGTTGTCGAAGTCGGTGTATTCGTAGCCGCCCACCACTTCGATTTCCTGCGACTCGGAGAGACGCGGCGCGAAGGTGAGGAGCGACTGCAGCGTGTTGTTGCTGAGGGCGCGGTTCACCTGACGCGCACGACCGTTCCACTCGGCGCCGACGGCGCTGGCACGCGGGAGGTACGTCTTGCGAACACCGCTCGTGCGGTCGGTACCGACGTTCACGGAAGCCGTGAGGTAGTCGGTCAGGCTGTACGACGCCTGGATGTTACCGAGCGTGCGGTTGGTCGTGGCGATGTCGGCCACCTGTTCGGCGATCGCGACGGGGTTACGCACCGACTGACGGCCCGGGCCGATTTCGTAGAACGACGTGATGCCGTTCGTCGTCGTCGTGATCGGACGCGTCGGGTTGAAGATCACCATGTTGGTGAAGACGCCGCCTTCAAAGCCACCCGTGTTTTCGAACGGGAGGTAGTCGTTGTCCACCTTGGACGCCGTCATGTTGAAGTTCAGGCGGAGCTTGCCGTCGATCGCGCTGTGGTTCGCATTGAAGCGACCCTGGAAGCGACGGAAGCCGTTCGACACCACCACGCCGTTCTGATCGAGGTAGTTGAGCGACGCGCGATACTGCGTCGTGTTCGTACCACCGGTGAACGACAGGTTGTGGTTCACCGTGGAGCTGGAGCGCATGAGCTCCTTCTCCCAATCGGTGTTGGAGGTGCCGAGGTTGGTCAGCGCCGACTGGGCGAGCTTGCCCGAGGTGACGAGCCCCTGCACGAACGAGCGGTATTCATTGCCCGAGAGCACGTCGAGCGTGTTCGACGGCGCCGAAGCAGCGACGAACGTTTCGTATTCAACCTGCGAGACACCGGCCGCGCCGCGGCGCGTTTCGATGAGCACCACGCCGTTGGCGCCGCGGGAGCCGTAAATGGCCGTCGCCGAGGCGTCCTTGAGGACCGTGATGTTCGCGATGTCGCTCGGGTTGAGCATGTTGAGCGGATTACGCGCCAGCGCGGCGCCACCGCCGATGCCGATGCCCGAGGCTTCGGTCTGATCGTTCTGGATGGGCACGCCGTCGATGACGTACAGCGGCTCGTTGGAGGCCGAGATCGAGGTGCCGCCACGGATACGGATCTGGGCGCCAGCGCCCGGCTCACCGTTGTTGGCCACCACGTTCACACCAGCGACACGACCCGTGAGCAGACCGGTCGCGTTGGGGATCACGCCGACGTTGGCGTCAGCTCCCTTGATCGTCGCCACGGCGCCCGTGATCGCTTCCTTCCGCTGCTGGCCGTAACCGGTCGTGACCACCCCGGTGAGCTGCGCGGCGATCGCGTTCAGCGCGACTTCGACGCTGGCCTGGCCGTTGGCCGTCACGGTGACCGTGACTTCCTTGGCCGAGTAGCCGATGCGCGAGACGCGAATCCGCTGCTGGCCGGCCGGCACGGCTGGCAGCAGGAAGCCGCCATCGTTACGCGTGTAGGTGCCGACCTGTGTCCCGACGACTTGGACCGATGCATTTGCGAGCACACCGGCAGTCGCGGAGTCAACCACGCGGCCAGAGACTCTGCCCGTTTGCTGGGCACTGACCTGGCTCGCCGAGAGCAGCGTACCCGCTGCTGCCGCGGCCAACCAACGGACGCCTACCGCCATAAACTGATGCCTCCATGGGGCTGTAAAGACCGCGACCTGGTGGGTCTCATTGGCCAGATACAATTCGGACCGTCGGTCCGGACTACATCTATAGAATGAGGGGAGTGGTCGCAGTGAGTGGGGTGAACCGAGGGAGGTTCGGCCGCCAACAACCACTCGCACCTAGGGCACGACCGGTCGACGACGGCTTTGTCAAGCAAGACCCGCGACCCGGAAGGGGGTGAGTCGCGTGTAGGAAGGGATGTGTAACGCTATGAAACAAGTGTGAGCGGGAACTGTCAAGACTCTTTTTGGATTCAGGGCGTTTTTTGCCGAGTTTTTAGCCGGCGCTGGCGCCCGCACGCTCCCATTGCGAGTTTCCGCCTAACGGTTGTTTCACGCGTTACACGCCGCGGCGACGCGGCCGACGCTCCCGCTCCCCCCGCCCGCCCTTCCCCGACGCGACGCCCGCCGATCCCCCCGGCGCCTGCCCAAGTCGTTTCGGATCAAGTACTTCTCCTCCGTGCCCCGCACGAGCTGCTCGTGAGCTTTCTTGCGTTCGTCCTGGTTGCCCAAGTCGCAGCCGCCGGCCAGCCTTCGCCCCCCGTCCTCACGTTCCCCGAAAAAGGGCTGGACGACAGCGTCGCGTATGCCGGCTACAGCACCCGGTTCTTTCGCGACGCCACCAACAACACCCTCCAGATCTACCTCGATCGGCGCGAGGGACGGACCGTACACCTCCTCGCCAATGGCGAAAACGAAAG
>CANGXD010000009.1 GCA_947457545.1 Gemmatimonadaceae bacterium
CGAGGCGTCGGCGTGAGTGCAGGCGGCGTGATGTTCCTCCTGCAACTCTCGACACAGGGCGGCGGCGCCGTACCGCGCGGATTCTTCGAACTGATTCTGACCAGCGATCCGGTCACGAAGGCCGTGTTGGTGCTGCTCGCCGGGTTGTCGTTGGTGTCGTGGGCGATCATGTTCGCCAAGTGGCGGGCGTTCAGTACGGCCGAAAAGGGCGGCAATGCCTTTGTCGCGGAGTTCGAACGCGCCCGCGGCATGGATGAGGCCATGTTGCTCGCGCAGCGGTCGAAGCCGAGTCCGTTTACGGCGGTCTTCTCGCGCGCCGTGCAGTTCATCAACGACACGAAGCCGGCACTGGGCGCTACCAACGATCGCACCGCGCGTCTTTCCGGTTCGCAAGTCGAAGCCTTGCGACTGGTGCTCGATTCGCAGTCGGGGCGTGAACGGGAGGAGTTGGGCAAGTTCATCCCGTGGCTCGCCACCGTGGGGAGTGTGAGCCCGCTGATCGGGCTCTTCGGCACGGTGTTGGGTGTTATCGAAGCGTTCGAAGGCATCGCCACCAAGGGCTCAGGGAACATCGGAGCGGTAGCCCCGGGTATTGCGACAGCACTGATCGCGACGGCTGCGGCCCTCGCTGTTGCCATTCCTGCCGCTTTTGCCTACAACGTGTTCGCTTCGCGTCTCAATCGGTTTGACAACGCGCTGGAAGGATTCGGCTCGGAGCTCGTCGCGCTACTGGTTCGCGAAGGGCGGATCTGACGCATGCGTCGCGGTCGACGCGGGGAGCGCATGGGCGTCAATGGCGAGATCAACGTGGTCTCGCTGATCGATGTGATGATGCTGCTCATGATCATCTTCATGATCACGGCGCCCATGATGCAGGGAGGCGTGGATATTTCGCTGCCCAGCGCCGAAGTGAAGCCGCTGGAGCCCAAGAACGGATTGGTCGTGACGATCGATCGGAAGGGGCAGATATTCGTGGATGACACGAAACTCTCGTACGACGAGTTTGCCGGGAGCATTAAGGCACTCTCCGACCGGAAGGGTGCCGGCGGCGTGTTCGTTCGGGCCGACAAGGCGGTCGATTTCGGCACGGTGATCCGTCTCATCGCGGCGATGAAGGCACGCGGGATCACGGACGTCGGTCTCGTGGCCGAGCCAGAAGAGAATCGTTGACGATGTCGACGGTCATGACCGCCCGTCCTCGGCGCTCGTCGAAGAGTACGCTGGGAAGCGGGATGATCGTCTCGGCGCTGGTCCACGCGGTCCTGATCGCTCTCGTCGTGTGGGCGGGTGGGCAGCAGGAGCCGCCGCGTCCCCCGGTGTACCGGGTCGAGCTTGTCGGACAGGCGGGATTGCGCCAGGCGGGAGTCGAGAAGGCGACGGAGACACCGACGGCGTCGAAGGACGCGGTCGCCGGCGCAGAGCGCGTCGGAGAAGAAAAGACCATGCCCTCGGCGTCGAAGGCCAAGAAGGCGCTCCCCTCACCCAAGGCAACGCCGTCAACCGATCGCAGCAAGAAGGGCGGCGCCAAGAGCGCCACCCCGTCGACGACCAAGACCACGGCGGCGCCCAGGTCGGGGGCAGGCGCGACGGGCACGAAGGGGGCCGATGTGGCCAACGTGCGCACCGACGGGATCGCATTCCCGTATCCCGGGTACCTGTCGAATATCGTGCGGCAGATCGCGCTCAATTGGTCGCCGCGCAAGGTGTCGGCAGCGCTGGTGACGGAGCTCAAGTTCATGATCCGCCGCGACGGCACGGTGGTGGGCATCGAAGTGGTCAAGCGGTCCGGTGACCGCCTGTACGATCTCGATGCGATGGGCGCAATCGAAGCGGTGGGCTCGACCCGCAGCTTCGGGGCGCTGCCCAGCGGGTGGGCAGACGATGTGCTCGTGGTGTACTTCACGTTCGATTACGCGTTGCGTCCGCAGTGATGCGGGTGCGCGTTCCTCTCTACACGTTCTGTTGATGGCTCGATTCACGATTCGCCAGGTTCTGCTTGCCTCGTGTGCGCTCGCGCTGGCGTTGTGGGCGCCGCCGCGCGCCGTCCGCGCGCAGCCCACGAAAGGCGTGAGTCTCGGGCTGCAGTATCGCCCGGGGCAAAAGACGACCCTGATCGTATTGCCGGTGGCCGGCCCCAATGGTGATTCGCTCACGACGATGATCAGTCGTGACTTTGATTTCAGTGACCGGTTCACGGTGGTCAGTTCCTCGGCCGCGCCCAGCGGGACGGGCCCACTCAACTGGGCGCTCTTCGCGAAGCTCGGGGTAGACGGTGTGGTGCAGGCGACCGTGCTCCCCAGCGGGTGGGTACGCGTGCTGCTGCACGATGTCGGCCTCAAGAGCGTCCGTAACCAGAAGGACTTTGCGCTTCCGTCGCCCGCGCAGTCGGCGGGGTGGCGCCTGGCGGTGCACGGCGTCTCGGACGTCATCGAGGAATGGGTCACCGGGCAGCGCGGCGTCGCGCAGACCCGCATCGCCTTTACGCGCGGCGGCCGGGTGTGGACCGTCGACAGCGACGGGGCGAATGTGACGCCGGCCACCCCCTCGGGGATGTCGCCCCAATGGCTCCCCAGTGGCCGTGGAATCGTGTACAGCGTACTGGACGGGGTACGGAACCCCATCATGCTGACTGACCTCGCCACGGGGGCACAGCGGACGCTCGCCAGCGCAGCCGGGATCGAGCACACCACGCCGGCGATCTCCCCCGACGGGCGCACGTTGGTCTACGCGCGCGGCTCGGAGAGCGGGACGGACCTCTATGCTCAGGCCATTGAGGGCGGCGCGCCGCGGCGGATTACGGTGGGGCGGGGTAGGGCGAGCGCCCAGCCTTCGTTCAGCCCCGATGGACAACGGCTCGCGTTCATGTCCGACCGTTCCGGGCACCCTGAGGTTTATATTAGCGATCTGGATGGTACGAACTCGGAACTGCTGACGGCAGCGGCGTTTGGCGATCGGGACTACCGCGCGGGACCGGACTGGTCCCCCGATGGTCGGCTGGTCGCGTTTCAGTCGCGGAACGGCGGCACGTTTCAGATCATGACCATCAATCTGCGGGACCAGTCGGTGCGACAGGTAACCAACGATGGGCGAAACGACGATCCGTCGTGGGCGCCCGATTCGCGGCACCTCGTACTGACGTCCAACCGCAGCGGAGTTCGGCAGCTGTGGGTGGTGGATGTTGAAACCGGTCGCGCGCGGCAGCTTACGCGCGGTCCTGAAACGCGTTTGTCAGCGTGGTCACCACGCCTGCTGGCGCCGTAACTGTCATTGTGCCGATGTAGTGCGGGCGACTGGGCTTCCCCACGAGTTCCCGTTGCCCCTGTTGTCGCTGGTTCCCCTCACCCCTCGGAGTAAGTAGACATGCTGCGTAGCTCTCGTCTGACGCTGGTCCTGATGTCCTCGGCGCTCGTTCTGGGCGCGTGCAAGAAGAAGCCGGTCGCCGTGGCCCCGACGCCGACGCCCACGCCCGCGGAACGCGTGCCGGATCGGACCACGCCGCGGGTGACGCCGGTCGACACCATGGCCGCGTACAACGAGAAGGTTTCGGCGGCCCGCATGCGCCTGCTCGAAACCATCTTCTTCGAGTACGACGCTGACGAGTTGCGTGACGATGCGCGTGCCTCACTCGACGCGAAGATCGCCATTCTGAACGCGAACCCGGGACTGCGTATCCGCGTGGCCGGTCACTGCGACGAGCGTGGCAGCGATGAGTACAACATCGCGCTCGGGCGTCGCCGCGCCGAAGCGGCCAAGCGGTATCTGACCGACCGCGGCATCGATGCGTCGCGTATCGAAACCTCGTCGTTCGGTCGCGAGCGTCCGGCGGTGCAGGGGACGACGGAAGAGTCGTGGTCGCGTAACCGTCGCGACGAATTCGAAATCACGGCGGGCGGCGAAAATCTCAAGCCGGCCAGCTGACCTGTAGCGCCACACCCGGAGAATCTGACATGTCCCATTCGCTATTCCACCGTGTGTGGCGCGCTCTCCCGCTCGTGGTCCTCGTGACCACGGGTGGGTGCTTTGCG
This sequence comes from Gemmatimonadaceae bacterium, assembly GCA_947457545.1. Lineage (GTDB taxonomy): Bacteria > Gemmatimonadota > Gemmatimonadetes > Gemmatimonadales > Gemmatimonadaceae > Gemmatimonas. The sequence continues at coordinate 4,026 of CANGXD010000009.1, forward strand.
ACGCGTGGCGATGTCCGCATCGTGCAGGGCGACATCGCTACGCTGCGCACGGAGCTCCTCAAGAACCAGCAGGACCAGAAAGACGCACTCGCGCAGACGCAGCGACTGATTCAGGTCGCGAGCGATTCGCTGGCGAAGGTCAGCGCGCGCACGGTCGGTATTCAGGGCGACGTACGCGGAGAAATGCGCGGCGTGCGTGAGCAGTTGCTGCAGATCCAGACGCTGCTGGGGCAGAGTCAGGCCACGATCGCGCGGCTGCGCTCGGAACTGGAAGCGCAGAAGATGGCGCCGGCGCCGGTTGCGCCGGCCCCCGATGCTGTGCCGCCAACCCGAGGGGGCACGACGCGGCCGCCTGCAACGGGTGCCGCCACCACGACGCCTCCGGCGGCGGTCGACACGCCGTCCGTGCTGGTCGGTCCGAATCAACTCTACACGACGGGGCGCGATCAGCTGTTGCGCGGCGCCACGGCGACGGCGCGGATGACCTTTCAGGAGCTGATTTCGAACTATCCGCAGTCCGACTACGCCTCCGATGCGCAGTTCTGGATTGCCGAATCGCTCGCGAAGGAGAACAACGTGCCGGCGGCCGATGCGGCGTATGCCGCGGTCGTCAGTGCGTATCCGACGTCCACGAAAGCTCCGACCGCCTTGTACAAGCGGGCACAGCTCGTTCTCAAGCAAGGCAACACGGCACAGGCCCGTCAGTTGTTCGAGCAGGTCGTTGCGCGGTATCCGCGCAGTGACGAAGCCGAGCTGGCGACGGAAACGCTCAAGACACTCCGTTGACCCTGTTGCTCACATCGGCACCTCTTTCGCATGACCGGTAGCAGCCCCACCGAAATGCCGTTCCTCGAACATCTCGAGGAGCTGCGTTGGCGTCTATTCAAGATCGCGCTGGCGCTCGCGATCGGCATTGGCGCGGCGTTCATCCTGATCTTCAGCAAGCAGATCGACGTCGTCGCGATTCTGTCGGAACCCATCCGCCCGTTCATTCGTGGCAAGCTCATCGTGACACATCCCGGCGATCTGTTCGATATCGCCATGGATGCGGCCATCACGCTGGGGCTCATCGGTGCGTCTCCGGTCATCGTTTGGCAGATCTGGGGGTTCCTCTCGCCGGCACTCTACCAGCACGAGAAGAAGATTGTCATTCCCGCACTCGTGGGCGCCGCCATGCTCTTTCTCATGGGCATGGCTCTCGCATTCGAATATGTCATTCCGGTAACGCTGGCCTTCTTCAGCTCCTTCCAGAGTGACGTGGTGGAAATCATGCCGACCGTGAAAGACTACATGGGGTTCGTGATCTCCATGTGTCTGGCGTTCGGTGCGGTGTTCGAGCTTCCGGTGGTCATCGCCTTGCTGTCGGCCATGGGGCTGGTACAGCCACAGCTGCTGGCCAAATTCCGGCGCCACGCGGCGGTGGGCTGTTTGGTGGCGGCGGCAATCATTACGCCTGGTAGCGATCCGACCTCATTGCTCCTGCTGACGATTCCGCTCTACGCATTGTACGAAGTGTCGATCACGCTCTCCCGCATCATTACGCGGCGGCGTGATCGCAGTCTCACAGCCGAGGTCGCGTGACCGACCGCACCTCCCGTCGCGGCTGGTGGCGCGCGGGGCTGGCGTTGCTGGCCATGGTGTGCGGAACGGCCGGGGCTGCTGAGGCTCAGCGGGCGCCCCGTCGCCCGCAGCCGCCGGCGGGCGCGGCGCAGCAGGGAGGTCGCGCCGATTCGACGCGCGCGCTCAGCAAGGATTCGCGCACCTACCAGTGGAGCGCTCCCGACTCCGCCATGCGCGCCCTGCTCGACAAGGAAGGCTACAACAAGGTGCAGTACCAGGGCGATACGGTGAAGTTCAACGCCACCTCACGCCTGCTCACCTTGAAAGGCAAGCCGTCGGCCGTGCAGCGCGACGAAACGTTGCTGCTCGGTGATTCCATTCAGTACAACGACTCAACGAAGAAGGTCGTGGCGACCGGAGACACGGTTCTCCTTCGCGACCCGTCGGCCCAGGATACCGATGACTTCGTGGCGAATGGGCGGATCGAATACGATCTCGAATCCCGCCAGGGCCTGACGGGTGCCTTCTCTACCTCCGTGGTGAGTGGGCAGCGTCTGTTCCTCTCGGCGAAGCAGAGTACGTTCTTGTCGGATACGCTGGTGAGTGGACGCCACGTCGTCTTCGCCAAGAACGGCTCGTTTACCTACTGCGATCACGCGGAGCCGCACTTTCACTTTACCACGCGCGACATGAAGTTCGTGTCGCAGAACGTGATGGTGGCGCGTCCCGGGGTGCTGTATATCGGCGAAGTGCCGGTGTTCTGGATTCCGTTCTTCTTCCAGGACGTACGTTCGGGACGTCGGAGTGGTATGCTGACGCCCAACTTCGGCGTGGCCGAGCTCTTGCGGAACAGTCCGTCGTATCGTCGAAGCGTCCAGAACATCGGGTACTTCTTCGCGATCAACGATTACATGAATGCGGAAATGTCGATGGACTGGCGTTCGGGGGCGCGAAGCTCGGAGATCGATCCGGGGTTCCTGCGCACCAACGCGGATCTTCGGTACCGGTGGGTGAATCGCTTCGTCACCGGCGAGCTGGCGACGTCGTACATGGCATTGCGCAACGGCACCACGAATCAGTCGTGGACCTGGAATCACAATCAGGATTTCTCCAAGACGACCAAGCTCACCGCGCGGTTGAATTGGGTGCAGAACACGCAGATCCAGCGAAACACCACGGTCAACCCGATGGCGGCGAACGCGACGATTCGTTCGCAGCTCAATTATCAGACCAAAGTGGGCCCGGCGTCGATCAACGTCGGTGGTTCACGCGTGCAGTATCCGGGGCGTCCACAGATCGACATGGACTTCCCCCAGTTGAATGTGACCACGGGGACGCTCGAGGCAGGCCCGGTGTCGTGGACGCCGTCGTTGCGACTCGGCATTTCCGGATCCAGCCGAATTGACCAGGGGCTGCAGTTTCCGTTCGTCTACAACGCGCGGGCCGGAGGTGGCGTGGACAGCAGCCGCTTCAATGCAAGTCGCCGCAACATGCAGTTCGGGTTCGATACGCCCATCAAGCTGTGGGACTTCCAATGGCAGAATTCCTTCAGCGTGACGGAGCAGTTCCGCGATTACCCCGAGCAGCGCGAGATCATCGGTGTCCGCGATACGTCGCAGCGGAGTATCCGCGTCTTTGCACGAACCTTTGAAACCAACGTCGACTGGACCACCGCGTTCAATCTGCCGCGTTTCTTCCAGGGCACGTGGAATCTTTCGCCGAGCATTTCGGTGGCCAACGTCGACGCCGGCGGCCTGTTCGTGCGCACCGAGCGCAGCGGCGGCAAGTGGGTGATGCAGAGCAAGCGGTTGAGCTATGCCCTCAGCGCCTCACCAACGCTGTATGCGATGCTGCCCGGCCTCGGGCCCATTGCCAAGCTGCGCCATTCGATCACGCCCGCGATCAGCTACAGCTATTCGCCCGCGGCATCGGTCAGCGACGAGTACCTGAGTGCCATTGGACGTACGCGCGTGGGTTATCTCGGGGCTCTGGCGCAAAATCGCGTAGCGCTCAGCATGTCCACGAACCTCGAGGCCAAGCTGAAAACGCAGGAGGACTCGTCCGCCGAAGAGCAAGCGCGCAAGATCAAGCTGCTCTCGCTGACCTTCTCGTCGCTGAGCTGGGACTTCGTGCGGGCCGACAGTACGGGTAACGGCTTTACGGACCGGACCTTCTCCATCAGCGGGCGTACGGACCTGCTGCCGGGACTCGACTTCCGCACCAGCTACGATCTGTTCCAAGGCGACCCGGCTTCGGACACGGCGACGTTCTCGCCATACCGAACCGACATGGGCGTGACGTTCTCGTTGAACAGCAAGTCGGCAATCTTCGGCTTTATCGGACGCCTGCTTGGGAAGGAGGTCGCGGACCTTGCCGACAGCGCGTCGATCAATCCCCGGCAGACGGCATCTCAGGAGAATATCACGCGGCAGTCGCGTCAGATGAATGCGGCGGGCGGTGGCGCCATGCGTGGCATGCAGGCGGCGCTCCCTGGACCCGGCGAGGGATGGAATCTCAACATTCAGTACAACGCCGCACGGCAGCGCGCGCCCCGCGGCAACGGACTCGTCATTGACGTCGATCCGGTGAAGTTGTGCGAACCGTTCCGCTCGCAAGGCATTGCCGCATACGAGCGGTGTTTCCTCAACGCGCAGACGTCACCACCGACGGGAGTGGGGAATGGGCAGAGCGCCATTGGCGCGCCATTCGTCCGGCAACCACCGGTTCAGAGTGTGAATGCCAACATGTCGTTCGGCATTACCCAGAACTGGTCGGCGCAGTGGTCGACGCAGTACGACTTGGAGCGAGCACGATTCGCGAGTCAGCAGATCGGATTGCAGCGTCAACTGCATGATTGGAATGCGGTCTTTTCGTTCTCGCAAACCCCGAGTGGTAACTTCGCCTTCAACTTCTTCATCGCGTTGAAGGCACAGCCCGACCTCAAGTTCAACTACGACCGTCAGACCTTCCGGTCGAGCAACTTCTAGTTTTCCGCCTTCGCGTCGCCCGAGTGGCGAGGGAGTCATGCGCGTGCTGTACCTTGACGGGCGTTCGCTGCAACTCGCCGACTTGCTCGCGGTGGCCGATGCGCGGCTGCCGGTGGGACTCGCGCCGGAAGCGCGGGCGCGCATGCGGGAAACACGGTCGGTCGTTGAGCGCGCGGTCGATCGCGGGGAGCCGGTGTACGGGATCAACACCGGCTTTGGGAAAATGAGTGAGGTCACGATTCCGCTGGATCAGCTGACGCTGCTGCAGCGGAACCTTGTCCGCAGTCATGCGGCGGGGGTCGGCGATGCGCTGCCTGAGCGTGAGGTGCGCGCGATGATGCTGCTTCGTGCCAATGTACTGGCCACGTCGTATGCCGGTGCGCGGCCGGAGCTCATCGATACGTTGCTCGCCATGCTCAACGCCGGTATCTGGCCCGTGGTCCCCGAACAGGGGAGTGTCGGTGCCAGTGGTGATCTTGCGCCGCTCGCACATTTGGCGCTCGCCCTCATCGGTGAGGGACCGGCGCGCTATCAGGGGCGCGAGGACCGTGCAGGCGCGCTGATGGCGACCGTGGGTATCGCCCCGGCGGTGCTGGCCGCCAAGGAAGGGCTCGCCCTCATCAATGGGACGCAGGCGCATACGGCAGTTGCCGGCCTCGCGTGCGCCGAGCTTACGCGGTTGTGGGGCGTGGCGCACGTGGCGACGGCCATGACACTCGAGGCGCTGCTCGGCACGCCGGACGCGTTCGACGCGCGCATCCAGGACGCTCGCGGACAACTTGGGCAAATGGAGTCGGCGGCGCTGCTGCGCACGTTACTCGAAGGCAGCGACATCCGGGAATCGCACCGCTTCGGGGATCCGCGCGTACAGGACGCGTACGCGTTGCGCTGCGTACCGCAGGTCCACGGCCCGGCGCTCGACGCGCTCCGGTTTACCCGCGGCATCATCGAACGCGAGCTGAATGCAGCGACGGACAATCCACTGGTTCTGGCAACCGGCGAGCTGCTCAGCGGAGGAAACTTCCATGGACAGGCCGTCGGCATGGCCAGCGATATGCTCGCCATCATCACGGCCAACCTCGCAGTCATCAGCGAACGGCGCATCGATCGCTTGGTGCATCCGGACTTCAACCAAGGGCTGCCACCGTTTCTTGCCGGCCAGCCTGGGCTCGAGTCGGGGCACATGATGTCACAGGTGACGGCCGCCGCATTGGCCAGTGAGTGCAAGCTGCTCGCGCACCCGGCGAGCATCGACTCCATCCCCACCGATGGCAACAAAGAAGACGTGGTGCCCATGGCGATGAACGCGGCGCTCAAGCTGCGCCGTTCGGTGCGCAACCTGCGTCATGTACTCTCGATCGAACTCATTGCTGCCGCGGAGGCGCTCGAGTACCGTCGGCCGTTGCGAAGCAGCACCGCGGTCGAGGCCGCGCACGCCATCATTCGCACGTTGGTGACGCCGTCGCAAGGTGACCGGTCGCCGGCACCTGATATCACCCGGCTTGGCGACGCGATTGCGGCGGGCGCGTTCGAACATCTCACCGCATCGGTGACGGTATGAGCATGCCGGGGGCGCGTGCGGTGCGTGCGGCGCACGGGGTATCGATGCGCTGCAAAGGGTGGGAGCAGGAAGCGGCGTTACGCATGCTCATGAACAATCTCGACCCTGATGTCGCTGAGCGGCCCGATGATCTCGTCGTATACGGAGGCACGGGCCGGGCGGCGCGCTCGTGGGAAGCCCTCGATGCCATCGTGCGCACGTTGGAGACCCTCGAGAACGATGAAACGCTGCTCGTGCAAAGTGGTAAGCCAGTGGCGGTCTTTCGCACGCACGAAGACGCGCCACGCGTGCTGATCGCCAACGCCAATCTGGTCGGGCGGTGGGCGACCTGGGCGGAATTCCGGCGGCTCGAGCAAATGGGGCTCACGATGTACGGCCAGATGACCGCGGGTTCGTGGATCTACATCGGGTCGCAGGGGATCGTACAGGGCACGTACGAAACGTTTGGTGCGGTGGCGGCGCGTCATTTCCATGGCACCCTGTCGGGCAGACTCGTGGTCACCGCAGGACTCGGCGGCATGGGCGGTGCGCAGCCACTCGCGGCGGCGATGCATGGCGCGGCGGTGCTCGCGGTGGAAGTCGACGCCACGCGGATCGCGATGCGACTCCGGACACGCTACTGCGATCGGTCCACGACATCACTCGATGAAGCCCTCGGCTGGTTGCGCGAGGCGCAAGCAGCGGGCACCGGGCTATCCGTCGCACTCCTCGGCAACGCCGCGGAAGTCCTTCCCGAGTTGGTGCGACGCGGGGTGACCCCTGATGTCGTGACCGATCAGACCAGTGCCCACGATCCGTTGGTGGGGTATATCCCTGCGGGCTATACGCTCGATGCGGCGGCAGAGCTTCGGACGCACGATCAGGCGCGCTATCTCTCCCTCGTGTCCTCGAGTATCGTGGCGCACGTGCAGGCCATGCGCACCATGCAGGACCGCGGGGCGGTGGCCTTCGACTACGGCAATAACTTGCGTACCGTCGCGTTCGACGCGGGCTTTGACGAAGCCTTTCGTATTCCCGGTTTCGTCCCCGAATACATCCGACCGCTCTTCTGTGAAGGAAAGGGGCCGTTCCGCTGGGTCGCACTGTCGGGTGATCCGGCCGACATCGCACGCACGGATGCGCTCGCCCTCGAACTGTTTCCTCATGACGAGCATCTCCGTCGCTGGATCACGCTGGCGCAGGAGCGCATCGCGTTTCAGGGATTGCCCGCGCGGATCTGCTGGCTCGGACAGGGTGACCGTGCGCGCTTCGCACTGGCGCTCAATGATCTGGTGGCGAAGGGCGACGTCTCGGCGCCCATCGTGATTGGGCGGGATCATCTCGATACGGGCAGCGTGGCCTCACCGTTCCGAGAAACCGAGGCCATGAAAGATGGCAGCGACGCGATTGCCGATTGGGCGATTCTCAACGCGCTGCTGAATGTCGCCAGCGGCGCGAGTTGGGTATCGTTCCACCATGGCGGTGGCGTCGGTATTGGCAACTCACTGCATGCGGGGCAAGTCATCGTCGCGGACGGCACCGAACGCATGCGACGTCGATTGGAGCGCGTCCTGACGAATGATCCCGGGATCGGCGTGGCCCGTCACGCGGATGCTGGATACGACATTGCGCGGACGACCGCCGTTCGTGAAGGCATTCGCCTGCCCATGTTTGAACGCTGAGCCTGTATTCATGCTGTCGAGTCGGTATCGCCCGTATCACGTTCCGATCTTCCTGGCCAAGTACGCCTGGTTGCGACTCCGTCGTCGCCCAGTGCTGCTCAACTTCGAAGTCACGATGCGCTGCAATGCGCGCTGCAATTTCTGCGACTACTGGCAGACGCCCAGCAGCGAAAAGCAGCGGGAATGGGCGAACTTTGCGCAGATCGCCAAACACTTCAGCCCGATGCTCGTCACCTTTACCGGTGGTGAACCGACGTTGCGTCGGGATCTCGAAGACATCGTGCGCGCGGTGCGTGCGTCCGTGCGGTACACGTACGTCCAGCTCATTACGCACGCGGGGATGCTGTCGATCGAGCGTGCGCAGTCGCTCTGGGATGCCGGCGTCGATCAGTTCAACATCTCGCTGGACTACCTTGACGGGCGACATGATACGGCTCGCGGTATTCCCGGGTTGACGGAGAAGATTCTCATGCTGGTGCCGCAGATGCGGAAAGCCGGCATTGGCGGCGTCCGGTTCAATACCGTCATCAAGAACGACAACCTCGATCAGATCATGCCGATTGTCGAAAAGGCGGCGGCGATGGGGGGCGGGGTCAACTTCTCGGTGTACACGGCGCTGAAGAACGGCAACGAGGCGCACCTGCTGCAGGATGTGAATCCGGACGAGGTACAGCGCGTCGTCGACGCGTTACTGGCCTACAAGCGAAAGCGCGCCGGCGTGATCACGAACTCGGATTACTATCTCGAGCAGATTCCGCGCTATGTGCGTGGCGAGATGACCGAGCCATGCCAGAGCGGGTCGTCGACCATTCACATCGATCCGCAGGGGCAAGTGCGGCGCTGTCCCGATTTCAAGCCGGATGGCCCCTGGGAATCGTATCGCGGCTATGCGCCCATCGACTGCAACGCCTGCTTTTATGCCTGTCGTGGTGAGGCGCAGGCGCCGTTGCGTCTCGCCTCGCGTGTGCGCGATGTCATGGCCACAGTGACGCCAACCGAATGAACGTGCGATGGCGATGACCATCCCTACGACGCTTTTCGTCAACGCGGCGCAGACCGTGACATGCGCCGGACCCGGGCGCGCCCGTCGCGGCGCGGAAATGCGCGAGGCGGGAGTGTGCCGCGGTGTGGGGCTCGCCGTGCAGGGCGCGCGCATCGTGGCCGTTGCACCCGATGAGGAGCTGCGGCAGCGGTACGCCGGAGCCAGTGAGGTCGACTGCCAGCGCGGCCTGCTCGCGCCCGGCTTCGTGGATTCGCACACGCATGCGGTGTTCGGGGCGCCGCGTTATGCCGAGCACGAACTCCGTGCCACCGGTGTCCCGTACATGGAGATCGCGCGGCAGGGCGGGGGCATTCACAGCTCCGTGCGCGATCTGCGGGCGCGGAGCGACGAGGAGCTGTTTGCCCTCGCCGTGCCCCGCCTGGCCCGTCTCGCCGCCGGGGGGGTGACGACGCTCGAGATCAAATCGGGGTACGGGTTGTCGGTGCACGATGAACTCCGCTCGCTGCGCGTGATCAAGCGGCTCGCGGACGCGGGGCCGCTGCGGGTGGTGCCGACCTGCCTGGCCGCCCACGAGGTCCCTCTCGAGTATCGGGAACGCGCGAACGGTGGTGACGAATGGATCTCCACCATCTGCGAGGAGCTGTATCCGGTGGTGCAGCGAGAGCAGTTGGCGGTCTTCGCCGACGTCTTCTGCGAGCCGGGCGTTTTCGGCGTGGAGGCGTCACGCCGGGTCTTGGAGGGGGGACGACGGTATGGGCTGCGTCCCAAGCTCCATGCGGATGAACTGCATGATGGGGGCGCGGCTGTCCTTGCCGCCGAACTTGGCGCGGTCAGCGCGGACCATCTCGCGGCGGTCGCGTCCGCCGGGGTGGCTGCGTTGGCCGGCAGTAGTACGGTTGCAACGGCCCTGCCGGCCACGATGCTCTTTCTCGGCACGGGCCGCCAGGCCCCCGTACGGTCCCTGATCGAGGCGGGGGCGGCCGTTGCCCTTGCCAGCGATTTCAACCCCGGTACGTCGCCATTGCAGGCCTTTCCGCTGGTCCTCACGCTGGCCGTCAGCGAACTCCGGATGCTCGCCGCCGAGGCGTGGATCGCGGCCACCGTCAACGGGGCGGCGGCGCTGGGGCTCGCCAACGAGACGGGGCAGCTCGCCGTTGGGTATCGGGCCGACATCGCGCTCCATGCGGTAGACGATTACCGGGCGTTGCCTTACTGGTTTGGCGAGCGTCTCTGTTTTGGGTCGTGGAGCGGCGGCCGTGCTTGTCACGTGACGCCCTGAGCCATAGATAGCTCAGACGTTCGCGCGGCCGCGTTCCGGCTGTGATCCTTCCCTGCTTTCTGGAGCTCGACTCGAATTCATGTCCAACGCCGCGAAGCATCGAAAGAAAGCGGCTGAGTTCGAACAGCTCAAGCAGATCGACCGCGCGATCGCCTCGTATGTCAAGGCGATCGAGGAGAGCGAGTCGGTCGGCGAGGATGTTGATGTCGCCCTGTACAACAAAGTGGGCGATCTGGCACTCCGGCAGGGACGGGTGCCCGACGCGATTACGTATTACGAACGGGCCGTCGAGCACTACGCGACCTCCGGCCTGTTCAACAACGCCATCGCGCTCTGCAACAAGATCCTCCGCAACGCGCCGGGCCGCGCCAACGTGTATTTCACGCTGGGGCGGATCTCCGCCCGCAAGGGGCTCCGCGGCGATGCGACCCGCAATTTCCTCGAGTACGCCTCGCGGATGCAGCAGGAAGGCCGCATCGAAGAGGGAATTCGGGCGTTGGCCGAGGTCCTCGACCTCATGCCCGAGCTCAATGATGTCCGGACGATGGTCGAAGATCTCGCGACGCGGTCCGGCATTGCGTTGCCGCGTCGGAAAACGCCGATCCGGACGGACCGGGTACCGACTCCAGTCGACAGCCCGGCGTTCCGCGATCAGAAGTCGCAGAACCTGGTGTTCCTGGACGTCGACTACGCCGAGTCCGCGCGTCTTACGCCCGCAGTCAGCCCTCGCGTGCCGACACCTCCGCCGATGGAGGTGGTCCCCACGACTGCCATCATCACGCCCCTGTCTGCCGCGCTGATCACCGCCCCGAACGGCGATGACATCGAGCGGGTGGCCCCGGCGTCGCTCGAGGGACTCGAAGCGAATGGCGAGTTCGTGGATGAGGCGCTCACGCCCCTGCTCGATGGCTTCACGCCTGACGAAGAATTGCGGACGGACGTGGACGTCGATCCCGACCTTCAGGTGGAAGCGATTACCTGGGGGGCACCACCGTCGAGCGACGTGGAGACGCCGCCGCTCGACGAGGTGACGCTCGAGGACTTCCGCGACTCCACGAACGATCCCGCCGTCGTGCGGGCGATCTACACACAAACCCCGTCCTTCGTGCCGACGGTGGTGCCCGATGCGAACATCGTGGCCGATTACCTCGTGCTCGAGCGCCTGGACGTGGAATCGGTGCCTGAGCTCGATGCCGCGATTGCCGCCGGTCACGAGTTGGTCGAACAGGCGCAGGCTGCGGAACGGTTGGCCATGCCCACGCCCATGGTCTTGACGCCGATCGTGCCGATGACGCCCGTCGATGTCGCCGATGCGACGGACGTCGTGGAGCTGGTGGAGCTCGACGATTTCGAGTCGGTGCCTTTAGAGGCGGTGCTGCCGCCCGTGGCGCTCCCTTCCGCCACCTTGCTCGTCGAAATCGATGAGGTCGAGGAACTGCTCGAGCCGTATCGCCCGCCGTTCCGCATCGACCCGCACGATTTCATTCTGCCGGGCGAGCTGCCGCCGCTGCTGCTCGACGACGAATTCATCGATGCCGGATTGAGCACTGCGTCGCTTGCGTCGCCAGCTCGCGTCGCCGAGGTGGCCGCAGTCGACGTGCCGGACGATCGGGTGCTGAGCCCGGCTTTCGGCGCTGCCGCCATTCAGCCCGCGGAGCTGCCGTCGGCGTTGCCGGCCGAAACGCCGGTGGAAGATCTGGCGTCCGCCGACGTCGACGGGAGCGAGGCTGTGGAGGCCGTCGGCGACGCTGCGGCCGTGTCGGTCGACCAGGCCGACGAGGCGGACGGGCTCGGGACGGCCGTGGACGACGAGGAGGACGCAGACGACGACTCGGTGTTCGATGCCGAGGAGGAGATGGCCACGCGCCACGCGGTCAGTGTCACGCCGGCCCTTCCGATTGCGGCCGTCGTGGAGGCCGCGACGACCGTCGCGACGTCCCGGCGTGACTCGCTGCGGGCCGCGGTCACCCGGTTGCCGCAGAATTGGTTGTTGCGGCGCCGGCTCGCGGAGGCCTTGTTCGAGGCCGGCGAACGGGACGCGGCGTTGGCGGAACTGGAGACGGCGCAGACCGGGCTCGTCAACGACGGAGAGTTTGCGGCGGCCTCGGATATCGCGGACGAACTCGTGCACGTCAGTCCAGACCGTGTGCCGTACCACCAGAAGCGGGTGGAGTTGGCGGTCCGGGCGAATGATCAGCAGCGGCTGCGATTTGCGTATCTCGATTTGGCCGACGCGTTGGTGCGCATGGCCGAAGAAGGGCGCGCGCGGGCGGTCTACGCCCGGGTGCTCGAGATCGACCCGCACGACGACCGCGCACGCGCGGCGCTGGGGGCCGCCGCGCCGCCGCCGCCGCCGACTCCCCGGCCGGACGATAACTTCGTCGACCTGGCGGACTGGCTCCGCGACGACGACAAACCGGTGGATACCCGCATGCGCATGCGGGAGCCCGCCATCAGTGGCGACGAGCAGGCGGATTTTGAATCCCTCCTCAGGCACTTCAAGGAGGGGGTCTCGCGTTCACTCGGTGAGGACGATTTCGAGAGCCATTACGACCTTGGCGTGGCATACAAGGAAATGGGGCTCCTCGACGACGCGATCGCCGAATTCCAGAAGGCGCTCAGAAGTCGCGCGCACAGACTACCGGCGTACGAGGCTTTGGGGCAATGTTTCGTGGAGCAGGGAAGATTCCAGGTGGCCGCGACGGTCCTGTCGCGGGCGCTCCATGAACCGGGTCTGGATGACGACCAGCGTGTTGGCGTCCTCTATCTTCTCGCATATTCGTGCGAGGCCCTGCAGCGCAGGGATGAGGCCCGTAGCTATTTTCAGCGCGTGTACGCGACCGATATCAACTTCCGTGACGTAGCCGCCCGTCTGGCGGCACTCGAGCAGGCATCCCGATGACGCTTTCCACGCGGACACCGTCCGCGCTGGCCGCGGCACTGCGGGACATCCAAGCTCCTGTTCGCACCGACCTGACGGCGGTGGGGCAGGAGCTGTGGCGTATCGTCTCTGCGGACGTGCCGCTCGTCCAGAACGTGCAAGAGCACCTCATGGGAATGAAAGGCAAGCTCTTTCGCCCCACGCTGCTGTTGCTTTCGTCCAGCGTCGAAGGAGAATCGCCCAAGAAGGCGATCACCTTTGCCGCCATTATCGAGCTGATTCACCTCGCCACGCTCGTCCACGACGACGCAGTCGACCATTCGGTGCTCCGTCGCGGAATGCCGACCCTGAATGCGCTGTTCAGCCATCAGGTCTCGGTCATCATGGGCGACTTCCTGTATCTGCGCGCCCTGCGTGAACTCGTCACCATTGGCGATCTCGAGGCGATGCGCGCGATCACGTTCGCGTCGAACGAGATGACGCTTGGCGAGATCCGGCAGCTCGCGCAGTATGACGCCCTGTCGTTCAGCGAGTCGGACTACGAAACACTCATTCGCGCCAAGACGGCGGCCTTGTTCATGGCCGCCTGTGACGTGGGCGCCCAGTGTGGCGCGCCGGCGCATCGTGCGGCGCTCACGCGCTTCGGTGAGCGACTCGGCATGGCGTTCCAGGTTGCCGACGACTTGCTCGACTACACCGAGCAGCAGGAGATGACCGGCAAGCCAAGCGGGCTCGACCTCAAGGAACACAAGGTCACACTGCCCCTGATCGCCGCGCTTCGGGAAATGCCCGAGTCGGCACGCAAACGGGTGGACGCGCTGTTCGCCTCGCCCGAGCCGGATGACGAAGCGATTTCCGAAGTCGTGAACATCGTTCGCGACCATGGCGGCCTCGACTACGCCCGCCGTCGTGCCGATCAGTACTCCCACGAAGCCGAAGAGGCGCTCTCCGAGCTCCCAGAGGGGCCATCGAAAGCCGCGTTGATGGATTCGATCGGGTACGTGGTGGAGCGGCGCTGGTAATGGCCAAGGGACCGTCCAAGCACCGTCCGGTGTTTCATCTGCTCGTCCTGGCTTCCGGCTTCGTCAGCGGGGGGCTCCTCACACAGGTTGCCCGCCGCTTTCTTCCGGCCGGCGCCGTCAAGGAGTTCCTCACGACCGGGGTTACCCCTGCGGTCGGTCCACTTCCCGTGGACCTGATTATATTGAAGTTTGCCGTTGGACCAGTCGCCCTGGATGTCTCCCTGTTGAGCCTCCTCGGGGTATTGATCGCTTATCTCATCGCGCGGTCCCTCTTCTAGGAGCGTTTCTCATGGGTCTACAGAATTTCGGGTTTATGGAGATCATGATCATTCTGGTGATCGTGCTTCTCCTCTTCGGTGCGAAGCGCATTCCGGAGATCGCCGGCTCGCTCGGCAAGGGCATCAACGAGTTCAAGCGCAATCTCAGCGATGCGCAGCGGCAGATCACCGAGGCGCCCCGTGCCGAGCAGCAGATCGCCCCAGGCACACCGGTGACCGCCGCTCGCGAAGAAGAGCGGCCCGAGCCCAAGCGGTTGCTGCAGTAACCAACCGCTCCACAAACGAAAGGCCCCCGCGAGAGTGACTCGCGGGGGCCTTTTTGTTCGTGCCGATCAGGCGGCGATCAGCTGTCCGACTGACGTCGGAGCTGCGAGAGCACCTGCGTCCGACGGTCATCGACCTTGACGCTTTCACGCAGGCCGGTGAGGAATTCGTCGACTTTCTGCTGACGCGCAGACTGCAGGAACTGCTGGCGCTGAATGGACTTCTCCGCTTCGAACGCCTGGCGGTTCGCTTCCGTCCGCATGTCGACGCGCATGACGACCATGGCATCGACGGCCTTGAAGGGGCCGGCAACCTGACCGACGGGCGCCGCGAACGCTGCGCCAATGGCGGGCGTGAACTGCCCCAATCCCGGGATCGCGTCGACACGAGCAAACGGCGTGGACTTCTCCACGGGCAAGTTGCGCTGTGCAGCGGCCGCTTCGAGCGTGGCTGCCTTGGCCGCCTGTGCAAGCTGCTCGCCCATCGGCCGGAGCTTCTCAACGCGCTTGTCACGGGCGAGACGGCGGCGAATGTCTTCCTTCACCTCCGACAACGCCTGCGGACCGCCCTTCGCGATCGAGTCGAGGCGCGCGAGGTAGTAGGCTTCCGGCGCGTCGAACAGGTCACTGGTTTCTCCCGGGCGAACCCCGGAGAAAGCCCACGCGCTGACGCTCGGCACATAGCGGCCGGCGAACGACAGCGGCTCCTTTTCGATGACGGCGGCGGAAGCTGCCGTCAGGCCGAGCGTCTTGGCAGCCTCGTCGAACGCCTTCGGATCTTCCTGGCTACCCGCCTTCGCGGCCAGCGAGTCGGCCCGGCGGTCGGTGCGCGTGGCACTCGAATCACTCTGGGCGATGTTCACGAGGATGTGACGGAGATCGAGCGTATCGCCCTTCTTCTCGTCGACGCGGATGATGTGCCAGCCGAACGGCGTGAGCACGGGCTGCGACATCTCGCCGACCTTGAGTGCGTAGGCCGCGTCTTCGAACTTGGGCGTGAAGCGACCCTTCGGCCCCTTTCCGAGTGCACCGCCATTCAAGGCCGAGACCGAGTCCGACGACGCGCGCTTGGCGACGTCCTCGAACTTCGCACCGCCGGCGATTTCCGCCCGCAGGGCCTCGATACGCGCCTTGGCGGCCATGGAGTCGGCCGCGGTCACGGCGCGCGGAACAGTCAACAGGGAAATGACCGCACGCGCCGGCTTCTCGAACCGCTTCTTGTTCCGTTCGAAGAATGCCGAGATCTCGGCGTCTGTGACGGTTACGGCCGTATCGGTAAGGGCATTCGTCCCGAGCACCACGTAACTCACCGTGGCACTGTCGTGACGGTCGCGATACGCCTGCCAGAGACGCTCGTCCGAGATATACGCACCGCTCGCAACCTGATCAAAAAGCTTCTGCTTGGGGATCTCGTTGCGATAGTACGCCTCGAGACCGGCCAGCATTCCCGACTGGCGGGCCATGGGGCTGCTGAGGAGGCGGATGTACTTCTGCATGTCGAACTTGCCGTCCGTCTGCAGATCAGGCGACTGCATGGCCTGTGGTGGTGGGGCCATGCGTGCCGCTTGGAGGATTTCGTCGTCAGTAACAGTGATGCCCCGACGCTTGTATTCCTGCTGTAGCAGCAGATCCGTCACGAGTTCGTTGAACGCCCGCTCTTCGAGCTGCTGGCGCTCATCGAGCGTGATGGCGCTGCCGAGCTGCTGCTGGCGCTCTTGTTCGAGCGCGGTGACTGCGTTCTGCCACGTGGTGAGGAGGATCTCCTCGCCATTGACCGTGGCGATGGACGTGGTGGTGGTCACCGGAGCACGACCAGCCAAGCCCGAGGTTTCGTACAGCAGGAAGCTGCCAACGAACGCCACGATGAGGATGATCCAGATGTACTTCGCGGCGCTCCGCATCGATTGCAGCACGGGGCGTGACTCCTTCAGTCGGAAAAAACGGGCAAACGGAAAGGCACACGGACCTCGATGGAGACGGCCGTGTGCCGCAGAGTCCGGAAAGCTAGCCAGCGCCTTCGTCTAAAGGCAAGACACGACACGACTTCGCATCACCGTATCACGATTGACTTCCCGCGGGTTCCAAGCGAAGAATTCCAGCACTTCGCCGAACCTGCCTCTGGACACCTGCCGGATGCCACCGGCGTGACAGGCGCCACGGCGCGGGATACCACCTTGAGGGCATCGCACGGATGAGCACTGCCGCCCGGATCGAAGAGCTCCGGAACAAGTTCGAGGAAAACCCGCGCCGCTATTTTGCGCCGCTGGCCAACGAGCTCCGGAAGGCCGGGGATTTGACGCAGGCGATCGCGCTGTGCCGCGAGCACCTGCCCAAACAGCCTGGGCACATGAGCGGGTACATCGTCTTCGGTCAGGCGCTCTACGAGAGCGGCGACCTGGACGAGGGACGTGTCGTGTTCGAGCAAGCGCTCGCACTGGACCCGGAGAATCTCATCGCGTTGCACCACTTGGGGCACATCGCGAAGCAGCGGGGCGACACTCAGCTGGCGCGCCGCTGGTACGAGCGTGCACTCGAGACCGATCCGCGGAACGACGATATCGCGCACCAGCTGGCAGCGCTGGCAACGCCGGTGCGGCCGGTGGCGGCGGTTCCCACGCCGCCAATGGCAGCCCCCGTCGTCGCCGAGGACGTGTCGTTTCTGGATCTCGGCGCCATTCCGGCGCGGCGCGACCTTGGGGCGATCCCGACGCCGCCGTTCGCGACCAACGCGGTGGACGCTGTCCCCTTGGCGCCTACGCCGGACGCCGCGATGCGGGCCGTCGATTTCGACGTGGTGAACGAGAGGCTGCGCAACCCCGTTGTGGAGTCGGTCGCCGACGCGATCGGCGCATCGAGCGAACCGTTGCCGGTTCTCGAGGCTGCCGCACCGGAGCCGATCGATCTCAGTATCGATGACTTCGATACTCCGCCCGCCCCCAGTGTCGCGATGGTCGAACCGATTGTCGAATTGAGCGACGCACCGGTCGACGTATCCGGGCCGGTGTTGGCCGACGACCCGTTCTCCTTTGACGATGACGCGGAAGCTACCGTTTCGATCGTTTCGCCCGAAGCACTTTCGGAGCCCGCGGATCTCGCCGCGGACTTCGAAGAAGGGTTGGTGACCGCCGCCTGGCCCGACACCTCCGAATTCACGGGACGTTCTCCGACACCGCGTTCCGCGACGCCGGCATTCGTCGACGTCACCCCCGACGCGGTCGAAGCGTTCGGTCGGGAGCCGCAGGATCCGATTATCGCGCCCCTGCCAGAGCCGGAGCCGGAAGTGCTCGGCGAAGACGCGGATTTGGTGGCGCTGCCGGTGCTCTCTGTCGATGAATTGGAGGATGTCGTCAGCAATGCCGACCCACGCGAAGAACTACCGTGGATTGCCGCTGCCGTCACGCCGACCGAAGAAGTGACCGCCATCGTGCATGCCCTTGAAGAGGATGCGCGCGCGGTCGGAGAAGCCGAAGACGTCGCGGTCTTCGCGCTGCCGGAACCTCAGGCACTCGTCGATGTAGTCGACGAGGCGGCGGTGGAAGAAGCGAGCTTCGTGGACGTGCTGCCCGCGGCTGCGGACGAGGAGTCGTCTGAGGAGCTGGCCGAGGAGTCGGCCGAGGAGCCCGCGGCGCCGGCATTCGTTACCGAAACCATGGGGGAGTTGCTCGTCGCGCAGGGTTTCGTCGATCGTGCGGTGACGGTGTACGAGGAGCTGGTACGGCGTCGCCCGTACGATCCGGTCCTTTCCGCGCGCCTCGAGGAGCTGCGCGAGCAGCTCGCACAGGCAGCACCGACGACTGTCTTCACGGCCCGCGAACGGTATGCGACGCTCGCTGCGCGCCGTGTGCCGCGTCGTACCCCGCCGCGTGCAGCCACACCCGTGGCAACGGCCGCCATGACGGCTACCATGACGCCCGCCATGCAGACCGCGATTCCGACGCCCATCCGCGCAGGAACTCCCATCCGTTCCGCCACCCCGATGCGCTCGGCCACGCCGATTGGTGTGCCCGCTCAGGATTCCTTGACCGCGCTATTCGGGTCAGAGTCGATGGCGCAAGACGATACGGCGGCGCAGGCGCTTGCCGACGCATTCTCGGCCACGCCAATGGACACGGAGGCCATGGCGCCGTCGGAGAGTTTTTTCGGGACGACTGACACGGGTCGTGAGGCCACCCCGGCCTACGGGACACCGCGTCAGTCCGCGCCCGTGACACCGGTTGCGCCGGTCGCGGAGCAGGGAGGGGAGTTCTCGTTTGATCGGTTCTTCCCGGACCCGGCGTCCACTGCGCAGCAACTCCCGCCTTCGGGCGAGCAGTCGGCGGTCGAGTCGGCGCCGCGTGCCGGCGATGATCTCGCCCAGTTCTCCGCCTGGCTCAAGGGACTCGGTAACTCGTGATTGTCGGCCTGCTGAACGGCCCCAATCTGAATCTGCTCGGCACGCGTGAGCCGTCCATTTATGGGACGGCCACGCTGCCGGAGATCGTCGCGCAGCTCAACACCGTGGCGGTTTCGCTCGGCGTCGAATTGCGTGATGCCCAGAGCAATAGCGAAGGGGACCTCATCGACCAGGTGCATGCCTGGCGGGGGGAAGTCAGTGGCGTCGTCATTAACGCCGGCGCGTATACGCACACCAGTCTCGCCCTGCGCGACGCGTTCACCGCCACGAGCCTTCCGTTTGTCGAAGTGCACTTGTCCAACATTCACGCGCGTGAGCCGGAACGGCGCCACTCGATGTTGGCGAGTGCCGCGATCGGGATGGTGTGCGGTCTCGGGGCAGAAGGCTACGAGTACGCCTTGCGTGGCCTCGTCCGGGCGTTGCGCGCGCGCACATGAGCGCGTAGCATCGCGCCATGCGCGACGATGCTCCCATTTTTCCAGACCGCCGTCCCCAGCGCCTGACCGCGCTTCGCGAATCGTTGGGGCGCGCGGACCTTGACGGCCTGCTGGTGACCTCCCTGCCGAGCATCCGGTACCTCACCGGGTTC
This sequence comes from Gemmatimonadaceae bacterium, assembly GCA_947457545.1. GTDB lineage: Bacteria > Gemmatimonadota > Gemmatimonadetes > Gemmatimonadales > Gemmatimonadaceae > Gemmatimonas. The sequence goes on from CANGXD010000009.1 coordinate 23,503, forward strand.
TCGGGGAGCAGTGCCCTGTGCCTCGTCACGGCGCTCGAGTGCGTGCTGCTCACGGATTTCCGGTACGAGACACAGGTCGCGGACGAGGTCGGCGACGCGGCGACGGTGCGAATCGAGCCTACCAGCCTGTGGGCAGGATTGTGGCCCACGCTGACGGCCCTTGCCGGCGTCGAACGGGTGGGCTTTGAGTCGGCGCATCTGCTCCACCGCGACTTCACCCGGTTGCTGGAGCAGGGCGGACGATGGCAGTGGCGCCCGACCAGTGATCTGGTCGAAACCCTGCGCGCCGTGAAGGACGAGGGGGAGATTGCGGCCATCGAACGGGCTGTCGCGATGGCAGAAGCGGCGCTTGAACGCACGCTCACCGAGCTGACCCCTGGGAAAACCGAGACCGCCATCGCGGGGCTGCTGGAGCGGAACCTTCGCGACGAGGGGAGTGAGGCCTTCCCGTTTCCCTCGATTGTGGCCTCCGGCCCACGCTCGGCGCTCCCGCATGCCCGCGCGGCCGACCGGGTGCTGTCGACCGGTGATTTTGTGCTCCTCGACTTCGGGGCAGTCGCAGACGGCTACTGCTCGGACATTACGCGCACCGTCGTCCTCGGCCGGGCATCGGAGGCCCAACGGGCGTTCTATGAGGTCGTCCGGGAGGCCAATCAGCGTGCTTCGGGTGCAGTTCGGGCCGGAATGCAGGGGATGGCTGCAGATGCGGTCGCGAGAGACTACATTGCCGCCTGTGGGTACGGAGATGCCTTCGGACATTCACTCGGCCATGGGATCGGCCTGGAAGTGCACGAAGCACCTCGCCTTGCCCGAACAATCGAAGCTCCCCTCGCCGCCGGAATGGTCGTGACCATAGAGCCGGGCATCTATCGCCCGGACTGGGGCGGGGTGAGAATCGAAGACGACGTGCTCATCACGGACGCCGGGGCGCGGGTGCTCACTCGCTACCCCCGGCACCTTCTCGAAATCGCCTGACCTCTGTGCTGGCGGCCCTCAGGGCTGCGGCGCGTTCTCCAGCCTTTCCCGCCATGATCGACCTGCGCTACGTGAAGAAGCTGATCGAGATGCTCGACGGCTCCACCGTGGATTCCATCGAGATCTCCTCCGACAAAGGGATGAAGCTCCGCATCTCGAAGAGTCCGCAGCAGCGCGGCGTGACGGTGGCGCAAGCCATGCCCGCGCCGATGCCAATGGCTGCCCCTGCCGTGTTGCCTGCCGCGCCCGCGGCGCGTCCTGCCGAGGAGGGGGGGACTGCGACGCCGAAGGCCGAGGCGCCCAAGTCCGCGGCCCTCGAGATCAAGTCGCCCATGGTGGGGACGTTCTACACAGCACCGGAACCTGGTGCGAAGCCGTATGTGTCGGTCGGCGATCGCATCAGCAAGGGGCAGATCGTCTGCATCATCGAAGCGATGAAGATCATGAACGAGCTCGAATCCGAATTCGATGGCGTGGTGCGCGAGATCAACGTGTCGGATGCGCATCCGGTTGAATACGGCCAAGTGCTCTACCGAATCGATCCAACCGGCTGAGACATGACGACATGACGATGGTCTCCGGCGCTGCACTGGGCGCCGCCACAACGGCGGCACCGGCGACAGGCCTCGATCTCAAGGCCGCGCTGCAGCGGATGGTACGGGAGGGGGCCTCCGATCTTCACCTGAAGGTCGGGCGCCCGCCCACGCTGCGATTGCACGGAGACCTCGTCCCCCTCGAGATGCCGCCGATGCGGCCCGAGGAATTGCGGGCACTGGCGGAGCATCTGCTGCCGCCGGCCCAGCTGCGCGAATTCGTGGAGATGCGCGAATCGGACTTCGCCATCAACGTGCCGGGCATTGGTCGGTTTCGCGTCAACGTGTACCAGCAGAAGGGCACCGTGGCCTTCGCGATGCGCGCCATTGCGCACGCGGCGTCGAGCATCCGCGATTTGAACCTTCCGCCGGTGCTCGAGCAGATATCGATGCGTCCGCGTGGCCTGGTACTCGTGACCGGCGTGACTGGCTCGGGTAAGAGCACGGCCCTTGCCGCGATGATTCAGTACATCAACGAGCGGCGCTCGGCGAACATCATCACGATCGAAGATCCGATCGAGTTCGTGCATCGCGACGTGAAGTGCCATATCAATCAGCGCGAAGTTGGCACCGATACGGCCTCATTCTCGCAGGCGCTGCGTCGCGTTCTGCGCCAGGACCCCGATGTCGTCATGATCGGCGAAATCCGCGACTTGGAGACGCTCGAAGTCGCGCTGAAGGCCGCCGGCACCGGTCACCTGGTGTTCTCGACGTTGCACACGACCGACGCCACGCTGACGATCAATCGCGTGTTGTCTTTTTATCCGCCGCACCAGCAGAATGAGGTCCGGTTCGCGCTGGCGAGCGCCCTGTCGGCGGTCGTGTCGATGCGCCTGGTACCGCGCGCTGATCAGCCGGGTCGGGTGCCGGCGTGCGAGGTCCTCGTCAACACTGAAGCGGTGCGCGACCAGATTCGCGACCTTTCTGCCGCGCTCAATATCCCGGACCTGATCAAGGAAGGGAGCGTGGCGTACGGCATGCAGAGCTTCGACCAGTCGCTCATGAACTGGTACTCCCGAGGGGTCATCTCCTACGAGAACGCCTTGTTCAACGCGACCAACCCTGCCGAATTCGCCCTGCGCGTTCAGGGCGTGGACGGTGCCAGCGACAACTCGTTCTCCGGCTTCAAGCCCGGCAGCAGCGCCAGCTGACGGCCCGGCTGGGGGGTGAAATCGGGCTAAGTATGCCTCGGGGCTGGCGATAGCGCGCCCGCCCCGATTGTCGTATAGCCAACGAGGGTGTGGTGTAAAGGGCTGGCGGTGAGGGCGAGACCTCGCCACCATAGGGGATGTTCAAAAAGGTCCTGATCGCCAATCGCGGGGAAATCGCTCTCCGCGTCATTCGCGCTTGCCGAGAGCTCGACATCCAGACGGTCGCCGTGTATTCCGAGGCAGACCGCGAGTCGCTACACGTCCGCTACGCCGATGATGACGTGTGCATCGGCCCGCCGTCGGGGCGCGACTCGTACCTCAAGATCCCGCGCATCATTGCGGCTGCCGAGATCACGGGCGCTGACGCGATTCATCCGGGTTACGGATTCCTCGCGGAGAATGCGGAGTTTGCGGAGACGTGCCTCGCCTCGGGGATTGCGTTCATCGGCCCCACGCCTGAGCAGATCCGCATCATGGGCGACAAGGCGTCTGCCCGTCGCGCCATGCAGGAAGTGGGCGTGCCGATCGTGCCAGGATCGCCCGGCCCGGTGGAGGATCCGGAGGAGGCGCTGGAGTTCGCCCGGGGGATCGGCTTTCCGGTCATCATCAAGGCGGCGGCGGGCGGTGGCGGAAAGGGCATGCGTGTGGCGCGCGATCCGGACGATTTCCTCCGGTCGTTTCAGCTGGCCCGCTCCGAAGCGCTCTCCGCGTTCGGCAATGGCGACGTGTACGTCGAAAAGTTTCTCGAACGTCCGCGTCACGTGGAGTTTCAGGTCATGGGTGACATGCACGGCAATGTCATTCACCTGGGCGAGCGCGACTGCTCCGTGCAGCGTCGGCATCAGAAGCTGATCGAAGAAGCCCCGTGTCCCGTCATGACCCCTGAGCTCCGCGAGCGCATGGGTGAGGCCGCCACGCGCGGTGCGAAAGCCATCAATTACGTCGGCGCCGGCACCATCGAAATGCTGCTCGATGAAGACGGTTCGTTTTACTTCATGGAAATGAACACGCGAATCCAGGTCGAGCATCCGGTGACGGAACAGCTTACCGGCGTGGACCTCGTGAAGGAGCAGATTCGTGTCGCCGCGGGGTTGCCGCTGTCCGTCACCGAACTGCCGCCGTTCCGGGGGCACGTGATCGAGTGCCGCGTGAATGCCGAAGATCCGTCACGCAATTTCCAGCCGTCGCCCGGCAAGCTCGAAGTGTTCCATCAGCCTGGCGGGCCTGGCGTTCGCATCGACACGCATGCGTACGCTGGCTACACCGTGCCGCCGTACTACGATTCGATGATCGCCAAGCTCATCGTGCAGGGGAACACGCGTGAAGAGGCGCTCAAGCGCATGCAGATCGCTCTCGAAAGCTTTGTGGTTGAAGGCGTGAAGACCACCATGCCGTTCCTTGCTCGCGTGATGCAGCATCCCGGCTTCCAGGCGGGCAAAGTGCACACGAAGTGGCTCGAGTTCGAAGGTGCGGACCTGCTCAAGGATCCCTCGTAGTGCGAGTCGATGTGCTGCTCGGCGAGGCGCCCGTGGCGCCCGCCGATGTGGCCGACCGCGTGGTGGTGGTGATCGATGTGCTGCGGGCGGCGACCACCGTGGCGACGGCGCTGGCCAGTGGCGCCCGTGCCGTGATCCCCTTCGAGACCATCGAAGAGACGATCATGCGTGGGAAGGCGTATGCACGCGGAGAGGTGCTGCTGGCGGGTGAACGGCGCATGGTACGGCCAGAGGGATTCGATCTTGGCAACTCGCCGCTCGACTACACTCAGGAAGCCGTTGCCGGCCGCACCATTCTGTACAGCACGACGAACGGCACGGCCGCGCTGACCGCTACACACGGGGCGCGCAGCTGCTTCTTCGCGGCCTTCGTGAACGCGACGGCCACGGTGAACGCCGTCCGAGATGCCCTCGCCGAGGGCGGGGATCTCACGGTCATCTGTTCCGGGCACGAGAAGCATCTCGCCTTGGAAGACGTCGTCTGTGCCGGCCGACTGGTTCGCGGCATCTGCGACGGGCGTGATGACGTGATCCGGGGTGATGGCGCTCGCGTGGCCGAGTCGGTGGAACGACCGTTCATGGGTGGCGTCGTCAGTGTTGCGTACGACGCGGCGCATGCACGCTCTCTAATGGCCGCGGGCTTCGCCGATGATGTGCACGCGTGTCTGACGCTCGATCGTTTCGATGTCGCGGTACGCTACGCCGATCGGCAACTCCAACTTGCTGGCGTCGCAATCGCGCGCTGACGCGCCGAATCGCCGGAGGAAATCATGGAGTCACAACAGCTGCGACGTGAACTCGGCGCCATCGGCCTCAGCCTGTTGGCGGTATTTCTGCTGGGCGCCCTGGTGTTTCAGCAAACGTCTACGATGAGCTGCTGGGATGCGCGGGGGCCATTCGGGCCGGCGGGCACCTTTGCGCGATGCGTGCTGGTGTCGGCGGTCGGCATCCCCGGAATGGTGCTGGTGGCGCTAGGATGCCTGGTGGTAGCGCTCGCCATGTTCGGGCGCATCAAGCGTGCCGACGATGCCAGTGACTGGACGCTGCTCTTCGCGGGAACGGTCACGTTGGTGCCGGTCGCGATCGGGCTCGCCTTGGGGGGAGAGACCAGCGCTTCCGACGGCGCAGGGCTATGGGGAAGTTTCGCGGCGTTCTACCTGCGCAAGGGACTGGGGGCGGCCGGGGCGTGGATCGCTTTCCTGTTGGCCACCAGCGCGCTGACCGTCGCCACGTTGCGCTGGAATCCCATTCGCCTGCTCATCGGACCGGGCGTAACGGCCGGTGGCGAGACGTCGAAGCCGTGGAAGCCGACGTTGGCGGAGCAGCTGGCACCCGACCCGGACGAGATGCCCGCCATCGATCCCGCGTTGGCGCGTGATGTATTGAGCGAGGCCCCCGCGCGTAGCCGTCGCAAGGATGTTCTACCAGAGGTCGTCGCGGCGGTCCCGGCCCGAGAAGCAACGCGGGAGAGCGCACGTGATTCAAAGGCGAAGAAAGGGAAAGAGGCGCGCGATGAGCAACTCGACGCCATGCTCGAGCAGCAGGTGGAGCCGGCGGCATTCAGCGACGACTTGCCGTCGACGGATTTGCTGACGCCGCCCCCGGCGCGAAACGCGGATCAGGGGAAGCGTGAGCTCGATCTCGCGGGCGAGAAACTGATGGCGACCCTGCGGACATTCAAAGTCGACGGTGAGCTGGTTGGCCGTACGACAGGGCCGACGGTGACGCAGTTCGAAATCGAGCCAGCGGCTGGTATCAAGGTGCGGCAGATCGCAGCGCTCGCCGATGATCTCGCATTGGCCATGCGCGCGCCGAGTATCCGCATCGTGGCCCCGATTCCGGGGCGTGGGGCGGTGGGGGTGGAAGTGCCCAATCCCACACCCGAGATGGTGGTGTTGCGCGAAGTGCTGGAAGCGGCCGAGTTCCGCTCCGCGCGTGCGGCGCTGCCAATCGCGCTGGGCAAGGATCTCGAAGGACGACCGGTGCTGGCTGATCTCGCCAAGATGCCGCACTTGCTCATCGCCGGCGCGACGGGATCCGGTAAATCGGTGTGTGTGAATACGATCATCACCAGTCTGGTGTATCGACATACACCGCGGACGTTGCGCTTTCTCATGGTCGACCCGAAGATGGTCGAACTCAGTGTGTACAATGCGTTGCCGCACCTGCGTCACAAGGTGATCACCGACAACCGCGATGCGGCGGCGGTGCTCAAGTGGGCGGTGATGGAGATGCAGGATCGGTATCGTCTGCTCGAAGCGAACGCGTGCCGCAACCTGCAGGAGTTCAATAAGCGGGTGACGCAGCATGCTGCCGGAGAAGGGGCGGCGGTACTCAAGCCGCGCAGCCCCGACGTGGCGTTCGAAGATCGCACCTACACGGGTGGGATCCTGCCGTACATCGTGGTCGTAATCGATGAAATGGCGGATCTCATGATGACGGTGCAGGGCGAAGTGGAAACACCGATCGCGATGCTGGCCCAGAAGGCGCGCGCGATTGGCATCCATCTGATACTCGCGACGCAGCGCCCGAGCGTGAATGTCATTACCGGTCTGATCAAGGCGAACTTTCCGTGTCGCATCGCCTTTCGCGTGGCGTCGCAAGTGGACAGTCGCACGATCATCGATGGCGCCGGCGCCGAAGCGTTGTTGGGCAACGGCGACATGTTGTTCATTCCCCCGGGCAAGTCCGAGGCCTCGCGCCTGCAGGGGGCGTATCTGTCGAGTGAAGACACCGAGAAGCTCCTTCGGTGGTACGACGATGCGCGATTGCGCATGGAGGCAGAGGCGGCCGGTGGCATCCTGCCTCCTGAGCCCGACATTCTTGAAACCGTTCGCGCGCAGGAAGCCAAGGCTGCGGGCGGTGACGAGGATGACGATGCCAGTGGTTCCAACGATCGAGATGCGCGCTTCCGCGAAGCCGCGGAAGTGGTCATTCAGCATCGTCAAGGCTCGACCTCGCTGTTACAGCGCCGGCTCAAAATCGGCTATGGCCGGGCGGCGCGTATCATCGATCAGCTCGAAGCGGCCGGTGTGCTGGCTCCCTCGGAAGGAGCCGCGCGCCCCCGCGACGTACTGATTGGTGTGCAGGACCTCGATCGCATCTGCGGCGACGCATGATGTCGGCGGTATCGAGGCTGATCACGTGGCATCCGCCACGTTCCTTCGGGAATTCTTGGGCGATTTAGCGCCCTTTCCCTGTTTCGCGTATTGACGAGGTCCGTTCATCCGGCGATTCTAGGGTCACTCCGCAGGTCCCAGCCGTTTCCTTGGCGCCGCGGAATCCTACCTTCCGCCTGCGATTCAGTCGCCGGCACCCGAACCTCGACGCTTTTCCTCCCTCCCGAGGTGTGTGATGTCCCTGTTTTTCCGTCGTCTTTTGGCGTCCGCCGTTCTCGCCGTCGGACTGTCGCCTGCGGCCGGAACCCGGCTTGGCGCACAGTCCGGCACGATCACCGGTAAGGTGACCGACGCGTCGACTGGACGGCCACTCGAAAACGTCGGCGTGAAAGCGCAGAGTCCGGGCGGCCCGGCCTACGGCGCCATCACGGCGGCTGACGGTACGTATCGCATTGCGAATCTCGCCAACGCGGCCTACACGATCACGGCGCGCCTCATTGGCTACGAAAGCAAGGCGCAGGTGAATATCCGTCCGGGCCAGAGTGCGAATTTTGCGCTGACCCAAGCGACGACCACGCTTTCGCAGACCGTCGTTACGGCGAGCCGCTCGCGTCCCGAAAAGGCGCTCGATGCTCCCGCGTCGATTTCCGTGATCTCGAGCGAGCGCATCGAGTCGACGCCGGCGGTGACGGTCACCGATCACCTCCGCAACACGCCCGGTGTCGACATCAACCGTGGCGGTATCGCGCAGGCGAACGTCGTGGCGCGCGGGTTCAATAACGCGTTCAGCGGCTCGATGCTCATGTTGCAGGACTACCGCTTCGCGGGCGTGCCATCGTTGCGCGTGAACGTGCCGTTCCTGTTCACCGGAACCAACGAAGACATCGACCGCATGGAAGTCCTCCTCGGACCGGCGTCGGCGCTGTACGGTCCGAACAGCTCCAACGGCGTGTTGCATGTGATTACCAAGTCGCCGTTCAACTCGCAGGGCACCACCATCAGTCTCGACGGTGGTGAGCGCTCCGTGATCCGCGCCGGTGTGCGCACGGCACAGAAGCTGAACAATCAGGTGGCGTTCAAGCTGTCGGGTGAGTACATGCAGGGCAAAGACTGGGAATACAACGACCGCAGTGAACCGGCGGTCTTCCCGTCGACGGCCAACGTCCCCGCCGCCCGTCAGGGCAAGGCGAACGCCCGTGACTTCGATCTGCAGCGCTTCACGGGCGAGGCCCGTCTCGATGTGCGCCCCACGGAGAGCACCGAAGCGATTACCACGCTCGGCTACACCAACGTCGGTAACGCCATCGAACTGACCGGTGCCAACGGATCGGCGCAGATCAAGAACTGGACCTACCTGAGCGTTCAGCAGCGCTTCCGCTGGAACAAGCTGTTTGCACAGGCCTTCCTGAACAGCAGCAACGCCGGCAACGACAACGCGCAGGACGGCAGCGGCACGTTCCTCCTGCGTTCGGGCCAGCCCATTGTCGACAAGTCGCGCGTCGCGGCGGGGCAGCTGCAGCACGGCTTCGATCTGGGCAAGAAGCAGAGCTTCACGTACGGTGCCGATTACATCTGGACGAATCCGCAGACCGGCAACACGATCAACGGCGCGAACGAGAACGTCGACAACGTGACCGAGTACGGCGCATACGTGCAGTCCACCACTCGCCCGAACAAGTACGTCGAAGTGCTCCTCGCTGCGCGCGGTGATGGCAACAACGTCATCAAGGGCAGCTTCTTCTCGCCCCGTGCCGCCATCATTTTCAAGCCGGCCGAGAATCAGAATATCCGCTTCACCTACAACCGCGCGTTTTCCACGCCGGCCAACTTCTCGTTCTTCCTCGATCTCATCCAGACGCCGAATGTCGGTGGGTCCGGGTTCGACATCCGGGCGCGCGGCAACCCGCCCAAGGAAGGCTTCCAGTTCGGCCGCAACTGCAACGGCAGCGCGCTGGGCTCGTTGTGCATGAAGTCGGCCTACGCGAACGGTGGCAACTTCACTGGTGTCTCCGCGGCGGCCGCGTTCCCGGGCGCCATTCAGGCGCTCTCGCCCCGCCTGGTGCCGGGCATCGCGGCGGCGCTGCAGGCCAACGGCTTCACGCCGGCGCAGGCCTCGGCGCTGGCGGCCGGTGCCGTGCAGTTCCTCGGCAGCCGAGCGCCGACGAGCGCGGATCTCTCGTCGCGCGTGTCGTACCTGACGGCCCCCACGACTGCCGTAACCGACGCCCAGCTGCAGGACATCCGTCCGCTCGCCGCGTCGTTCAACAACACGTACGAGATCGGGTGGAAGGGCATTCTCGGCAACAAGTTCCGCTACGACGTTTCGGCGTGGGGGCAGGAACGCGGTGACGTCGGCACGTCGGCGGCCTTGGCCACGCCCAACGTGTTCTTTGGCAACCCGCAGCAGCTTGGGGGCTACATGGGCCAGCAGTTGGGCGCGTTCTTCGCGTCGCAGCCGCTCGGCCTGACCGGCGCGCAGATTCAGGCGTTGGCTGGCGGTGTCGCCACGGCACTCACCCCGAACGTCGCCGCGCTTCCCGTTGGCGTCGTGACCTTCGCCAACCAGCCGACCGCCGCCAACGCGGTGTACGCCACGTATCTCACCTCGGCCGGCAAGATCTGGATTCGTGGTGTGGATATGGCACTCGACGTCTCGGCAACCGATCGCGTGACGCTCGACATGGCATACAGCTACCAGAGCCGCAATGTCTTCAACGGGATCGATGGCGGCAACAATCAGCCGCTCATGTCCAACTCGCCGACATCGCGCGGATCGCTCGGTATGCGCTATAAGAACGAGAGCAATGGTATCGGCTTTGATCTCCGCGGCCGCTACAGCGAGGCGTACCCGGTGAACTCGGGTGTGTACGCGACGAGCGTTGCCTACCCGCTCGCTGCGGGCCAGACCGGTGCGGTCGCTGGCGCGACGGGTGGCGCCAACCGCTGCAGCCCGGCGCCGGCCGGCACGTTCTGCTACGAAGACGTGCCAGAAGCCTTCCTGGTCGATGCGCAGCTCTCCAAGCGCTTCGAACTTGGCGGACAGCGTCTGCTGTGGTCGCTCAACGCTACCAATCTGTTCGATAACCGCGTACGCACCTTCCCGGGCGTCCCGGAAATCGGCCGCATGGTCATGACCCGCATCCAGTACTCGTTCTAATCGACGGTACGCGGTACGGGTCCCCTCACATCGCGTCGATGTGAGTTGCGACGGGGCGGCACCTTCGGGTGTCGCCCCGTTGTCGCGTTCCCGAGCGGCACGGACGTCCCATTAAGTTGTCGTGCATGATGCTCCTCGATCCGCTCGCCCGTCCCGTCATCGGTCATCGCGGCAATCGCGCACACGCTCCCGAGAACACCCTGCCCAGTTTGCTCGAAGCGGTGCAGGTGGGCGTCGATGCGGTGGAATTCGATCTGCACGTCAGCAAGGACGGCGTGCTCGTGCTCGTGCACGACGCAACGCTCGATCGCACCACCGACGCGCAGGGGCCAGTCGCGTCGAGAACGGTCGACGAACTCCGTCGGGTTGATGCCGGAGCGCGCTTCACGAAGAATGGGCGCGACTACCCGTGGCGCGGGCGTGGCGTTGGTATCCCCAGCTTCGATGATGTGATCGAGGCGTTGCCATCGACGCTGCCACTGATCATCGAGCTGAAGACGCCGGCGGCAGGACCGCTCCTCGCAGCCGCCATTGCCCGGCATGCGTTGACGCCGCGCATCATCGTGGCGGGATTCGACCCGGAGAGCACGCGAAGCCTTCGCGGTGGGCCGATTGCGCTTGGCGCGAGTACGCCCGATGTCGCGTCGCTCCTCGTGCCATCGCTCCTGCGACGGCCGGTACCAAAGTCGTGGTATCGCGCGCTGTGTATCCCTCCGGTATATCGCGGGCTCCCCGTCCCCGTGGCGTCGATCGTGCGCGCGGTAAAGCCGCACGGTGTGGTGACGCACGTGTGGACCGTGAACGAGCCGGCGCAGGCACAGCGACTCTGGCGTCACGGGGTCAATGGCATCATCAGTGACGACCCCGCGCTGATGCTGGCGGCGCGGTCTGGCGTCTGACCGGTCGCGCCGACGCCTACGCACACACCGCAGCCGCGTTCGTTTGGCACAATGGCCGTAGAAGTGGTGCGACTTTTGTCAGCGGGGGGCAGTACACTCGCTCCATGACGAAAGCGCGACAGGATTTCGGGCTTCTTGGCGAACGCATCGCGGCGCGTTGGCTCATGCGGGATGGATGGCAGGTCATCGCTCATCGCTTTCGCAGCGGCCACCGCGATATCGATCTGGTCATGCGTCGCCACAACGAAGTGGCGTTCGTCGAGGTGAAGGCTCGCCGCGGCGATCGATTCGGCTCACCGGTGGAGGCGGTGCATTTCCGCAAGCGTCGGGAGCTGGAACGTTCGGCCCGGGTTTGGGTCGATCGCCATGGAACGAGTAGCCTGTTGTACCGGTTCGACGTGGTCGGGGTACTAGTGATCGGTCAAAGTGTCCGCATCAGGCATATCCCAAACGCCTTCCAGTTGTCCTGAATTCGGGCACTTGCGGGAGTTGTCCACATCGCGTTTTCTTCGTACTTTATTCGGGTCTTGGTCCTGTCCGCGTACTCCCTAGATTTTCGCGAGCCAGGGCATGGCAGCTTCAACCCCTTACGACGGCGGTCCTCATGGCGGGTTCGGTGATCACAGACGACAAGCGCAAGGCCCTGGCGCTCGCGGTCGCGCAAATCGAGAAGAGCTGCGGCAAGGGCTCGATCATGCGACTGGGCACAGACAGCAAAGTCCGCGTCGAATCCATTCCGACAGGCGCGATCAACCTCGATGCGGCGATCGGTGTGGGTGGCATTCCCCGCGGTCGTATCACCGAGATCTACGGTCCCGAGTCGAGCGGCAAGACCACGCTTTGCTTGCATGTGGTGGCCAATGCGCAGCGCGCCGGTGGCGTGGCCGCGTACATCGACGCGGAACATGCGCTCGACACCGAGTACGCGAAGAAGCTGGGCGTCGACATCGAGAATCTGCTCATCTCGCAGCCGGACACGGGAGAGCAGGCGCTTGAGATCTGCGAGATCCTGGTGCGCTCTGGCGCCGTCGACGTCATCGTCATCGACTCCGTGGCTGCGCTGGTGCCCAAGGCCGAAATCGAAGGCGACATGGGCGACTCGCATGTTGGTCTGCAGGCGCGCCTCATGAGCCAGGCGTTGCGCAAGCTCACCGGTGCGATCGCGCGCTCCAAGGTGTCGGTGGTGTTCATCAATCAGCTGCGCGAAAAGATCGGCGTGATGTTCGGTAACCCGGAAACGACCACGGGTGGTAAGGCGCTCAAGTTCTACGCGTCGCTCCGTCTCGACATCCGTCGAATCGGCCCGGTGAAGGAAAAGGAAGACGTCATTGGTTCGCACGTCCGTGTGAAGGTGGTCAAGAACAAGGTGGCGCCGCCGTTCAAGCAGGCCGAGTTCGACATCATGTACGCCGAGGGAATCAGCCATACCTCGCTGCTCGTCGACATCGGCGCCGAATCGGGGATCATCGACAAGGCCGGCGCCTGGTACAGCTATGGCTCGCAGCGTATCGGGCAGGGCCGTGAGAACGCCAAGATGTTCCTCAAGGACAACCCGGTGCTCATGGCTGAAATCGAGGAGAAGGTAAAGGTCGTGTTGGGGGTCACCCCGCCGGCGCCAAACGCCGCACCTGAAGAAGTGGAGGAGTAAGCACCGAGTCGCGTTCGTTCGAGACTCGTGCGTAAGGGCCGAGGGGTTGCTTGCGGTGGGAAGTGGTGCCCGGATCACCACTCCTCATCGTGAGTTGCCCCTCGGCTCTTTTTCTGCCCATGACAGACACCACTCCGCTTCATATCAAGGAACTCCGTGAGTCGCCTCGGCGGCCCGGGCGCTATCTGCTCTCGCTCAGCGATGGGCAGCAGCTTGTTGTGGGCATCAATGTGCTTGCGGACACCGGTGTGACGCGCGCCCTCGTCCCAGTCTCGCCGGAGACGCTCGAGCGCCTCCTTCAAGAGCATGTCATCACCGATCTGGCCGACCGCGCCGTCGACTATCTGGCGCGAGGACGCCGGACGCGGCGGGAGCTCGAACTCCGGCTGCGTAAGCGCGAGGCGACCCCGGCCCAGATTGGGGAAGCACTCGATCGACTGGAGCAATCCGGAATTCTGTCCGATGAGTCGGTGGCTCACGCCGAGGCCGCGTCGCGCCTGCGGCGGGGGGAGGCGCCGGCCCGGGTCACGCAGCAGCTCCGTCGGAAGGGCGTCGCCGGAAGCACGGTGCGAGAGGCCGTCGCCGGCGCCATGCAGGACGATGGGTTTGACGAAGAAGGGGCGTGCCGGGCGGTCGCACAAAAACGGGTCCGTTCGCTCAAGTCCGACGATGCGGTGGCCGCGGAGCGCAAGCTGCTCGGATTCCTGCTGCGGCGCGGGTATAACGGGGGGATTGCGCGGCGGATTGCACGAGAGGTCCTGCAAAGTCGCGAGTGAGGCTCTGCAGGCGCACTCCAAGTTGGCTATATTGAGAGACTTATGCTCGCTGCCGAAATTCGCGCCCGATTCCTGGCCTACTTCGAAAAGAACGGCCACGCCATCCGTCCGAGCTCCTCGCTCGTACCCTCCGACGACCCCACCCTGCTGTTTACGAACGCAGGAATGGTCCAGTTCAAGAAAGTGTTTCTCGGCATGGAGGACGCGCCCGATGGAAAGCGGCGCGCCACCACGTCGCAGAAGTGCGTGCGTGCCGGTGGAAAGCACAACGACCTCGAGCAGGTCGGCCATACTGCCCGTCACCACACGTTCTTCGAGATGCTCGGCAACTTCTCGTTCGGTGACTACTTCAAGCGCGACGCGATTCGCTTCGCCTGGGAGTTTGTCACCGAAGAGTTGAAGATTCCGCGCGAACATCTGCGCGTGACTGTCTTCCACGAAGACGACGAAGCCCGTCAGCTGTGGAAGGACGTGGCGAACGTGCCGGACAACCGCATCTACGGCCTCGGCGCCAAGGACAATTTCTGGCAGATGGCCGATACGGGGCCATGCGGTCCGTGTACCGAGATCTACGTGGATCTCGCGAAGATGGCACCGGACTGGGCGTTCCCGGCGAACGCGTCGGGCGAATGGACGAATACGGAGATTTCCGACTACTCGCTCGATGGGTTCGTTGAAGGAGCGGAAGCCGGACGATTCCTGGAAATCTGGAATCTCGTCTTCATGCAGTACGACCGTCAGGCGGACGGCACGTTGGTGCCGCTTCCCAAGCCTTCGGTCGATACCGGTGCTGGCCTCGAGCGCATCGCGGCCGTCATGCAGGGCGTCACCAATAACTTCCATACGGACGGCTTCCGGCCGCTCATTGAGAAGGTCGAAGAGGTCGTCGGGATCAAGTACCCGTATCGTCCGGGCGTCGGCCTGGGCACCGCGGTTGGCAAGGATGGCAAGCCTATCGATCCCGCTTCGTTCCGCGTACTCGCGGATCATGCGCGCGCCGTAGGCTTCCTGCTCGCGGATGGCGTGTTCCCGAGCAATGAAGGCCGCGGATATGTGCTGCGGCGTATCTTGCGCCGCGCCGTCCGGCACGCGTGGCTGCTCGGTCGCCGCGAGCCGACGCTCGTGCATGTCGTGGATACACTCATCGAGCACATGCGGGACTTGTACCCCGAGCTGCATGTGCGTCGCAAGCACATCCTCGAGACCACGCGCGCCGAAGAAGAGCGCTTTCTGGCCACCATCGATGCCGGGATGTCACGGTTCGAGGAGCTCGCGCCCATCGCTTCGACCCAGGGGTCGTCACAGCTGCGTGGTACGCTCGCGGGTGAAGATGCGTTCCGTCTCTACGACACGTTCGGATTCCCGATCGACCTTACCGAGCTCATGGCTCGTGAGCGCGGCTACCTCGTGGATATTTCCGGCTTCGAGGAGGCGCTTTCCGCGCAGCGCAAGATGTCGCAGGATGAGCGCAAGTCGAAGCAGATCACGGTGAGTGCCGATGATTTTGCGGATCCGACACAGTGGACGCATGATCAGCAGCATGCCGAAGGACTCGGCCGATTCGTCGGCTACGACGTGATTGAGGTGGATACCCTCGTCACGGCGGTGCGTCAGCTCGCTGACGGTCGCGTGGCGGTCATGTTACGCGAGACGCCGTTCTATGCGGAGTCTGGCGGTCAGGTGTCCGATCACGGCACGATCACGGGCGAAGGGTGGTCGGTCGTCGTGAATGAAGTGCGCAAGCTCGACGGGCGCATCGCCGCCATCGGTACGGCGACGGGCGAGATCACGTTCGGGCGCGCACACGCGGCGGTCCCGCGCGATCGCCGCAAGGATACCGAACGTCACCATACGGCCACGCACTTGCTGCACGCCGCGCTGCGGAAGGTGCTTGGCGAGCATGTGCACCAAGCCGGTTCGCTCGTCTCTCCCGATCGATTGCGCTTCGACTTCACGCATCATGGCCCTATGACGGCCGAGCAGCTCGCGGCGATCGAGACCGATGTGAATGCGGGGGTGTGGGCGTCGGTGCCGGTGAACATTGCGGAAGATTCGTACACGGCGGCCGTCGCGCGTGGCGCGATGGCGTTATTCGGCGAGAAGTACGGCGACGTGGTGCGCGTTGTCGACATCCCGTCGCTGTCGGTCGAATTGTGTGGCGGCACGCATGTGCGCAACACGGCGGAGATCGGCCTCGTGCGCATCGTGAGCGAAGGTGGTGTTGCCGCTGGCGTGCGTCGTATTGAAGCGGTGGCGGGGCCGCGCGCCTTCCAATTCATGGCGGATCGCGAGCGCGCGCTGCTGCAAGTGGCATCGCGGCTCAAGGTCCCGATGTCGGGGATGACCTCCGGCATGGACCAGATCGACCGCAAGCTCGATGCGCTCCTCGAGGAGCGGAAGCAGTTGGAGAAGCGCCTCGATGAGGCAATGCGTGGTGGTGCGCAGGGTGGCGGTTTGGCGCAGCAGCTTGCCGCGCAGGCCACCGATGTGGGCGGGACGCGTTTTGTGGCCTCTCGTGTAGATGTGCCTGACGTGAAGGCGTTGCAGGCCCTCGGCGATGCGGTGCGTGAAGCGCTCGGCAGCGGCGTCGCCCTGTTGGGGGCCGCGCTGGCCGATGGCAAGGGGGCGTTGTTGGCTGTAGCGACTGATGACGCACGTGATCGCGGATTGCGGGCGGATATCGTGGTACGCGATGTCGCCGCGACCGTTGGTGGGCGCGGTGGCGGCAAGCCGCACATGGCGCAGGCCGGTGTCGACGCGGCACAGATCGATACGGCGCTGGCGGCAGGCAAAGACGTTGTTTCGCGTCTCGCGGTGGCTGGATGACCATCGCGGCGGCGACGATGGCGTCTGCCACGACGGTGGGCGAGTGGATGGCGCGAATGGACCCTGCGCCCCCGTCAGCGCTGCACAGGCGGTTGTGTGAGCTGGTGGGTACCTCTGCGTCGCGTCCGGTATCGGACGTGCCGGAAGCGTGCCTCGAGGCGGGGGAGCAGTTGCTCGACGCCCTGCTCGCGTCGGGTTCGACAACGCGCGCCACCGCGCTCGATCTGTTGGCGGTGGACTCGCTGATCACCTACGCGTTTCAGGCAGCGGCAGATGATCCGGCGCGACTGGAGGAGCGCGCGGCGCGGGCGATGGCACGTATCGCGGCGCTCCCCGGAGCGCTCAAGGGGTGAGGGTCTGCGTCGGTGCGTGCTTCGGCATGGGCCGCCTGTCGTGTCTCCGACAAACGAGTGAGGACAGATGATTGATATTCATACCCATCTGTTGCCTGGCGTCGATGACGGTTCACCGTCATTCGACGTGTCGCTGGCGGTGCTCGAGCGCTTCGCCGAGCAGGGCGTCACCACGCTTGTGTGCACGCCACACTTGAATGCGGGGCAGGCGTCTCAGGCTCCTGTCGCGCGCCATCAAGAGCTCTTTGCGGAGCTCCAGCAACGGGCACCGGCAGGGATGTCGCTGCAGCTTGGATGGGAGATCATGCTCGACAGCCCCAACGTCGACTTGACCGCTCCCGAGCTCTCTTTGGGGAAATCCCGAGCCGTACTCGTGGAGTTCACGCGCGGTGGACTGCCGCGTGGCGCATCGGCCGAGTTGCGGCGCATTGCGCGTGCCGGCCGCACGCCAATTCTTGCGCATCCGGAGCGGTATTTCGGCTGCACGCTCGACGCGGTCCGCGAGTGGCGCAAGCTGGGGGTCGTGATACAAACCGATGCGTCGGTACTGATGGGACGAGGAGTCCCTTCGGATCTCGCGCGGAACATGCTCGCCGAGGGGCTCATCGACATTCTGGCGTCGGACAACCACGGCGATTCACGATCGTTGGCGAGTGCGCGCGACTGGTTACTCGAGCGTGGTGGCGAGGAGCAGGCCACGCTGCTGACGTTCGCCAACGCTGACAACGTGTTGAATGACGAAGATCCGTTGCCGGTTCCTCCATTGCGGCCCGGCCTGATGGATCGGGTCAAGCGTATCTTCGGTCGCTGAGTCGACCTTCTCTTTCTCAACAATCCATGACACCCGAACATTCTTCCGCTGGCGTGGCACCGCTGCTCGGTGCACTTCGTGAGTTGGCGGAAACCGCGGAACGGACGGCCGTTCAGCTCGAGCAGCAGATCGGGCAGGCGCTGCGCATGGTGCAGCAAACAGTGGCGAGCGGCGGCACGCTGTTCTTTTGCGGTAACGGTGGCTCGGCCGCTGATGCACAGCATATGGCAACGGAGTACGTGGTCCGGTACATGCGAAACCGTCGTGCGTATCCTGCCATTGCACTCACCACCGATTCGTCTCTGCTGACCGCGACGGGCAACGACTTCGGGTTCGATCACATCTTCGAGCGTCAGATCGAAGCGCTGGGGAAGGCGGGAGACTTGCTCATCATTCATTCGACGAGTGGAAATTCGCCGAATGTGTTGCTTGCTGCCGATGCGGCGCGCGCCAAGGGCATCCCCGTGCTCGCATTGAGCGCCAAGGACGGTGGCGCACTCAAATCGCGCGCGGACTTATGCATCGTCGTACCAACGTCGAGAACCGATCGTGCGCAGGAGATTCATCTGTGCATTCAGCACGCCATCTGCGACGCGATCGAGGCGACCCTGTGATCGACTTGACCGGAAAGAAAGCGCTGGTGACCGGCGGCGCTCGCGGCATTGGTGCCGCGTGTGCACGTCTCCTCGCCTCGGCAGGTGCCGACGTCGGCATCGCGTACCGGTCGCGTGACGTCGAAGCCGAAGCGCTCGTGAAGGAACTCGAGGCAATCGGTGTTGCGGCGTTCGCCTTCAAGGGAGATCTGTCCACCCGCGCTGCGAACGACGCGTTCGTGTCAGAGGCCGTGTCACGCTTCGGACAGGTCGATATCTACGTCGGCAATTCGGGGATCTGGCCGGATGTGCCCATTCCCGTGAGCGACCTCGACGACGAGCGCTGGCGCCAGACGATCGCCACCAATCTCGATGGGATGTTTTTCGGTGCGCGTGCGGCGGTACGGTATATGCCGAATGGCGGCCGACTGATCTTCATCTCCAGTACCGCGGGACAGCGAGGTGAAGCAGGACATGCCGATTATGCTGCATCCAAGGGCGCCATGATCTCCTTCGTGAAGTCGCTGGCCGTCGAACTGGGCGCGCGAGATATCACGGTGAACAGTGTGGCACCGGGGTGGGTGGATACCGAGGCGGTGGTTCGTCCGTTCTCTGCGGGGCGCGAGCGCATCGAAGCCAATATCCCACTTGGGCGCGTGGCGAGTCCGACGGATATCGCCGGCCCGGTGCTGTTCCTTTCAAGCTCACTGGCGCGCCACATCACGGGCGAGATTCTGAACGTGAACGGCGGGAGCGTGCTCTGCGGGTAACCCCTGCCGAGACGCCGGCCCTGCGGCCCCCGGGCCAGGTCATCGAAATCGCGCGCACTTTGCAGCACGCCGGTTTCGAGGCGTGGTGCGTCGGCGGGGCCGTGCGCGATGCCTTGTTGGGGCTGGCGCACCTCGACTGGGATCTTGCGACGTCGGCGACTCCTCAACAGGTGCGGCGTCTTTTCAAGCGCACGGTGCCGGTTGGGATCGAGTTCGGTACCATCGGCGTGCTGGACCGCGATGGCCGCATGCACGAGGTCACGACGTTCCGGCACGATGTGCAAACGGACGGACGCCACGCGGTCGTGCAATTCGGCGCGTCGCTGGATGAAGACCTCGCGCGTCGCGACTTCACGATCAATGCCATCGCGTACGACCCGATTGCGAAGGTGTTGCGTGATCCATTCGAAGGACGCGGGGATCTGAGTCGGCGTCTGGTGCGCGCCGTCGGCACTGCTGAAGAGCGTATGCGCGAAGATCGCTTGCGCGCACTTCGCGCCATCCGGTTTGCTGCACGCTTTGATTTTGAGATTGCTCCTGAGACATGGGCAGCGATCGTCGGCAGCGCGCCTCACCTGACGCGTCTCTCGCCGGAGCGGGTCAAGCAGGAACTCGACAAGACGATGGAGCAGGTGCGGCGACCGTCGGTGGCACTGACACGCTGGCGCGAAAGCGGCGCGTTCGCCTCACTGATTCCTGCGCTGTCCACCGTGTCCGATGCAGCGTTGCAGGCCGTCGACGCATTGCCGCTGCCGGTGTTGGCCGCGCGGCCGCTGCGAAAGCCGCTCCGCTTTGCTGCGCTGTTCAGCGCGTGTGATGGCAAGGATGCTGAACAGGCGTTGCGGGCACTCCGGTTTTCCAATCAGGATATCGCGACGATCGCTTCGCTGGTCGACCGCTTCCGCCGCTTCGGCGAGGATCTCCGGGTATCGCTCGCCGATGGGAAGGTGCCCACTGACGCCGCGCTTCGGCGGCTCGCCGCTTCGGTGGGGCGTCTGCGCGTATCGGCGTTCCTCCGGCTCTGCGTTGCGTGCTGGCATCCACTGATGAATGAGGGAGATCGCGTCTCCCAGCGTCGAGATACGCTTCGCGTGTACCGTCGCCTGATGCACATTGCGTTTCATGACCCCATCGAAATCGCCGATCTCGCCATTGACGGCGACGATCTCAGGCGGGCCGGAGTCGCGGCGGGTCCACAGCTTGGCCGTACGCTGCAGCGGCTGATCGACGCCGTTATCGAAGATCCGAGCCGCAATACGCCGGAAACGTTACTGGCGATGGCGTTGGCACATGAGTGAGCTCAGCGCGTTCGAACAAGCGGAGGCGCCGCGATTCCGAACCGGTCTCGACTGGTTTGTCATCAGCAGCGCGCAGGACGTTACCTGCATTCGCATAGGAGCAACGGCTGAGCGTGTCGTGGATATGTTGCACGCCCTCAGCGTGTACCTCGATCCTGCTGTAGACTTGCACATTGATGACGCGCGAACGGGTCGGCGGTGGCAAGGCACACTCCTGCCACTCCCGGAAGTACGTGAGACCGTGGGGCGATTGCGACTGCCGCTGGCGGCGTACGGCGGGGTCGAGGTTTCGCTGTTTACGGACAGTGATCAACTCACGCTTACGCCGGAGATGCAGCTGGTGATCTACGCGCGTACCGATCGATGGGCATTTCTGCTCGACGGGATGGGGCTTCTTGAACGCACGACGGCGCCCGCGCCAAGCTGGGTGCCGCAGCGCGGTGCCTTGCGCGCTGAACCACAGCTTGAGCAGGCGCTCGAGGCCGCGGCTGAACGGCTTGACCTGATCGCAGAGCCGCATCCGTGAGCAGGGGCGTCGGCAAATCCGGCAGCGGCGATGGTCCGTCGCTCTTCGCCCCTGGGAGTAAGGCGGAGCCGTTGGCCGCACGTATGCGTCCCGATCGACTCGAGGACGTACTCGGTCAGCAGCATCTGCTGGCAGTCGGGCGCCCGCTCGGCGACGCCATTCGCAACGGCAGCATCGGGAGCGTCATACTCACAGGCCCAAGCGGTACGGGCAAGACGACCATTGCGAGCCTGATTGGCCGATACACGCAGCAGACGGTTGTCGTCCTGAATGCCGTCACCGATGGCATCCCGCGGCTACGCGAGATCGTGACCGAGGCCGAGCGCCGACTCAACTTCGATGGTCGGCGCACGCTGGTTGTGGTCGACGAAATTCACCGTTGGGCAAAGTCGCAGCAGGATGCGTTGCTTCCTCATGTCGAGAATGGCGTGATCTCGCTCTGTGGGGCAACGACAGAGGTTCCGGCGTTCGCCGTGGTGGGCGCGCTGCTCTCGCGTTGCCGCGTATACGCGCTGCGGCCGCTGGTAATCGGGGATATCGTCGAAGTCGTGGAACGCGCCCTGAGCGACCGCTCACGCGGATTGGGAGAGCGCGCGTTGCACGTGACTCCCGACACGCTGCGCTGGCTCGGCGAGCAATGTGACGGCGATGCCCGTCGCGCACTTGGCGCGCTCGAGGCGGTGTCCAATACGTTGCCTGATGGTGCCACCGTCAGTGTGGACGCGCTCTCGGCGTCGCTCGGTGTTCGGGTCGTTGCGTACGACCGCATCGATATCGATCGCAACGCGGTACTCTCTGCCTTCCACAAATCTTGTCGTGGCTCCGATCCGCATGCGGCGCTGTACTGGCTGGCCCGGGCGTTGCTGGCTGGTGAAGATGCACAGGTGTTTCTGCGACGTCTCGCGGCGATTGCGACCGAGGACATCGGGCTGGCAGACCCCGATGCGCTGCAGGTGGTCATGACGGCCTGGGAGGCCTACCGGCGACTTGGGCCGGCAGAGGGGGAACGCGCTGTGGCACAAGCAGCGGTGTACTGCGCCACGGCTCCCAAATCCAATCGGCTGTATATGGCATGGCGCGCGGCACAGGAGGCAGCGCAGGGCACCCCGTCGGAACCGGTCCCGGCCCACCTTCTGAATTCCGAGATGCATCTGCGCGCCGATGAGGCCCGTCGGATACCGTACCAGTACCCGCACGACTATCCCGGCGCGTTCGTCGCGCAGCCGTACCAGCCCGACGTGTTGCAGGGGCAGACCTATTATCAGCCTGGTCCGTTCGGTGAGGAGAAGCGGATTGCCCAGCGACTGGCTTGGTGGGCGGAGCGGGGCGGACCGCCGGTCGAGTCGGCGGGTACGACTCCCGCGGCAGTGTCCGCTGAGCGTGTGAACGAATCGACTATCCCCGGAGAAACCGCGTGAACTTCCGTATGAGACATGCCGTGACGGCCGCTATGGTTGCCGTTGCCGCCACAGGTGCGGCTGGCTGTGCTGCCCTCGGGCGCGCCACCTTCAAGGAGCCCACCGTCGCGCTCCGTGAGTTCAACATTACCGGCCTTGGCCTGACCGGCGGGAGCGTCGATGTTGTGCTGTCCGTGTACAATCCCAACGGCTACAAGCTCGACGCGCTCAAGATGACATATCAGGTCGACGTCGATTCCATCAAGCTTGGCGAAGGCGCGCTCGATGGGCGATTCGTGGTGCCGGAGAAGGACTCGTCGCTGGTGCGACTGCCCGTGCGGTTCACCTATGCCGGACTCGGCGCCGCCGGGCGGGCCCTCATTCAGGCGGGTACGGTGAACTACCGCGTTCGTGGCGACTTCACGGTCGATACCCCGCTGGGCAACTTCACGCGACCGTATGATCAGAAGGGTCGCTACTCGTCGGTGGCGGGCAGCAGGTAATCTTCTGCGCTTTCGCTAGCTTTCAGTATCTCTTACACGCGGGTTCAGTCACATCAGTCGCGAGCCGATCAACCTCACACAGCCCGTCGAACGGGCCATCCTCGTCAGTGCGCCGTTCAAGCGGAGCTCTGCCAAGCATTTCGTCGACGAGCATCTGCAGGAACTCGCGCGACTTGCTGACACGGCCGGCGCCGAGGTAGTGGGGACTCTCACACAGCAGCTCGATCGTCCACATCCCGGCACGTATCTGGGAAGCGGCAAGGTCGAGGAGCTGAAGCATCGCATCAAGGAGCTCGGCGCCACGCTCGTCATTTTCGACGACGAGCTTTCACCGGCGCAGGGGAAGAACGTCGAGCTCATCGTCAACACGCGCGTGATGGATCGCGCGGAACTCATTCTCGACATCTTCGCTACGCGAGCGCGGTCAAGTGAAGCGCGCATGCAGGTCGAGCTGGCGCAGCTGGAGTATCTGCTGCCGCGCCTGACGCGCATGTGGACACACCTTGAGAAGATGCGCGGCGGTATCGGTATGCGCGGGCCGGGCGAAACGCAGCTGGAAACCGACCGCCGCCTCATCCAACATCGCATCCGTATCCTCAAGGAGCGTTTGGCCGATGTGGAGCGTGCGCGTGAGGTGCAGCGTCAAGGCCGGCACACACACTTCCGCGTCGCGCTGGTGGGATATACCAATGCCGGGAAGTCTTCCATCCTGCGCAGCATGGCCAACGATACAGACGTGTTTGTGGAAGACCGTTTGTTCGCGACACTTGATCCCCTGACGCGGGAAGTCGAAGTCGGCGACGGCTACACGGTCTTGCTCACGGACACCGTCGGTTTCATTCGGAAGCTGCCTCACCACCTGGTCGCATCCTTTCGCGCGACGCTGGCCGAAGCGCGTGAGGCCGATCTCTTGTTGCACGTGATCGATTCCAGTCATCCCGCGTGGGAGGAGCAGCGTGACGTCGTGGACGGTGTCCTCCACGACCTCGGTCTGTCGGAGCGCCCGCTCACGTACATCATGAACAAGATGGATGCGATCTCCGAAGAAGAAGCGGCGTCCATGCGCGAACGGGTCGCCAATCTGATGCCCAACTCGCTGTTCGTATCGGCCCTGGCCACGGACGGTCTCGACGGCCTGAAGGCGTCACTCCTGTCGAGCATGCGTAATCAGCGCCCCATCCTCGAGGTGCACATTCCGGCCTCGAACGGCCGGCTCATGGCCGAGGTGCATCGCGACGGCGAAGTGCTCGACCAGCGCGCCGACGATGACATGATCGTGCTGCGGGCGCGGCTCGACGAACGCACAATCGGTCGTCTCCGCCAAGCGGGCGCCCGCGTGATCGTGACGCAGGGAGTAACACGCTCCAGTTCACCGTCGATGCGCTCCGTGCCGCTTCCGTAGCGCGGCACCAGATCCCAAAACGCACAAACGGCCGGCGATCGTGAGATCACCGGCCGTTTGCAATGGGCGCGCAGGGACTCGAACCCCGGACCTCTGCTGTGTGAAAGCAGCGCTCTAACCAGCTGAGCTACGCGCCCGACACCATCCGCACCACCACCACCGTACATTGGCGGGCGGATCGAAAACGTAACGGAGGTGCTGAGGCGTGGGAAGCCCCTCCGTCATAAATCGTCACCACAAATGCGATCCAGCAACGCGCTGGTCCCAAAATGGTCCGGGTGGGACTTGAACCCACGATCGATCGATTATGAGTCGACTGCTTTAACCGACTAAGCTACCGGACCGTCGGCCACGAGCAGGCCGCACAACGAGTACCCATAGTTTCGGGATTTTCCGCCGCGGGCGCCAGTCCCAACGGACCGCAGCGACCGGCGCCGGTCAGCGCATGCCGGCGAGCTCGGCGACGTGGGAATCGTACGCCTCGAGGACTTCCTCGGCTGTCACCGTCGCCGCCCCGAGCTTCCCGACCTCGACCCCTGCGGCGTAGTTCGCCACGACCGCCGCCTCGAGGGTCGACGCGCCGGCGGCGAGCATCGTGGCCAGATACGCGGTGACGGTATCGCCGGCGCCGACGACATCGTACACCTCACGTGCGGTCGTTGGCACCCGATGGACGACCCCGTCTGCCGAGACCAACGCCATGCCGCGCTCGCCGAGCGTCAAGAGCAGATGTTCGACACCAAGGCGGGCAAAGGTGGTCGGGAGTGCGGCCGGATGCTCGAGGTCAACGGCAGCGCCAAGAGCGCTCTCCAATTCACGACGATTCGGCTTGAACACGGTGGCGCCGCGATACGCAAAGAAGTTGCGGAACTTCGGGTCGACCACGATGGGCAGGCCCCGTGTCTTCGCGAGTGTGATCGCCCCCTCGATGACGGCCGGTACGAGAACGCCCTTGTTGTAATCCTCGAACACCAGAGCCGTCGCCTGCGGCAACGTGCGCTCGATGGCGTCGAGGACGCGCTGCACATCGCCCGCGTCAAGGTCCGCGTCGTCTTCTTCGTCGAAGCGAACGAGCTGCTGCGACCGTGCCATGACGCGCGTCTTGGTGGTCGTAGGACGGGCAACCGTCACCAGAGAACGCGACTCCATGCGGCCGGCTTCGAGCCGTTCACGCAGGGTCTCCCCCGCGACATCATCTCCGACGACTGCTACCAAGTCGCACCCCGCGCCGAGTGCCGCGACGTTTTGTGCCACGTTGGCGGCACCGCCAAGTGCGAGCTTCCGATCACGGACACGAACAACCGGCACTGGCGCTTCCGGGGAGATCCGATCGACATCACCACGGAGATACACGTCGAGCATGGCGTCACCGACGATCACGACGTGCTGGGAACGAGCCGCTGCCAGCAACGCCTCGAGCCGGGCGCGATTGATAAAGGGCGTCATGCGGTAAAGCTACACAAACAGTAGCTTGACCGTCATGACTTCCCCCTCACCGTCTCCAGCCGCTGCGCCGCAGACTTCACCACTGCTGGTGTTGGCGCTGTCCGTCGTCGGGATCTCGTTCGCGGCGCCGCTGATTCGCCTGTCGGACGCCGACCCGTTGGTCATTGCCACGTGGCGCTTAGGATTCTCGATGATCATCGTGGCAGCGGCACTGCTGCTCGGCGGTGGTTGGCGCGAATGGCGCAAACTGGCGGCGGGCGAGTATCTGTGGGCGTGCGGTGCCGGTGTCATGTTGGCGATCCATTTCTGGTCATGGAACGCATCGCTGCGATACACCAGCGTAGCGGCGTCGGTCGCACTGGTTAATCTGCAGCCCGTGATCATTGCGATCGTGAGTGCCACGTGGTTGCGGGAGTCACCGTCGGGTAAGCAGTGGGGCGGGATCGTGCTGGCGGTGGTGGGCGCGTTGGTGGTGGGGGTGGCCGACGTCCCCGGGGGGCTGGCGGCCATTGGACCGGCGTTGATGGGGAACGGCAACAGTGGCTCGCGAGCACTCTTCGGCGATCTGCTCGCCCTCCTGGGGGCCCTGACTGCCGCCGGCTATTACCTCGTGGGCCGGCGGATCCGGCAGCACCTGGGGCTCTGGCCGTATGTGGCGCTGGTCTATGGAGCCGCGTTTCTCGCGTGTGCAGGGCTCTCGCTCGCGTCGGGCAAACCGTTGACGCCGCAACCGCCACGCGAGCTGGCCATTTTTGCGGGGCTCGCCCTCGGGCCCACGCTTCTCGGGCATACCGGGATGAACTGGGCGCTCGGGCATTTGCCGGCATTCATAGTCAACCTGACCACCTTGGGCGAACCCATCGGCGCCACGCTCTTGGCCGCCGTACTGCCGGGGATCGCGGAAATCCCCGGGCCGCTGACGCTCGTTGGCGGCGGGCTGGTGCTGGTCGGCGTCATGGTCGCCGCCCGCAAGTAGGCACCTGCCCGCGGCAAAACTTCAGTTGCCGGGATTGGCGGGGCGGTCCGTGGGGCGGGCCGTCCGGGGTTATCTTTGTGGCGTGTGGATACCTGACTCCTTCGCCAGCCAGTCTCTTGGCGCCAATTCGGCCTCAGCGCCCCGCGTCGGCAATGGATTCGGACCTCCGCGGCAGACACGGACGCTCGACGTCGTCGTGTCCCGCGGTGGGACGGTCGAGTCGCGTCATCGCGTCCATGCGGCAGTCGTCTCCGCCGACGGGGCGCTCGTAGACGCGTCGAGAGATCCTGAGCTGCCCGTGTGGTGGCGCTCCTGCGCCAAGCCGTTTCAGCTGATGCCCCTGCTTCGCAGCGGTGGCTTCGACGCATTGGGCTGGGGTACCGAAGAACTCGCGCTCGCCTGTGCGTCTCACGGCGGCGAGCCGGAGCACGTGGCGGTCGCGGCTCGCATGCTCGAGCGGCTGGGGCTCGAGGAAGGTGATCTCGCGTGCGGGCCACACGAGCCACTCGCCAGCCGCGGAGCGCGCCTGGCGCGCGAAGGCGGGCAACGGCTCACGCGCCTGCACAACAACTGCTCCGGCAAGCACTCGGCGATGCTCGCCCGCGCCGTGCAGTTGGGAGAGTCGACCGCGGGCTACGAGCGCGCGGCGCATGTGGTGCAGCAGGATTGTCTGACAGCGGTGAGTGAGTGGACGGGAGTGTCGTCCGATGCCATCCCTGTTGGAGTGGACGGGTGTGGCGTCTCCGTGTTCGCCCTGCCGCTCGCCAATATGGCGCTGTCGTACGCGCGCCTCGTCCGGGCGGCGGCGGAAGGTGATGCCGCCAGTCGGCGTGTGGTCAGCGCCATGACCTCCCATCCGTTTTTGGTCGGGGGCACCGATCGTTTCGATACGGTGCTGATGGACGCGTGTGGTGGCAACGTGTTGTGCAAGATCGGCGCCGAAGGCGTGCATACGTTCGCCATTGTGGACCGTGCATTGGGTTTTGCCATCAAGGTGGAGGATGGCGCCCCACGTGCACAGTATCCGGCGGTGTTGGCGTTGTTGGCCGCGTACGACGCGCTCCCCAATCCGTTACCGGACGCGCTGCGAGAACATGTGCAGCGGGCCGTTCGCAATACACGCGGAGAACCTGTGGGGATGGTGCGTGTGGGTGACGGCGATGTCGGTGATGCGATGGAGTTCTCGCTATGAGCGACACGCTGCGTTCCGACGACCCAACGGTCGTAGATTCGGTGACAACACCCGACACCGCCCATGTTATCCTCTCGTCGTTGGATAGCGAGACGGCCGCGCTGGTCCATCTCGCGGCCGTACTCGCCGGCGGGAGTGAACAGCAAATGCGCCAGGCGCTCACCGCGGCGGTGGGGACGGTGCGTACGGTCTGGGTCGAAGAAGTCATCTTGCAGACCTATCTCTTTGCCGGGTTTCCGCGAGCACTGAACTCGGCGCGGGAATGGCGTCGAATCAGTGGCGTGCAGGCACCCGACCGCGATGACTACGCTATCGACGATCCGGCGCTGCGTCAGTCGCAGGGTGAGAGAACGTGCTCGACGGTGTACGGCCGGTTCTACGACCGGCTGCGGGTCAATATCCACGATCTGCATCCAGCGCTCGACCGGTGGATGGTGGAAGAAGGGTACGGAAAAGTGTTGTCGCGCGCGCCGCTCGATCTGGCGCGCCGCGAGTTGTGCGTGATGGCCGCCTGCGCCATCGCGAAGCAGGATCGTCAGCTGCATTCCCATCTGCACGGGGCGTTGCACGCCGGAGCGTCGGAAACGACAGTCTCGTCGGCGCTCAATGTCATTGCGCCACTCCTCGACGCCGACGATGTCGTGCGGTATCAGGGGCTGTGGGCGCGCGTGCTCGGGAAGTGAATTTCTTCTAGAGAGCCAAGAGCGTCTTATGTTCGTCGATCGCGTACTCGTAAAAGTGGAAGCCGGCACCGGTGGTTCGGGCCAGACGTCCTTTCGCCGCGAAAAATATGTGGCCATGGGCGGACCCGACGGTGGTGACGGCGGGCGCGGTGGCGATGTCATCGTGCAGGCTGACCGCAACCTGACCACGCTCCTCGATTACACCTACCGGGATGCATGGAAGGCGGAGCGCGGCCACCACGGCGAAGGCTCCAACCGAACGGGGCGGTCCGGCGAGGACATCGTCATGCCCGTACCTCCCGGGACGATCATCCGTGACGCCGACACCAAGGAACTGGTGGGCGAAGTCATGGAGCACGGCGATTTACTGACCGTCGCCAAGGGCGGGCGCGGCGGCAAGGGCAACGCGTTCTTCGTCACCGCTACTCATCAGGCGCCGCGCGAGTGGCAGCCCGGCGAAGAAGGGCAGGCGCGCAAGCTCGAATTCGAGCTCAAGCTCATCGCGGATATCGGTCTCGTCGGACAGCCCAATGCCGGCAAGAGCACGCTGCTCTCCGTCATCTCCGCGGCGCGTCCCAAGATCGGCGACTATCCCTTTACGACCTTGTCGCCGAACCTTGGCGTCGTGCCGCTCAGCGATCATCGCTCGTTCGTCGTCGCCGACATTCCCGGCATCATCGAGGGCGCCCACGAGGGCAAAGGGCTCGGGCTGCAGTTCCTGCGGCACATCGAGCGTACGCGGTTGCTCGCGTTTCTCATTCCTATCGATGCCCTCGATTGGCAGGCGGAGTTCGATCAGCTTCGGCACGAAATTGCGGCGTACTCCGAAGAGCTCGCCCGCAAGCCGTTCTGTGTCGTGTTTTCCAAGCTCGATCTGCTCGGCGAACACTATATCCCCGAAATCGATTCGCGCGGTGCGTTCGCGATGTATGCCATCAGCGGTGCAGGACGCATGGGGCTCGACGTCATGCTCGATGGATGGTGGAGCCAGATTCTGGCCATGCGTGCAGAAGCGCTGAAGCCGGAGCAGGATGCACAACTTCTCCCCTGAGCCACGCGCAGGAGACACCACGCAGGCCGTTGACGCGTGGTGTCTCTCCCCGGAGTCGGCCGCATATCCGGAGCGCTTGCGGGCGCTGAAGTCCCCCCCCAAGCATCTGTGGGTGCGTGGCACACTGGCCATTGCCGAACCGCCAGCCGTGGCCATTGTCGGCACGCGTAACGCTACGCCGTACGGCATTCGCGTGGCCACGGCAATCGCGTCCGCCTGTGCCCGCGCCGGGGTTTGCGTCGTGAGCGGCCTTGCCAGAGGGATCGATGGCGCGGCGCATCAGGCGGCGCTTGCAGCGCGTGGCCGCACCGTGGCGGTGTTGGGTACCGGGATCGATCAGTATTATCCCAAACCGCATCGCGCTCTGCAGGACCGCATTGCGCGCGAGGGGCTCGTCATGAGCGAGCTCGGGCCCGGCGACACGGGTCATGGTGGGTCGTTTCCGCTGCGTAACCGACTGATCGCCGCTTTGGCCGATGTTACGGTTGTCGTCGAAGCACCAGAGAGCAGTGGCGCCCTCAACACCGCTCGCTACGCGCGTGAGCTGTCGCGCACACTCGCGGTCGTGCCGCATGCCATCGACGCGCCAACGGGCCGTGGCGGCAATGCGCTGCTGAAGTACGAACACGCCGAACCCATTCTGTGTCCGGAGGATGTGCTAGCGCTGCTCTCCATGGCCGCTTCGCCCACGGTCGGTATCGCCCTCGATGGTGATGCCGCGCTGTGTTGGGATGCGCTGCAACAGGGCGTCATGGAACTGAGCGCCATCACGCGCCATACCGGACTTCCACCGCGACAGGTCAGCGCCGTGCTGGCGCTGCTCGAGATTGACGGACTCGTCACCTTCGATGCGGCGGGACATGCCAGAACGGCTGTCGGGCTCGGGTGAGTCAGATACGCGTGTCGCCAACGGGGGCTGATCCCGCGGTATTGCCGAAGTACGAGCATCTGTATCTGCACGTGCCGTTCTGCGCGCGCCGGTGCAGTTACTGCGATTTCGCCATTGCCGTACGGCGTGAAGTGCCGTGGCGTTCGTTCGCTGACTGCGTTTCACGTGAATGCGAGACCCGTCGTGTGCGTGAACAGTCCGCACTGCTGCGCACGGTCTACCTCGGTGGCGGAACACCGTCCCGACTCGGGGCCGACGGCGTGCGCGCGACGCTCGAGGCGCTCCGGTCGCACGTGCAATGGGCGGAGGACGCCGAGGTCACACTCGAAGCGAACCCTGAGGATATCTCGGTTGATGCGGTCATCGCGTGGCGCGAGGCGGGGGTCAATCGACTCAGCATCGGTGTGCAGAGTTTCGATGACGACGTGCTCTCGTGGATGCACCGTGTGCACGACGCGGCTGGCGCAGTCCGTGCGGTGGACGCGGCTCGAACCGGAGGTATTGCCGCGTTTTCACTCGACCTGATTTTTGCGACCCCCGAGCGGTTGGCGCGAGACTGGGAGCACGATCTTCAGCAACTCATCGCACTCGCACCGGATCACGTTTCCCTGTACGGACTCACAGTCGAGCCACATACGCCGCTGGGCCGCAGGCATGCGCGCGGTGAAGAAGCGGAAGCGCCCGAAGAACGTTACGAGCGCGAATTTCTCAGCGCCCATGCACAACTCGTCGGGGCCGGTTTCGAGCACTACGAAGTGTCCAATTTCGCGCGTCCGGGTCGACGAGCGCGTCACAACAGTGCGTATTGGCGAGGCGTTCCGTATCTGGGCCTCGGCCCGTCAGCACATGGCTTTGATGGCGCTACTCGACGATGGAACATCGA
>CANGXD010000010.1 GCA_947457545.1 Gemmatimonadaceae bacterium
CGTGCGGCGGCGGCGCGGGGCCGCGGCCGGCGCCGGCTGTGCCTTTTCGGCACGCACGCGTTTTTCGCGCTCCCAGCGGGCGCGAATACGAGAAACCTGATCGTCGGTCAGCAGCGACAAATGGCTGCGAACCGGCACATCCATCTGGCGCAGCAGCGCGATCACCTCGTCAGCCGAGATGCCGAACTCACCTGCCATGTCATGCACACGAAGCTTGCTCAACCCATCCTCCTACCGCGAAACGCGCGTCGCGTCGCCTGCCGGGGCTGCCCCGGCCACGGCGCCACGGATACCCCGCGCCAGCGCCTGATCTACGATCCCGATCGCCGCCGTGGTATCCCGCCCCACAGCGCCGCCCAACTCGGCCGCACTAGGCCACTCCACCATCTCGACGCGCCGGGCCCGAAGGACCGGCACGACTTTATCGAGCGAGTGGCGCGAGACATCCTGCGCCACGATCACCATCTGCAAATTGCCTTTCTGCGCCGCGATCTTCACCTGCTCGACGCCAATCACTACCAGCCGACCTCGCGCGCCGAGCCCGACGAGTCCCAGCACCTTGCGGCGCGTGACATCATCGAGGGCCGGCGGCACGCTGTCGCCGTCACTCACGCGCTGCGACCACCTTCGTCATCCTCGGTCGTCAGCTCATCGATGATCGACATGATGCGGTCGGCTTCCTCGGGCGCGATGCCCGGCAAGCGCAACAGATCGTCGCGATCGAGATCGAGGATATCGTTGAGCGTGTTGTACCCGGCTTCGGAGAGCACCGCGACCGTCGCCGTTTCGAGTCCTTCGATTTCGGTGAGCGGAATGTCGGCTTCGACCTCGTCCTCGGGGAGCGGGGCAAAGAGCGGATTTTCGCCGCCCTTCTCCAACCACTCACGACTCGAGTACAGGTCGATCTTCCATCCCGTCAGCTCGGACGCGAGACGGACATTCTGTCCGTTGCGACCGATGGCCAGCGACAGCTGATCTTCGTCGACGACCGCTTGAATGGTCCGCGAGACGGCATCACTGAAGACGCGCGCGACGCGCGCGGGCGCCAGCGCCAGCTTGGCGAAGCGTTCCGGATCGGGCGACCACGGTACGATGTCGATGCGTTCGCCGCCCAGTTCGTTGACGACCGCCTGCACGCGAGCGCCCTTGAGGCCGACGCACGCGCCGACCGGATCGACGGCGTCATCGCGAGACGTGACCGCGATCTTGGTGCGGCTGCCCACTTCTCGCGCGGCGGCCTTGATCTCCACGATGCCCTGTTGGATTTCCGGCACTTCGAGCTTGAAGAGCGCCTGCACGAAGAGCGCATCGGCACGGCTCAAGATGAGGCGCGGGCCCTTGGGCGTATCTTCGACGCGCTTGAGAACCGCGCGCACGGGTTCGCCCTGATGGTAATGCTCGCGGTGATTCTGTTCGCGGTACGGAATGATGGCTTCCGCCTCACGGAACTTGTTGAGCATGACCACCAGTTTGCCGCGTTCGATCTGCTGCACTTCGCCCGAGAGCAAGTCGCCCACGCGTCCGGCGAACTCGTCGCGGATGCGGGTGCGCTCGCCTTCGCGGACGCGCTGAATGATCCGCTGCTTGGCTGCCTGAACGGCCGTGCGTCCGAATTCCATGAAGTCGACCGGGATTTCCATGACGTCGCCCGCCTGGAATTCCGGATCCATGAAGCGCGCTTCTTCGAGCGTGACTTCACGCGATTCGTCCGTGACTTCATTCACGACCGTCTTCAGCAGCACGATGCGAATGGCGCCCTTGACTTCATCGATTTCGATTTCCGCCTGGACGTTGGCCCCGTGCTTCTTCGCCAGGGCGGCAAGAATGCCGTCCTGGAGAAGCCCGTGCAGCTCCTCGCGCGTGATCTGC
Source organism: Gemmatimonadaceae bacterium (assembly GCA_947457545.1). Lineage (GTDB taxonomy): Bacteria > Gemmatimonadota > Gemmatimonadetes > Gemmatimonadales > Gemmatimonadaceae > Gemmatimonas. Next base: position 1,870 of record CANGXD010000010.1, read on the forward strand.
TTCAGATTCGACAGCTCACGTAGTGCTGTGAGAATTTCCGCCGATCCGGCCATCCGTCTCCCCTATCGTTTCCAGTGAAACGCCAGTCGCGCTTGCGTGACCTCTCGGAGCGGCACCTGCACTTCCCGCCCCTTGGGATCCCGCACCAACGCGACCTCAGCGCCTGCCTCGCCATCCAGCGCGAGAATCTCGACTTCCTGTTTTCCGCCTGCCAACAATGCACAAGTGACCGTCGCCCGGCGCCCAACAAAACGGCGCCAATCGGCCGCGTGTCGCAACGGCCGGTCCGCGCCAGGCGAGGACACCTCCAACACATACTGCTCGGCGACCAACGCATCCGCCTCCAACCGGGCTTCCAGCGCCCGGGAGGCGCGTGCGCAATCGTCGACCGTCACCTTCTCTTCGTCCCGGCGATCGATCCGGATCTCCAGCACTGGGCGGGCCTTTGAGCCCCCCCGACGCAGCTCGACCAGATCGAAGCCCAGGGTGTCAAGTTCCCGTGCCACAATGGGTTCGATGGACTCGCCCATCTGCCGACCTCCCGAACGACTTCCAGAACGCCACCAGACCATGCCCGCAGACACGGCTGGCAGATGAACGCCACGTAACCCCAAGAGAACAAAAAAGTGTGGGGGCCATCCCCACACTTCTTCCACCCGCGCGAGGCGGGCGAGGTCACGAAGAGGTTACTTCTCAGTCTTGCAAGCTATGGACGGGAGGGGACGGGGTCAAGATGACTGGCCGTTCTCCGGACAACTCGGACTGTCTTGGCACGATTACAGCAAGGCGACGAGCCCCAACATCCGGCCGGCATCGCCGCCCCGGTGCGAGAAATACCGCTCCTGATGACAGCGCGCGCAGCCGCGGTCGATGGTCACCGCCCCGATGCCGCGCGCGCTGGCCTGCTGCTCCAGCACCGCCCGCACATCGAGATACCCCTTTTCGGTCGCGGAGGTGCCCGTCACCGCGGTCAGCACTTCGGGACCGACCTCGTAACAGGTACCGCAGATCGCCGGCCCGAGGAAGACCCCGCATTCGCGAGACGGGAAACCCATGGCCTCGAACAGGTCGAGCCCTCGGTCCAGAATGCCCGCCGCCGTTCCCCGCCAGCCAGCGTGTAGCGCTGCCACCGCGCCGCGCGGATGCCACACCAGTACCGGCGTGCAATCGGCGACGGTGACCGCGAGCGCCGTCCCCCGCGCGGTGGTGACATGCCCGTCGATACCCTGCCCGCGCAACCATCCGGTCCAGCCGGCATCGTGCACGGCCACGGCAGCCCCGTGGACCTGATGCGCGGTGGCCAGACGTGTAACGCCGAGGGTCGCGAGGTCCGCCTGCAACGCCGACCAGCGGCCCATGACCTCGCCCACCGGCTCAGCGCTCCCCAATCCGAAACTGCCGTTGCCGCGCGTCGTGGTCCAGCCGCGGATCCCAGCGGGCAGCCCCTGCACTTCCTCGGCGTCCTGCAGCGTCGAAAACACGGCCAACCGACTACTGCGCGCTGAGCGTGACGCGCTTGATGGACGCGCCAAGCGCGCCGAGCCGCTGTTCGATGCGCTCGTACCCGCGCTCGATCTGCTGCGCATTGTTGATCACGCTCGTGCCGTCGGCACAGAGCGCCGCGAGCAACATGGCCATGCCGGCACGAATGTCCGGCGACTCGACCGTCCCGCCGCGCAACTGTGTGGGACCGGACACGATGGCGCGATGCGGATCGCAGAGCACGATGCGCGCGCCCATACCTACGAGCTTGTCAGTGAAGTACAGACGCGACTCGAACATCTTCTCGTGGAAGAGAATCATCCCTTCGCACTGGGTCGCCGCGACGATGGCGATCGACATCGTATCGGCAGGAAACGCCGGCCACGGCTGGTCTTCGAGCTTGGCGACGTGCCCACCGAGGTCATTCTGCATGCGGCGCGACTGGTCGGCCGGGACGATCAGGTCATCGCCGTCGACCGTGCACGAGATGCCCAGCTTTTCGAAGCCGAGCAACGTGCTGCGCAGATGCTCGACACCGGCGCGTTCGATGCGCAACGTGGAGCGAGTGACGGCGGCGAGGCCGATGAATGAGCCGACTTCAATATGGTCCGGGCCGATCTCGTGCGTGGTGCCGCCAAGTGGCAGGCCGCCTTCGATCGTGTACACGTTCGAGCCAATGCCGTCGATTCGGGCACCGAGCGCGACGAGGAAGCGCGCGAGGTCCTGCACGTGCGGCTCACTGGCCGCGTTGCGCAGGATGGTGCGTCCCTTGGCCGCGACGGCCGCCACCAGCGCGTTTTCGGTTGCCGTGACGCTGGGCTCGTCGAGAAAGACATCGGCGCCGACGAGGCCCTTGGTATCGAAGCGGAATCGTGCCCCCAGCTCGTACGTCGCGCCCAGCGCCTGCAGTACATGGAAGTGGGTATCGAGACGACGGCGTCCGATAACGTCGCCCCCCGGGGGGGAAAGCGTGACGGTGCCACAGCGCGCCAGGAGCGGCGCGGCCAAGAGGATCGAGGCGCGGATGCGCACGCACATGGCCGGATCGAGGTCGGCGGCCCGCACCTCGCGCGCGTGAATCCGCAGCGAATTCTCCCCGTTCCACTCGCACTCGGCGCCAGTCGTCCGCAGCAGTTCGACAAGTGTTTCGATGTCGCGGATGCGCGGGACGTTGTGCAACTGTACAGGCTGGTCCGTGATCAGCGCCGCGGCCACGATGGGCAGGGCGGCATTCTTATTGCCCGCAGGACGAATGCTACCCTGAAGACGTTGACCACCTTCGACGATGTATTGGACCGCAGACATGGATTGGGCGAGGCGCGGGATTGGCAAAACCGTGAGATTCAAGCTTAGTCATGCGGCGCCATGGACACGAGCCTCAGCAACCCTTAGATCACGTTATGGCCCTTCTGAGCGCACTCCCCCGGCTCCTGTCGTGGTCCCTGGTGCAGGCGGTAACCCTGCCCGACACGATCATTGCCCGCACAATCCCCGACCGCGGTATTCTCGAGTGGACCAGTGGCATTCTGCAGATTGTCGTCCTGCTGCTCGCCGTGGGCGCCCTCGTGGCGTTCATCCTTCTGCTGGCCGGATTGCGCGAAGGGGTGAAGAAGCTCAACGCCACACTCGAGCGACTGACGACCGACACGCGCCCCATGCTGGCCAATGCGAACGCGATGGTCGGCGACGCGCGTGAGATGGTGGCAAGTGTCCGGCGCAATGTGGATACGATGAGCAACGCGGCGGGCAAGATCGGCGACACCATTCTCGATGCGGCGGAAGTAACCGCCCAGCGGGTGGACGAAGTGAACGCCGTCCTCGATGTCATTCAGGACGAACTCGAGGAGACAGCGATTACGGCCGTGTCTGCCATCCGCGGCGTGCGCCTTGGCGCAGACGAGCTGCTGTCGCGCGTACCGTCCGGTCGCCGGAAGCGCCGTGACTGACGGCCCTCGGCTGCCTTGGCTCTCTTGCCTGCTGGCTGCCGTCTTCGGGGTGGTACTGCTGCCCGCGGAGCTCTGGGCGTGGACCCCTGGCACCCATGTGTACCTCGGAGATGCCGTACTCCGGCATCTGCACTTGGTGCCGTCGGCCGTGGCCGAATTGCTCGCGACCTATCCGGCTGATTTCTTGTATGGGTCCATTGCCGCCGATACGAGCATCGCGAAAAAGTACGCGGCCGTAGGGCGGCACTGTCATGCGTGGCACGTGGGGCTCGAGATTCACCGTGATGCCGAGCCGCCTGCGCTCCGCTCATTCGCGCTCGGATATCTCTCCCACCTCGCGGCCGACGTCGTTGCGCACAACTTCTTCGTGCCGCGTCAGTTGGCGGTCACGTCGAGCACGGCGGCGCTCGGGCACAGTTATTGGGAGAGCCGCATCGACACGCACATCGGCGATGTGTGGCCGCGCCGCGCGCGCGAGCTGCTGTCGCTCGATCACTCGCGCGCCGACCAGCATCTCGATCGCATTCTGAGCCCCACGCTGTTCGGCACACCGACCAATCGCCGGATTTTCCGTGGTATGGTGTACGTGACGGATACGGAATCGTGGCAGCGCATCTTTCAGCTGGTGTCGGAGAACAGTCGGTGGGATCTCAGCGACGCTGATGTGGGACGGTACCTGTCGCGCTCCTTCGACTACGTGGTCGACTTTCTCAACCGGTGGGATCACAGCGAGCCCTTCAGCTTTGATCCGTCCGGCGAGAAACCCCTTCGTGAGGCCAAACAGGTGCGCCGACTGGCGCGGCGTCAGGGCGGCGACATGCGCGCGGCATTGGAGGCCGATCGCATGTTCGGTATGCCGAGCAGTGTGCTCCGCCACGCGGCGGAGCTGCCCACCGCACTGTTCAGCCCGCGCGAGCGCCCAGCAACTGATTGACCTTCTTGGGGTCGGCCGCGCCTTTGGACTTCTTCATCACCAGGCCGACGAGCACCCCCTGAAGCTTCCTCTCGCCAGTGACGAATCGTGCGGCCTCCGCGGGGTTTTCGGCGAACACTTCATCGATCCATCGCACGAGCGCATCGTCGTCGCGCACCTGAAGCAGTCCGGCTTCGCGCGCCATCTCCAGCGGATCTCCGTCGTGTTGCTCCAGCATGCCGAACAGCTGCCGCGCGGCCGTGTTCGACAGGTCGCCCGCAGCTTCAAGTCTGATGAGCGCCCCGAGACGTTCGGGCGAAACCGGATGTGCGGACAGCGCCGTCCCTGACGCGTTGACCGACGCGAGCACAGTGCCGAGCATCCAGTTGGCGGCACGCTTGGCGTCTCCCGATGCCGACGCGACGGCTTCGAACGTGTCGGCCAATTCCCGCGTCACCACAAGCTGTTCGATATCCACGTCGCTGAGTTGATACTGCGCGGCGAAACGCTGACGTCGTGCGGGCGGCAGCTCAGGCAACGCCGCCTGCTGCTCCGCGATGAAGGTGGCGGACAATCGAAGCGGTGGCAGATCGGGATCGGGGAAGTAGCGGTAATCGTGACTGCCTTCTTTGCTACGCGCCGGCCGCACCTGATTGCGCTTGTCGTCATAGAGCATGGTCTGCTGCTCGATGCGACCGCCACTCTCGAGGACTTCACACTGTCTTGTGAATTCGATCTCGACCGCACGTTCGATGGCCGAGAACGAATTGAGATTCTTGATCTCGGTTTTTGTGCCGAGGGTATCGTCGCCGAACCGACGCACGGAGATGTTCACGTCGACGCGCAACGAACCCTCCTCCATGTTCGCGTCGGAGACTTCGGCGTATTCGAGGATCTGCTTGAGGCGACGCGCATAGCTCACCGCATCGGCGGCGCTGCGGATATCGGGCTCGGAGACAATCTCGACCAACGGCGTTCCGGCACGATTGAGGTCGATCGCCGACGCATCGGCGAATCGATCGTGCACCGACTTGCCCGCATCTTCTTCCATGTGCACCCGATGCACGCGGATGACGCGGGGGCCGCCATCAGGGTTGATTCCCACCACCACGGCACCATTGGTCGCGAGCGGGCGATCGAACTGCGAAATCTGATAGCCCTTGGGCAGATCGGGATAGAAGTAATTCTTTCGTGCGAAGACCGACGTGTCGTGGACCGTGCATCCCAGCGCCAGCGAGGCGCGCGTGGCCAAGGTCACGGCGTGCGCGTTGAGCACTGGCAACGCGCCCGGCAGGCCGAGACAGACGGGACAGGTGTTGGCATTGGGCTCCGCGCCGAAGGTACAGCTGCAGCCACAGAAGATCTTGCTGCGGGTGCGGAGTTGGCAATGCACTTCGAGCCCAATGACGAGCTCCCAGTCGAGTGGTGCAGAGGTACGGCTCACGTGTTGTCCTCCAACGACAGCGCGTGCTCGAGCGCCGCGGCGGCGCGCAGCATCGTGGGTTCGTCAAAGGCTGCCGCCATGAACTGCCCACCCACCGGCATGCCGTCGACACGCCCAATGGGCTGCGACATGGCGGGAATGCCGGCGAGGTTCGCGGTCACCGTAAAGATATCGCTGAGATACATCTTGTACGGCTCGGAGACTTCACCGAGGCGAAACGCCGGGGTGGGGGCGGTAGGCGTGAACAGGAGATGCACACCGCTGCTGAACACATCCGCGAACTCCTGCGCGATGAGCGAACGAACAGCCTGTGCCCGCTTGTAGTACGCGTCATAGTAGCCGGCACTCAACACGTACGTGCCCAGCAGAATGCGTCGCGTGACTTCGGCACCGAAGCCGCTCGAGCGCGTCCGTTCGTACATCTGCGGTAGATCGCCAGCGACCTGTCGCACTCCGTATCTCACCCCATCGTAGCGTGCGAGATTACTCGAGGCTTCGGCTGGCGCGATCACGTAGTACACGGGAATCGCGAGCGCGGTGCTCGGCAGCGACACCTCGCGCACTTCAGCGCCGAGGCGTTCAAGCTGTTGCAAGGCCCGCTCACAGTGTGCCGCGATACGCGGGTCGAGCGAGTCCGGGAAATACTCGCGCGGCTTCCCCACCACCAAACCAGCGAGGGGCTTGTCCGCAGAACTCGGCGCCGGAACCATGTCCGGAACCGGGACGTCGGCGCTGGTGGAATCGAACGGATCATGTCCGGCGATCACCTGCAACACCGCCGCCGCATCGGCGACCGTGGCCCCCAGCACCCCAACATTGTCGAGCGAGGAGGCATACGCGACCAACCCGTAGCGGCTGACGCGACCGTACGTGGGTTTGATGCCGACGATACCACAGAAGGCCGCAGGCTGCCGTACCGACCCACCCGTTTCCGAGCCCAACGCCACTCGTACCACGCCGGCGGCGACGGCAGCGGCCGAGCCACCAGAGCTGCCGCCAGGAACGCGCGTGTGATCGAGCGGGTTCTTCACGGCGCCATACGCACTGTTCTCATTCGACGAGCCCATCGCGAACTCGTCCATATTCGTCTTGCCGATGATCGCCGCCCCGGCCTCGCGCAACTTGCGAACCGCGGTCGCCTCGAAGGGGCTGACATATCCTTCGAGGATACGCGAGCCGCACGTTGTGGGCAGCGTCAGCGTCGTCAAGTTGTCCTTGATGGCGACCGGAACCCCAGCGAGCAGGCCGGATGCGGCGCCCGTTGCCTCGCGATCGACCGAGAGAAACGCGTTCAGCCCGTCGGGGCCCGCCTTGACCTCGTCAAAGGCGGTCCACGCTTGGGACACCGTGTGTGCACGCAGCGTCTCGAGTGCGACGTGCTGGCTCATGCGTCCTCCGACGCCGACGCACCAAGCGCCTCGTGGGTAGTGAGTCGCGGCACCAGGAAGAATCCATCGCGAATCGCTGGCGCAAACGCGTCGCGGCTCCGCCGCAAGTCGTCGGACGGTCGCGCGTCGTCGCGCAGCGGCGCTGCCTGTTCGGGGGGTGCCAGCGGGACACCGGACACGTCGACCTGCTGCAACGCCTCCATGTGCCCCAGAATGCCGTTGAGTTCCGCGACGAGCGCGGGAATGCGATCCTCATCGATTCCGACGCGTGAAAGACGCGCGACGTGCCGCACATCGTCCGGAGTCACCGACATATCAGTCCCATCCCTTCTCGAGTTTGGCCTGTGCGAGCACGAGCGTCTTCCGCCCGATCTCTTCATCGTCGAAGTCGATACGCACCTTCATGTCGCGACCGCTGCCGGTGAGTTCGGCAATCGTTCCAGATCCGAACTTCGCGTGCTTGACGCGCTCGCCCGGCATGAAGCTGGGCGCATCCTGCGACTCGTCTTCCGGGTTGGGCAGCTTGTCGCGGCGATTGGGAGCGCTGAATCCACCCGGTGGCGCCGTCTCGAAGGGAATGTTGTTCGGGCGATCGGCGTACGCGGACGAACCGTAGGGGCCGCCACTGCGACGGGGGCCTCCGCCAGTCGTTGCGCCACCGGTGCTGCTGCCGAGGCCAGTGAAACCACCGCGCCCTTCGTGTTTGGCACGCGCCGTCTTCCCGCGCTCGGCGAGTGACGGCGTGATGACCTTGAGGAAGCGCGACGGCATGGACACCATGAGCTCGCCGTTGCGGCGGCGCTGCTCGGCGCAGGTGAGATACAACTTCTCTTCGGCGCGCGTGATGCCGACATAGAACAAGCGGCGTTCTTCTTCGAGCTGACTCGGGTCTTCACTCGCACGCGCCAACGGGAACAACCCGTCTTCGAGTCCACAGACGAACACGAGCGGGAACTCGAGTCCCTTGGCGTTGTGCATGGTCATGCATACGACGGCGTCGGCATTGGGATCGAGCTTGTCGATGCCTGCCACCAGCGTCGAGGATTGGAGGAAATGATCGAGCGGCGTGAGCCCGACTTCGCCACCTTCATCGGCGACGACTTCGGCCGCCCCGGCGATCATTTCGCGGACGTTTTCAATGCGTTCCTGCCCTTCCGGTCCCTCGGCGCGCAGGTGATCGGCGTAGCGGATGGCTTGCACGAGATCACGCAGGAGTTCGTCCACGGCGGCATCGACGGCGGCGGCGCGCAACCGGTGTACCAGCGTGACGAATTCGTCGATCGCCCCGCGCGCGGCCGGACGCAGCGACGCGATGACATCGAGTCGCGACGCGACCTCGAGCAGCGGCTTGCCTTCCTGTGTCGCTTTTTCCACGAGCAGCGCAATGGTCGCATCGCCGAGTCCACGCTTGGGCACGTTGACGGCGCGGCGGAAGGCTTCGTCGTCGGCAGGGTTGGCCACCAACTTGAGGTACGCCATGAGATCGCGGATTTCCCGGCGATCGTAGAAGCGTACGGCGCCGACGAGGCGATATGGGATACTGCGACGACGGAATGCGTCTTCGATCGCGCGTGACTGCGCGTTGGTGCGATACAGCACGGCACAATCGCGCCGCGCCAAATCACTCGATGCCAACCGTGTCACGATCGTTTCCGCGATGAAGTCGGCTTCGTCACGTTCGTCGAGTGTTTCGATCAGCGTAACGGGTTCGCCGGCCGGCCGCGTGGCGCGCAGCGTCTTGCCTCGGCGCTCGGTGTTCTCCTCGATGACCGCGTTCGCCAGCGCCAGCACGTTGGGCGTCGACCGATAGTTTTCTTCCAGCCGCACGACGCGCGCGCCTGGGAAGTCACGTTCGAAGTCGAGAATGTTGCGGATGTCGGCGCCGCGCCAGCCGTAGATGGACTGGTCGTCGTCGCCGACGACCATGACGTTGCCGTAGCCACCGCCGATGAGCTGGACGAATCGATACTGCGCCGCGTTGGTGTCCTGATACTCATCGACGAGGACATAGCGGAACCGTCGCTGATAATGCTCGCGCAGCCCCTGATCGGTTTCGAGAGCGCGCACGGGGAGCACCAGCAGATCATCGAACGTGACCGCGTTGGTTTGCTGGAGCGCCACTTCGAGATCGCTGTAGACGCCAGCCACCGCCGACGTGAAGGTATCGCGCGCCACGCGGGCGTACTCATTCGGCGAGACGAGCGCATTTTTGGCGCTCGAGATGGCGCTGATGATGGCCTTGGGCGCGAACTGCGTGGGGCTGAGCTTGCGCTTCTCCATCACGCGCTTGATGGCGCCGAGCGTGTCGTCTTCGTCGTAGATCGTGAAGTTCTGCTCGCGTCCGACGAGCGGGGCCACGCCGCGCAGCATGCGGGCCCCGAGCGAGTGGAACGTGCCGCACCACATGCCCTTTGGCTCGTGCCCGAGGAGCTTGGCGATCCGCTCACGCATTTCGCCGGCCGCCTTGTTGGTGAACGTGACCGCCAGGATTTCGTGCGGCGCGACGTTCTGCGTGCCGATCAGGCGCGCGATGCGCGTCGTGAGCACGCGCGTCTTGCCGGAGCCGGCCCCTGCCAGCACCAGCGCTGCCCCGTCATCGTGGAAGACCGCTTCGCGCTGTCCCGGATTGAGGCCGCGCGTAATCGCGTCGAGGTCGAGCGCAGGGGCCGCTGGCGCCGCGTCAAAGAGAGATCCGTTGAAACCCGTCGTCGTCATCCACGCAAGATAACGTCGAACGCGGCGCCACGGTCGGTCTCGGCGAGGATAAGCTGCCCATTGTGATTTTCTTCGACAATCCGCCGGGCCAGCGACAGGCCGATGCCCCAGCCGCGCTCTTTGGTGGAGAAGCCAGCGTCAAAGATGCGACGGCGGAGCTTGCGCGGCACGCCGGGACCGTCGTCGTGGACCCGAATACGCGCACCGCCCTCCGGGAGGGGCGTCGCCGAGACGACCACCCCACCATTCCGCCCCCCAAGGGCGTCCATGGCATTCTTGATGAGGACCTCGAGCACCCACTCGAGCAACACCTGATCACCCCGTACCATGACCGGCCCCTCGGGGCGTTCACTCCGAATGGTGACCGTTCGCGCCAACGTGGGCGCCCGCTCGGCGAAATAGCTGGCGAGTCGCTGTACGAGCGCGGCCGCGTCGACCTGCTCGTCCCGTGGTGGACGACCGATGCGTTCGAACCGATGCGAGACACGCTCGAGACGGAGCAGGTCTTGCCCCATGGCTTCGACGGCCCGCGACGCGGTGGCGCCATGTACGGAGTCGGCCAGCAGTTCGATCCATCCCGAGAGTGCCGACAGCGGGGTACCCAACTGATGGGCGGCTTCGCGGGCCATCCCGGCCCAGACCTTCTCGCGTTCCGCTCGCCCGCGCTCAACCAGTGCGTACAGTCCGAAGCCGACCAACATGATGATGCCGCAGGCCTGCAGCAGCGGGATATAGCGTAGTCCGCTGACGATGGCGCTATCTCCGTAGTGGACCGCTCCTACGGCTGGTTCGACGATGGGGGCGTTTTCGCGATCCAGCTCCGCGACATAGCGCCGAAAGCGAATGCTGTCGGCGGGGACCAGGTCGGCCGGGAGATTGGCGGTCGCCGAGACGCGTCCATTCCGGTCGGTCAATACGAGAGGAAGTCCGGATTGGCGAATCTGTACGGAAAGATCGAGCAGTGCGCTCGTCGGATCGGCGGTGAGACTCGTGTCCTGCAACGCCTCGTAGATGCGTGCGTACATGCGCCCCTGCCCCGCCGCGGCGTCGCGCAATTGCGAGACGACGTGCTGTGTGTACGCGACGTACCAGACCAGCAGGCCGACGACGCCGCAAACCATGGCGACAACCGGCCAACGGCGACGGCGCATAGCGAGAGGGGGTGTGATGGCGGCGGTGGCGAACAGTGCGCGGTGCGGCGGTTACCGCAGCACCGCGCGACCGAAGTAGGGCTGCAATGCGTCGGGGATCCGGACGGATCCGTCCGGCTGCTGATGATGCTCGATCAAGCTGGCGATGATGCGGGAGAATGCGAGCGCCGAGCCGTTGAGGGTGTGGACGAAGCGCGGCTTCTCCCCTGGCGCCGGACGGTACCGGATGTTCGCGCGTCGCGCCTGGAAGTCGGTGAACACGCTGCAGCTCGACACTTCGAGCCACTTGCCCACGGCGGGGGCGAAGACCTCGAGATCATACGTCATGGCGCTCGAGAACCCCGTATCGCCGGCGGCGAGCAGGAGCCGGCGATATGGCAGCTCGAGGCGTTCCAGCATCGACTCCGCATGGGCCGTGAGCAATTCGAGCTGTTCGCGCGAGTTTTCCGGAGTGGCGTATCGCACCAACTCGACCTTGTCGAACTGGTGGACCCGCAACAGCCCACGGGTGTCCTTCCCTGCCGATCCGGCTTCGCGACGGAAACAGGCGCTGTAGGCGCAGAGGCCTTTGGGGAGATCACCGAGCTCGAGAATCTCGTCGCGATAGAGGTTCGTGACGGGCACTTCAGCGGTAGGAATGAGGAACAGCTCCTCTTCCGGGATGCCGTACATGTCGTCTTCGAACTTGGGTAGCTGCCCTGTACCAGTCATGCTCGCCCGATTTACCACCAGCGGCACCCAGGCCTCTTCGTAGCCATGCTCTTCGGTGTGCGCGTCGAGCATCATGTTCATGAGCGCGCGCACGAGTTTGGCGCCGGCGCCGCGATACACGATGAAGCCGGAGCCCGTGACCTTCGCCCCGCGCTGCAGATCGAGGATCCCGAGTTCGGCGCCTTTTTCCCAATGGGGCATGATGCCGGTGCTGTCTGCACGCGGCGTCCCCCATGACTTCACGACCGTATTGTGCGACTCGTCGCCTTCGGGCACTTCCGGCAGCGTGATGTTGGGCAGCTCGTAGAGCATGGCCTGCACCGCGGCTTCCGCGTCGTTCTTGCGTTGCTCGAGCGCCGCAATGTCATCACCGATCGCGCGTCCTTCCGCGATCAGTGCCGTTGCGTCGCTGCCAGCCTTTCGCAGCTGCGCGACCTCCTGCGTGAGCTTGTTGCGCCGGGCCTGCTGCCCTTCCAGCTCAGTAATGGCGGCGCGGCGCTCCTTCTCGAGCGATTCGGCCCGATCGAGCATGGGGCCGAACTCCGCCAGTTTTCCCCGGCGGCGCATGCCTTCGCGCAAATGGTCGAGCTGGTCCCGCAACAGGCGAATATCGTGCATACCGAAATCGTGTTCAGTTCGAGGGGAGGCCTTCGGTGAGCGCGCGATAGCCGCAGTTGCGGTTCGTGAGGGCCCGCAGCACGATGCGGCGTTCGGTCGCAATGATGCTATCGACCACCGCCTTGGCGTAATACGGATCGCCCAAGACACACCCCGAACTCACGAGGCGCACCAGTATCACTTCATTGACGCCGACGACGAGTGTCGAGTCGTCGATGTACCCCCGGTCCGGCGCGCGCGTCACCTGCGCGAACGACGAGGTGGACTTGGTCAATCCCACCGTCGGCGCGCCGGATGGCGCCTGCGGGACGACCGAGCGGGCCGGCATGAAGCGCACTTTGCCGTCGGCGGTAAGATCGAAGGCGACTTCGAAATTCACCGAGCCGTTGGCCAGAAGCTGCGGCCGTTCGGCCGTCAGGGCGCTGAACTGCACCGCGGCCGGTAGCGCCGAGCTGGTTCCCGAAAGCGCCCAAACATTGTACGTCCTGATGACGTTGGCCGAAGAGGCCGGCGACAAGAAGTTGCTATTGTCTCCGCAGGCGGCGGCCGCGCCGAGCATACCGGCGGCTACGACAAACGACCGGAGACTGCGCGCAGCACGCGCGGCGCCGGACGTAGAAGCGAACTGGGTGAAGCGCATGGTGTTTCCAGAGGTGATCCGGCGAAAGCGCCGGCGTCAATCACGCAGCGGAGGTTACCGCTCAACTCGTGTCCGGGCAAGCGGTTCGGACGCGTTCCTGTCGCTTGACTTCACCCCGCAGGGGGGACAGCGTTCCCCTATGCCCACCATTCGCGATCTGGTCAGTGCCCTGCGGCGCCGGGACGGCGTCGACGCGGCCATCGTGCTCGGCCGCGACGGCCTTCTTATTGACGGCATCAGCGCGGCGCCCTTGGACCCCGAGGGGCTGGCCGCCCATGTCCCGCCGATGGCGCTCGCCGCCGTCGAAATGGGACTCGCTTCCCAGCGTGGGGAATTCGGGCTCATGGTCCTCGAGTACGCCGGCGGCACGGTAATCGTCACCGCGCTTTCCACGGACGCGTACCTGTTGGTGCTGTTGAACCCGAGCGCGAATCTCGCGTCGCTCCTGTTCGAGCTGCGTCGCCATCGCGCGCAGATCTCGGCGCTCGTCTGAGCGAATCCGGCACCGTCCGCGTGTCCGCCCCTGCCGCCCATGGCGTGCGCGTGCTGGTCGTTGACGACGAGCCGCACATCGGCCGGATCATCCGAACGCGTCTCGAGCAGGACGGATTTTCCGTGCTGCTGGCGGAGCATGGCCCGGAAGCGCTGGACGCCCTGCAGGTGCACCCGGACATTGCGCTGCTGGTGCTGGATCTGATGCTGCCCGGCATGTCGGGGATCGACATTCTGCGCACGATTCGGCAGGACCTGCACTGGGCCGCGCTGCCGTGCATCGTCCTGACAGCGGCTGGGCAAGACGCGCAGCTTCGCGAAGTCGAATCGCTCGGGGTCGCAGAGATCATGACCAAGCCGTTCAGTCCGCGTCGCCTGCTGGCGCGCGTGCGCGCGTACACCATGCCGGAGGCTTCGTCGGCTGACGGCGCCGAGGTGGCAACCGGATGACGTTTCCTCTTTCCCCGTGGGTAGGTCGATGATCCGTTGGAACGTGGTGCTGGCCGGCGGAATCGGCTCGCGCTTCTGGCCGCTCTCTACACCGGACCGTCCGAAACAGCTTTTGCCGCTGGTAACGGACGCACCGATGCTGATTGACACGATTGACCGTCTCCGCACGTCGGCGCCGCCGGAGCGGACGCTCGTGTTGACGAACGCCTCGCTCCGCGATGCGGTGTTGCGCCTCGACCCGACGCTCCCGCCGGAGAATGTCATCGCCGAGCCCCGCCCGGCAGGCACGTGCGCGGCGCTGGCGTGGGCCGCGCGCGTGATTGCCGAGCGCGATGGCGACGAGGCGGTGATGGTGTGCACGCACGCAGACTGGTCGATTGGCGACGTGCCGGCATTCCAGGCGACGCTCGACCGGGCGGCGCAGGTGGCACTGACGGAGCGGGCGCTGGTGACGGTCGGCATCGTGCCGTCGCGTCCGGACCCCGGGTTCGGCTACATCCAACCGGGGGCGGTCGTGCACGACGATGTCCGCCGCGTGGCGCGTTTCGCCGAGAAGCCCGACGTGGCGACCGCCGTGCGTATGGTTGCCGACGGCTACCTCTGGAATTCGGGCATCTTTGCGTGGTGCGTGGGCGATCTGCTCGACGAGATCCGTGCACTGACCCCGGAAGTGCAGCCGGCGCTGGAGCAGGCCGGCGATGACTTGGCGACGTTCTTTGCCACGGTGAAAAGCATTGCGATCGACGTCGGCGTCCTCGAGCGGAGTGCGCGCGTGATGGTCCTCCCCGGCCAATTCGCGTGGGACGACGTCGGGACGTGGGCCGCTCTGCATCGGGTGCGTCAGCGTGACGCGCAGGACAATGCGATGTTGGGGCCCAGCGTTGCCTGCCAGTCCACGGGGAACGTCGTACACGCTGACGGGACACAGGTCGTGTTGTATGGCGTGCATGATCTCGTCGTCGTCGCGCGCGACGGCCTCGTGATGGTCACCACGCGTGAAAAGGCGGCCGACCTGAAGACGCTCCTTGATGCTCTGCCTACGGAGGTTCGCGATTCATGATCGTATTCTATGACGACGCGACAGCGCGGCGGTTTGAACCGTTTGCGACCACGCGCCCGCTCGGAGAGATGCGCACGGGCGCACTGTTGCAGCGCGAACGCTGGCAGCATGTGATCGGCGCTGACGCGCTGGGCTTTGTTTCGTCGCCGCACCTGCATGGCTTCGAAGAGTTCGACGCGCCGCCGGTGCTGCGGGGTGAATTGCCGGTGAACTCGTGGTTGGTGAATACGCGCGCCGTGCCGTTGCTCACGTCCGTCGCCAGTACGGCGTCGGTGCTGGTCATCGAACATCGCGTAGCCGCGGTCCGCTTGGCGTCGGCGGTGTCGATCGACCAGTTGCAGGATCCCAGCTTCACGCTGGAGGACGTGATCCCCAGCACGGGATCGATGGCGAACTTGCCGGGCGTCTGGCTCGACGACGTCTGGGATGTGATTGCGCATTTGCAGACGCTGCTGGTGGACGACATTCCGGCGTACGCCATGCGCCTCGGCGCGTCGCCGATGACGGATGGCCGCGCGAGCATCATTGGCGGGCATCCCGTGTTCGTCGAAGCGGGCGCCACCATCGAGCCGTACGCCGTATTCGATACGACTGGTGGCCCGGTGCTGCTTCGCGAGGGCGCCGTGGTTCAGGCATTCACCCGCGTGGTTGGCCCCTGTTATATCGGTCGTCAGTCGACGGTGGTCGGCGACCGGATCGCGGGGTGTTCGATTGGCGACGTGTGCCGCGTGCACGGGGAAGTGTCGTCGTCGATCTTCGTGGGCCACGCCAACAAAGGGCACGACGGGTTCGTCGGCCATTCGGTGCTTGGCCGCTGGGTAAATCTTGGTGCCGGCACGATCACGAGCAATCTGAAGAACACGTATGGCAGCGTCGCTCTTTGGACGCCCGACGGCATTCGCGACAGCAAGCTGCAATTTCTCGGAACGCTCTTCGGTGATCATGCGAAGACCGGGATTGGTTTGCGCCTGACCACGGGATGCGTGGTGGGCGCCGGCGCGAATGTGTTCAACGCGATGCCGCCGAAGGTCGTGCCGCCGTTTGCGTGGGGAGAGCATGCGCCATACGGCGTGTTCGCCGTGGACAAGTTCATCGAAACGGCAGAACGGATGATGGGCCGGCGGCAGATGTACATGACCGACAGCGCGCGCGTCTGGTGGCGTCGCGTGCACGAGCTGGCGAGTAGCGATGTCCGTTGGGCGCGCTGATGACACAGGTGTGACCATGACGGTCAGGAGTGTGCGGTGATTACGGTAACGATGTTGGGTTCTGGCAGTCGCGGGAACGCGATTCTCGTGGATGGCAGCGAAGGGTCGTTGCTGGTGGACGCGGGGTTTGGGGTGCGGACGCTCGCGAAGCGCTTTGAAGCCGCGCAGCGCGTCCCCGATGATGTGGGAGCGTTGCTGCTGACGCACGAGCATGTCGACCACGCCTGCGGTGCGGCGGCGGCCAGTGATCGATGGTCGTGGGCGGTGCATGCCTCGGCACCGACGCTCGCGGCACTGGCGGTGCAGGCCAGCGGTGCCCCGGGCTTGACGGTGCCGTTGGCGCCGTCAGGAACCGCGCAGGTGTGTGGTTTCGGGGTCGAGCACCTACCAGTCCCCCACGATGCCGTCGATTGTCGAGCCTTGGTGCTGACCGACATGCAGAGCGGCGCACGCGTCGGCATCGTCCTCGATGCGGGCCATGTGCCGGAGGAGCTCCCGGCATTTCTCGACCGCCTGGACGTGCTGGTGCTGGAGTCGAACCACGACAGTGCCCTGTTGACCAATGGGCCGTATCCGTGGCCACTCAAGCAGCGCATCAGCGGCGATCAGGGGCACCTTTCGAACGCGGACGCAGCGCAGCTGGCAGCGACCTGCGCCCATCGTGGGCTGCGGAGTGTGGTGCTCGCACACTTGAGCGAAACGAACAACACCCCGGAGCTGGCGCTGAGCGCCACGCGTGAGGCGCTTCGCAAGGCCAATTGGAAGCGGGACAGCGTGACCGCGGCGCCGCAGCGCCTGCCGCTGTCACCCATCCGCACGGACGGCGGGGTTGGGCGTCCGGCGGCCACGCAGCTCGGGCTAGGGCTCTAGCAGGCCGCTCAGGGGCGCCGGATAGCGCGGAAGGAGCCGGAGGCTTCGACCGTGCCTGTGGTCGTCACATCGAACCAGCTGCCGCGCAGGGTGTCCGCCGTTTGGCTGGCCACGTGGCGCCGGGTGTTGCCATTGAGATTGACGTCAAATTCGGTCGTGGTGGCGCTGGCCATCCGTCCTCCGACCGGGCCGGAGAGCCGCCGTTGTTGTCCCTGGGGAGCGCCCTCGAGCACGTCGTAGGTCCCGGCAAAGCCACTCGCCGACGTGCTCTGCACCGACATGGTGCCCTGAAACGAGCCGCCGACGCCAGTCGAGAACTGACCGGTCACGTCCCAGCGCCCTTCCAGCGGTGTGACACCCGTAGGGTCGGATGGGGTCGGGAGGCAGGCCGATGCCGCGCAAAGCGTTGCAAGAGCGAGAGTTCGCGCGAAATTTGCGCGCCGGATGCGCCGAGAAATGTTGTGCACGATGAAGAGACGACTCGTCGGAAGTAACTGCAACGGTGAAGTCTGTTTCACAAAACCCCTGTTTTTCAGACTTTGGTAAGACCTTTTACGCACTCAAGTTTATGTGACGAAGAGCCGTACCGGATCTTCCTACTGGTGGCCATCACGATCCCGGCCCCCCAAACAAAACGCCGGGCAGCCACGCGGGAATTTCCCCGTACAACCCTACTTCCGGAGTAGATCGATGAAGGTCACTCGGATCATCGCCGCGGCCGCTATGTCGGCCGTCCTGGCGGGAACCGCTCAGGCGCAAGCCACCCCGTCCGTCAATTGCGTCAGCGCCTCTGCGACGCGTTTCGACCCGGCCACCTGTTTCCTGACGAACACGGTCACGGCCAATATTCCGTGGGTTGCCCGTATGGAACTCGCGTCGGCCACCACGCTGCCGACGCCGACTGCCGCAGATTTCGGCGCCGCTGCTGGCCGGAGCACCACCACGCCGACCGTGCTGACCGTGCGCGCCAATGCCGGTTTCCGGGTCACGGTGTCTGCCCCTAGCGCGACGTGGACCGGCCCCGCCGGTAGCTCCAAGCCCGCCACGGACCTCCGCATTTTCACGGACGTCGCGACCACCCCCGTCGCGCTCTCGTCGACGGGCGTGTCGATCTTCTCGTCCTCGGCGGCAAGTGCCGGCCAGGCGATCAACGTCGGCTACAACGTCCTCTACAACTGGACGACGGACGTTCCGGGCGCGTACACGCTCGGGGTCAACTACACCCTGACCAGCCCGTAAACACACTCCGCGGGCGGCGCGCACGGTGTTCCCGTGCCGCGCCGTCACGGAGGCCGTG
Source organism: Gemmatimonadaceae bacterium (assembly GCA_947457545.1). Lineage (GTDB taxonomy): Bacteria > Gemmatimonadota > Gemmatimonadetes > Gemmatimonadales > Gemmatimonadaceae > Gemmatimonas. Next base: position 20,255 of record CANGXD010000010.1, read on the forward strand.
TTGCATTTCGCCTGCCGAATGATGGCCCCTTCGCGCCTTTGGGCGGCCTTTGGCCTGTCCCTGCTTTTCACAGGGGGCCCATTCGGCATCCGTGCCGCCGATGCGCAGTCGGTCTGCAATGGTGGATCGAGCTGCACGGTGGTGGTGTCGTTGCAGCTGGCCCGACCCTATGTCGCGAGCCTCGTGCTCAGCCAGAGTGTCACGAGTCTGCCGACGCTGACGTCGTCCGACTTTGCGACGGGCTTCAGGGATCAGGCCGGGCCACAGCTCCGCGTGAAGGCCAACGCGCCGTACCGCGTCACCATTCAGGCCGCGGTGAGCACCTGGCAGTACAGCGGCACGGCGGCCCCGCCATCGAAGCCGTCCTCGGATCTGCTGTGGAGCGGGAGTGCGAGCGGTCCGTGGACCAGCAGCGCCAGTAGTGCCACGCTGTGGCCACTGGCCGCCACGTCCGCGGCGGCGACCGCCGGCGTCACGATCCCCCTGTTCTATCGGACCCTGTGGAACTGGACGACGAGTCCACCGGGCGCCTACACGATTCCTGTCAACCTCACGCTGACCTCACCATGACTCCGATGACATTTTCTCTGCAATCCCGGCGTTGGGCCGCGTGGTCGCGGCGCTTGCTGCTCGTCACTGCGGTCCTGTCGAGTGTGGGCGTCGCGGCGCCCCTCCACGCGCAACTCGCGATCGACAAGCTCGATCTGACGTTGCGTCCGGATGGGACCGATGAACGCAGTGGTGTGCTCAGCGTGCGCAATGAAGGCGCCACGCCGACACAGGCCATCATCCGCGTGGAGGATTGGGATCGTGCGCCGGACGGCAACAACCGCTTCTATCCGGCTGGTACGGTCAGCGGCAGCTGTGCGCCGTCGTTGCAGGTCTTTCCCATGTCGCTGTCGCTCAAGCCGGGCGAGACACAGCGCATTCGCATCGATTACACGGGGCCAGCGAAGCGCGCGAGTGAGTGTTGGTCGCTCGTCGTCGTCGAAACGCCTGCGCCGCGCATGCAGGCGAACGGCCGACAGCTCGTGTACAACGTCCGCAGCGGGTTGAAGGTGTACGTGGCGGCGGAGCATTTGCCGGTCGATGGCGAAGTCGAGGGCCTGTCGGTGGCGCGTACGGTAACGAGCGCCGGTCGACAGCAGGATGTCGCGATTGTCGCGTTCGCCAATCGGGGTGCGCGCCATTTCGTCACCAAGGGCCGGGTGGAGATTCGCCGGGAAGACAATTCTCTGGTGCAGACGCTCGAGTTGCCGCCGATGTATGCGCTGCCCGGCGCCATCATGCACGGCACGACGGTTCTGCCGGAGCTGCCGAAGGGTAAGTATTTGCTCATCAGCATTGTCGATTATGGCGGCAGCGAAATCGCGGCCGGCATGTACGCCCACGAGGTGCGCTGAGCATGTGGGCCTGGATCTTCCGTCGCGTGCGGACAACGCCCCTGCTCTGCAGCGTGGCGTTGCTCGCAACGCTCGCTGGACGATCCACCCCGCTGTCGGCGCAAACGTGCGCAGCGGGGACGACCAACAGTTGTATGAATGTGACGTACGCGGCCGTGAAGGGTACGCCCGACGCCTCAGACTTCGCGAACGGGGTTTCGGTCATTGGTCGATTTACGCTGTCTGTGATCAAATGTGGACGTCGGCCGTGCACCATCACGGCCGCGGCCAGCAATCAACCGACGGGTGGATTGCGCGTGCGCGTCAGTGGTACGCCGCCGGTCTCGCTGGCGGATTGCACAATTGACTTGAATGGCGTGTCGTCGGCGCAGTCCGGGCAGGCGCCAGTGCTTGCCGTCGTCAATGGAGCCGCAACGGTCACCGTGTGGGTGTGTCGTGCATTGAACTGGAACCCGGCAATCACACCAGTTGGGGTGACGTCGCCGGAAATGCGTTTTCGGTTGCGGCAGAGCTGACGCATGTCGGTGGTGCGTACCCTCGTCACCCTTGCGCTGTGCGGCGCATCCTCGGTGCTGTCCGCGCAATCGCCGCGGACGGTTGGCTCACCGGTGTGGATGACCGGCATGAGCACGAAGCGGGCGTCTGGCGCGCCTCCTGTTCGTGTTCCTGTCGGCGTGCCGGTGTTCCCTGGCAGGGCGTACTCCGATTCCGGTGCGGTCGTCGCCGCCACGAACGGTAGCGAGATTACGGTGGTACGTGTGCCGTTACCGGCGGCCATCCGTTGGGAGGCACTCATGTCGCGCCGACCGGCGGAGTACCGAGTGCTTCCCGGTCGCTACATGCAGGTGCTGGGGGGCACGAGCGGACGCAACGATGTGGCGCGTGACTCCGTGCTGGTCATTGCCCTGCGCGTGTCGCGAAAGGCGCCGGCGGGCCGTTCATTCGGGGGCACCGTGGAGTTTTCGGTTGGCACGGTGAACAGCGCGGTACCGGTGGACCTCTCGGTGCCGGTTTCTCGTCGAGTCGAACTGTCGTTCTCGTCGCGTTCGCTCGTCGCGTCGCCGGGCAAGTGGAACAGCATGATCGTCCGCGTGAAGAATGACGGCAACATCGATGAGCAACCAAAGCTGAAAGTCACGCCGCCCACAGGCTGGCGCGCCAACGTACGGAGCGCGCTCCCCACGTCGACGTTGGGTGCATGGTCGTCGGTCGACATGACGATACGCTTGTGGGTGCCTTCGCAAACGGGCAGCGGCCTGCACTTGGTGCCGCTGACCCTCGTCGATGCCGACGGGTCGAGCAAGACGGAACAGCTGCAAGTGGATGTCCTCAGCGATGAGGCGACGGGCGCGCAGGGTGCTCTCGTCACCGCATCGATTGTCGGTGGCCGGACGTCAGGTATGGCGACCGCGATGGGCTACGCCTTGGCCGTCGGTGGACAGCTCTCGGACTCGACGACCATCATGGGGCGCGTCATGTATAGCGGCGCGTCGACCGAGCGTTCCCCAGCGGGCGTCCTGCTCGCCCGCTCGGGAATCATGTCCGCCCCGCCGTCATTGGAACTCCGGAATCCCGCGTATCAAGTGAGCGCCGGTGCGACCAGTGGCGTGATGCCGGAACTCGGTGGGCAATTTCTCGCCGGAATCGGCGGCATCGCCGGTGTTGCACGAGGTGCTTGGCAGGTGCGGGCCTTCAGCCTGTCGCCAATGCTGTTGACCAATGGCCTGTCGCTGCGCACCACCAACGCTGGGCGGATGCAGGGAGGCGAAGTCGGCTATCTCGCCAAAGGGGTGCGTACTTCGTTGTTCGGCGCGTCGCTGGACGATCCGTTGACGTACCGTACACTGAATGTGCTCGGCATGCGCACCATTGTCGGGACGCCTGGCGTGCAGAGCCTGCAGACCGAGTTGGGGTACCGGAGTGTCGGCGATCTCCGCGGCGTTGGCATCTCAACCGTCTTTCAGCGGAGTGGACGCTCGTCGAATCTCGACCTGCGTCTGGTACATGCGCCCGGCGGATCGCGTGGATTTGCCCGTGCGACGAATGAGATGCAGGTGTCGGGCTCACGCATTCTCGGCACTCGCGGCTACGCGACCGTCGGCGGATGGCTGCAGAGCGACGAGAACGCGCAAATGGGTGCCGTACGCAATGTCGGGTGGTACGCGACCCCCGCGTTGAATCTTTCTCGCTTCGGCAGCATCGGCATCGATACTCGCGCTATCCGTTTCGGGACCAGCACCGGCGGGACGCGTCTGCAAAACGACGAGTTGGCGGGTGGTGGTCTGCTCACGCTCAACGCACTGGGCACGTCAGTGCTCATGCGCTCGATGCTGGCCCGCGTCGATCGATCAGTGGCGGATTCACAGGTCCCGCTCGTCACGAGCCGCCAGTGGCGCGTTGATCATTCCGTCTCAGCGTTGCGCGCGCTGCCGCGCGGGACGGTGCACGCCAATTGGAGCTACCAGCAGTTTTCTGGCGCAGCGGGGCTGATGCCGTCGCAGCAAACGTTTGTGTTGCGCGTCGACCGGATGCGCCCCAGGCTCAGCGCTCCGTTCCTGTTGGAGGCCGACGTGCAACGGATGCAGGTGGGACAGCAGGGCATGTCGTTCTGGTCGGCACGCGCCGCGGCAACGCTTGAGTTGCCGGGCGGGATGGCTCTGACGTTTTCGGCGGAGCGGAATCCGTTTCTGTCGGTATTGCGAAACGGACGCCAGCAACAGCTGGTGTACACCATGCGACTTGATCGGACGAGTGCGATGCCCCGTTTGTTTTCCGCGACGCGTGGTCGCGTATTCCGCGATGAGAACAGCAACGGCATTCAGGATCGCGGCGAGGCCGGCGTTGCGGGTGTCGTCATCAAATGCGGTGCGCTCCGCTCCATGACCGATACCAAGGGGCGATACAGCTGCAACAATAGCTCGCAGGAGTTGGACACGCGGAGCATCCCCACGGGTATGGTGGCGTCGACAGGCGAAATCACCTCCGGGAAACCGATCGCCCTTCGAGTGGTCCAACCGCTGCGCGTGGCCTTATCGCTTCGCAGCTCCGAAGGCAGTGTCCTTCCGGGAGAAGCGCTTGCGCAGGCGGTGGTGTTCGCCCGTGACTCGAGCGGTGCCCAATGGAATGCCCGGCCTACGACTGCTGGCGAGTTTCTTCTCGATGCGTTGCCCGTTGGCCGATACACGGTCGGGGTCGATGTGTCGGGGATTGACGAGCCACTCACCGCCAACGAGCAAATCGTGCAGATTGGCGGCGATGCGCCCGGTGTAGTGCAGCTCGAGCTGAAGGCGCGCCCCATGCGCATTCGTACCTTTACCGCACCGAAGTCACCGTTGCCTGATGCGGCGGCTCCGGTGACGCGTCCCCAAACCCGTGCGCGCGTTACCGCGCCGGCCAAGCGGCCTTCGTCGCTTTCCCGTCGGTAACCGATCATGTCGCGACGAACCGCTCTTCCGACGATCCTCTATCTCGCCCTCGCCGTCCTGATGGTCATGGTGCCGGGGCGTGAGGTGCGCGCGCAAGGTGGCATCCAGGTACCGGGCACCTGCGACACCGGCAGGAATCCCAACGGCGACTGTCGGATGTTCCTGACCATCACGTCGACGATTCAGGCGACGCGTCGATTGGTCGTCACGCCCGGCAGCGGTTTCGCGCTTACGCCGGCGAGCGGCGCGCTGACGGTAGCGGACTTCGACGCTGGCATGTTCAACACCAACGGCTCCATCGGATTGACGATCCAGTCGAATGCACCATGGCGTGTCACGGTGCAAGCAAGCGCGGCAGCGATGTCCGGCGCGTGTGGCGGAAAGAATGCCAATACGATTACGTGGGGCACTACGAGCGCGGCGCGTACGACACCCTTGAGTACGGCGATCACCACCGTCGCATCGGGCACCACCTTCACGGCATCTCGCGCCGAAAATGTCTTCTTGCGCGTTGCCATTGGCTGGGTGACGGACGCACCGGTCGCGGCGGCGAATTGCACGTTGCCACTCTCGTTCCAGATTACCGCGCCGTGAAGACGCCAGCGACCTGTGCGCAATGCGGACGGCATGCCTGCGCGGCCATGTGCCTGCTTCTTGGCGGCTCGGCGTTGCCGACGAAGTTACGCGCCCAAGCGCCGCTCCCGCCGACCACGTCAAGGCCCACGCCAATCGAGTCGATGGCTACGGTGGTGATCGGCGCCATGTTCATGGTTGATCCGGCACAACCGATCCTTGTGGAGAGTCCGTCATCCGTCGATCGGTGTGCGCCCCTGACCTGCTTCCGCGGCGGTTTGTCGGTGCGCAGCAATCAGCGGTGGCAACTCCAGATTTCCGTTGCGCCCACCGGCGGCGTGGACGCCCCCCTCACCTGGTTGCCCTTCGACGCGCCAGAGCTCGCGCTGTCGGCAACGTGGCAAACGGTCGCGTCGGGTGCTTCGGCGACGAGCGGCACCGACATCATGCTTCGCGTGGGCGTGGGAGGGCCGTCATCGCAGCGGCCCTCTGCCAGTCTCTTGTCGACGGCCCTTCGCTACCGGATCATTCCGCTGCCCTGATTGATTTCAGGGTTGCGGGTCAAACGACAACGGGCGCCCCGTGAAGGGCGCCCGTTGTGGGTAACACCGTGCGAACGGCTTAGTACATGCCGCCCATACCCGGGCCGCCAGCGGCCGGGGCGTGCGGCTTGTCTTCCTTCTTCTCGACGATAAGCGCTTCGGTCGTGAGCAACAGACCGGCGATCGACGCCGCGTTCTGCAGGGCCGTACGCGTCACCTTGGTCGGGTCGATGACACCGGCCTGCACGAGGTCTTCGTACACGTCGGTGAGCGCGTTGTAGCCGAAGCTCGTCTCCTTGGCCGTGCGGATCTTCTCGATCACGATCGAGCCTTCACCGCCAGCGTTCTGGACGATCATGCGCAGCGGCTCTTCGATGGCGCGACGGATGATGTCGACACCGATCTGCTCGTCGCGCTCGGCGACCTTGACGTCCTTGAGGACATGCTGCGCGCGCACGAGTGCGACGCCGCCGCCCGGGACGATGCCTTCTTCGACGGCGGCACGCGTGGCGTGCAGCGCGTCTTCAACGCGAGCCTTCTTTTCCTTCATTTCCGCTTCGGTCGCGGCGCCGACGTTGATGACGGCCACGCCACCGGCGAGCTTCGCGAGACGCTCCTGGAGCTTCTCACGATCGTAATCCGACGTGCTCTTGTCGATGGCGGCGCGGATTTCCTTCACGCGGCCTTCGATGTCCTTCTGCTCGCCAGCGCCGTCGATGATCGTCGTGTTGTCCTTGTCGATCACAACGCGCTTGGCCGAACCGAGGTCCGTGAGGACTGCGTTCTCGAGCTTGAAGCCGACTTCGTCGGAGATGACCTGGCCCTTCGTGAGCGTCGCGATGTCCTGCAGCATCGCCTTGCGGCGATCGCCGAAGCCCGGCGCCTTGACGGCGACGATGCGGAGCGTGCCACGGAGCTTGTTCACGACGAGCGTCGCGAGGGCTTCGCCCTCGACGTCTTCCGCGATGATGAGCAGGGGCTTGCCGAGCTGCGCCACCTTCTCGAGGACCGGGAGGAGGTCCTTCATGGCCGAGATCTTCTTGTCGTGGATCAGGATGAGCGCGTTCTCAAGAACGGCTTCCATCTTCTCCGGATCCGTGACGAAGTACGGCGAGAGGTAGCCGCGGTCGAACTGCATACCGTCGACCGTCTCCAGCGTCGTTTCGAGACCCTTGGCCTCTTCGACGGTGATGACGCCGTCCTTGCCGACCTTTTCCATCGCTTCCGCGATGAGGTTACCGATCTCGGGGTCGTTGTTGGCCGAGATAGTGCCGACCTGCGCGATTTCCTTCTTGCCCGTGGTGGGCACGGAGATGCGCTTCAGCTCTTCGACGATCGACGCGACGGCCTTTTCGATGCCGCGCTTGAGCGCCATCGGGTTAGAGCCGGCGGTGACGTTCTTGAGGCCTTCACGGAAGATCGCCTGCGCGAGGACCGTGGCGGTGGTGGTGCCGTCACCGGCGAGATCGGAGGTCTTGGTCGCGACTTCCTTCACCATCTGCGCGCCCATGTTCTCGATCGGATCGGCCAGTTCGATTTCCTTGGCGACCGTCACACCGTCCTTCGTGACCGTCGGGGCGCCGAACTTCTTGTCGATGACGACATTGCGACCCTTGGGGCCGAGCGTGACCTTGACGGCCTCGGCCAGCTGATCAACGCCACGCTTGAGTGCCGCGCGCGCTTCCGTGTTGAAATGCAGTTCTTTAGCAGCCATGGTAGCTAATTACGGTTGGAGTGCGGTTCAGTTGATGACGGCGAGAATATCGGACTCGCGCAGGATGAGCAGCTGCTCGCCCTCGATCGTCACTTCGGTGCCGCTGTACTTGCCGTAGAGGATCTTGTCTCCGGCCTTCACGTCCATCGGGACGCGGGCGTCCTTCTCATAACGGCCCGGGCCAACAGCAACGACGGTACCCTGCTGCGGCTTTTCCTTGGCGGTATCGGGGATGTACAACCCTCCGCGCATCTGCTCCGCCTCTTCGAGCGGCTTCACGACAACGCGATCCGCGAGCGGCGCGACCTTGGACATACGGGTGATCTCCTGCAAACAGTGTCAGGGGACGGACAGTAGGATGTGCTTCACTGTGATTAGCACTCACGTTAGACGAGTGCTAACGAGTGAAAGCTAGACGGGCGACGAGGTTACGTCAAGGCCGTCCAAAATGCGCTAACCGTATACATTTCAACGCTTTAGCAGCCAGCCAGATAGGCAGACCGGTTTGCCGCGGTGGCACACAGTTTTCCCCAGCCAGCGCCGACTCTGCCAATTTGACGCAGCGCGACCCGTTATGTCGCGAATGCCAGGGACCCGCTGGTGACCACCTGGACGGGCTGTTGGCCATCCTGCACCAGAAGGCCGCCTTCGGGCGTGAGGCCGACCACGCGTCCCACGACCGGGGCGGTAATGCGTCGTCCAAGGGCGGCATCACGCGCCGTCCACGCCTCGCATTCGTCTCCGGATAGTGGGCCCGCACACGCGGCCGCCCGCCGCAACGCGGGTACGACGGCCGTGAGCAGCGCGTCGCGCGAGACGTCGCCGCGCACACACGTCACGTCGGGGACGTCGCGCGGCAACCGGCGGTTGATTCCCACCCCAATCGCGACCCATTCTGGTTGGCCATCGCGCCAGCGCACTTCAATGAGCACTCCGCCAAGCTTGCGACGCGCGACCTGCAGATCGTTCGGCCACTTGAGTTGAATGGCGCCATCGACGAGCGGCGTGAGCGCGACCGCCAGTTCGAGGCCAACGCGCAGCGCGAGCACATCGAGCGCGCGGATATCGGCCGGACGTTCTAGCAAGGTGCACCACAAGCCGGCATCCGGTTCGGAAACCCACGACTTGCCACTACGCCCGCGTCCTGACGACTGCGCTGACGCCAGCACCAATGTACCGGCCGGCGCATGTTCCTCGGCCAACGCGTGCGCCACGTCCATGGTGGAGGTCACGCGTACGTGGTAGTCGAGGCGCTCGAGCCCCAACGTCCGCACAAACGCGGGTGACGGAGCGCTCACGATGCTCTGCCCGACTTACGCGCGCCCACTCAGCCGCGCGTCGCGAGTGTGTAGAACACCACGGCGGCGAGTAGCACGCGGTACAATGCAAAGATGCCGAAGCTGTGCTTGCTGACGTAGCGCAGCAGCACGGTGATCGCGAGCCAACTGCTCAACGCTGCCGCGATTACCCCGGCCAACAACGGCCAGGACAAGCCTTCGGCGCGCAGCGCTTCGGGCGCTTCCTTGAGCACTGCCGCGAGCGTGATCGGCATGCTCATGAGAAAGCTGAAGCGCGCTGCGCTGGGCCGGTCGAGATGCAGCAACCGGCCGGCGGTAATGGTGGAACCGGAACGGGACACACCTGGCACGAGCGCCAGCACCTGTGCGCACCCCACGACGATGGCGTCCTTGAGCGTGATTTCTTCGATGGACCGCGAGCGCACACTCCAGCGATCGATAGCCCAGAGCAGCACGCCGAGCACGATGAGCGTCGTGCCGATGATGTAGGGTGACCGGAACGTCGTTTTGGCGAGATCGTTGAGCAGTATGCCCCCAATGCCTGCGGGGATCGTCGCCACGATGAGGTACAGCAAGCGGCGTTCGTGAAGGCTTTCAACGCGCCGCGTACGCATGATCGTGAACGCGCTCCTGGTCATGTCGATCCACTCGGCACGGAAGTACCACGCAAGCGCGACGAGCGTGCCGAAATGCAGCGCGACATCGAACGACAGTCCCGGATCCTGCCAGCCAAGCAGATACGGTGTAAGCGCAAGGTGCGCCGAACTGGAGACGGGGAGCAGCTCGGTCAGCCCCTGGACGAGCCCAAGGACAATAGCCTGAAAAAGCGTCACGACGTGGCGGAGAGCGAATGGTGAGGGGCGGCCTGCGCGATCGTGCGCTCGTAGAGCGATTCGTACTGCGCGACGATGGCGGACTCGCTGAAGCGTGTGCGGGCGTCGGCCGCGGCCGCGTCACTCATACGCTTCCAGCGCTCCGGGTCGCGCAGCAGCGACGCACCGGCGCGCGCCATGCCTTCTACGTCCCCGACGGGACAGAGAAACCCGGTTTCTCCGTGAGTGACCACTTCGGGAAGCCCGCCGGCGTGTGCCCCAATGACCGGCACGCCGCTGGCCATGGCTTCGAGCGCGCTGAGGCCGAACGACTCCTTATCGCTGGTGAGGAGAAACAGATCCGCGCCAGCAAGGAGTGGCGCAATGGCGTCAATCTTTCCCAAGAAGATCACCGCATCGGAGACGCCCAGATCGCGTGCCTCTACTTCTGCCTCGACGCGCTCGGGGCCGTCACCGACCATGATGAGCACCGATGGCACTTCCTGGTTGATACGCGCAAACGTCTTGACGATATCGCGCACCCGCTTGACCGGGCGGAAGTTGGAAATGTGCATGATGACTTTCCGCCCCTTGATGACATCCGCCGGGATGGGAAAGACGTGGCGTGTGCGATCATACAACGTGGGATCGATGAAGTTGTAGATGACATCGACCTGACATCCGACACAGCCAAAGGCTCGATACGTTTCGTCACGGAGATAATCGGACACGGCCGTGACGGCGTGCGATTTCTCAATCGAAAACTTCGTGATGGAGAAGAACGAGCGCTCCTGCCCCACGATGGTGATATCCGTGCCGTGCAACGTGGTGACGACCTTTACATCACTCCCTTCTTCGCGCAGCATGGAGCGGGCAATCCACGCACTGGTGGCGTGCGGGATGGCGTAGTGACAATGGAGCACGTCGAGCTGATGATCGCGCACGACCTCGTGCATGCGCACGGCCAGCGCCAGATCATACGGCGGATACTCGAAAAGCGGGTAGCGGCCGACATCGACTTCGTGGAAGTAGACGCGCGGCAGAAAGCTGGGCAGCCGGAACGGCTGCGCGTAGGTGATGAAGTGCACCTCGTGCCCGCGCGCGGCCAGGGCGATGCCTAGCTCCGTTGCCACAGCGCCAGACCCACCGTAAGTCGGATAACAGGTGATACCGATCTTCATGACTGCACTCCGTGAAGCTGCTGTGCGGCATCCCACCACGAGAGCGTGGTTTCGCGCGCCTGCTCATCGAGCGGATTGACCAACGTGACCGCCGAGGGCGGAAGCTGATGGCGGAACCACGTACGTTGGCGTTTCGCGTACTGACGTGTTTCGATGATCACCCGTTCGATGGCGTCGGCTCGTGACCGCGTCCCCTCGACGTACTGGCGAAGGACGCTGTACCCGCTCGCATTCCATGCCGGCGCCTCGGCGGGGATGTGTGCGCGCAGGCGCTCGATCTCCTCGATAAAACCGGCCTCGAGCATGGCCTGCACCCGATCGGCAATCCGGAGCGCCAGAGACGGTCCCGGATCCACCACAAGATAACGCACGGGTCGCGCGACGGTTTGCTGGCGCGCGAGATGGTCGCCGAGTCGAGTGCCATCGAGGAGCGCAGTTTCGATGGCGCGCAGCAGCTGCGTGCGCCCAAGATGCGACCGGGCGGGATCGAGTCGTGCACACCACCGCTGCAGTTCGTGAAGCGTCTGCGAGGCCAGCCACGGCTCGAGTGCGGCGCGCCGATCGGCGTCGAGGTTGGGGATGGCGTCGAGCGGCTGCACGAGGGCTCGCACGTACAGGCCGGTTCCGCCGACGACGAGTGGTGCGCGGTCGGCGGCAAGGGCCTCGTCGCACCAGCGCGCTGCCTCGTGCGCCCACCGGTGTGCCGAATAGCGTTCCTCTGGATCGACGACATCGAGACCGTAATGCGGTACGCGACGCCGGTCTTCGTGCGAGGGCTTTGCGGTGCCGATATCGAAGCCGCGGTATACCTGCCGCGAGTCGGCACTCACGATCGAGAGTCCTCGTGCCTCAGCCAACTGCATGGCGAGCGCGCTCTTCCCGGCTGCGGTGGCGCCCACGATGCAGCACAGCGGTGCCATCGCCTGCTCGAAGCCGTTACTTGCGGCCAAAGCGACGGTCGAGTTCATCCCAGGTGAGGCGAACGATGGTGCTGCGGCCGTGCACGTCGTGCGCCGGGAGTCGGGTTTCGGCGAGCGCGATGTACAGCGCGCGCATCTCGCCGGGTGACATACTGTCGCCGGCCTTGATGGCGGCCTTGCAGGCAAAGGTCGCCGCCAACCGTTCGTGTCGCGCGTGACTGCTCGCCTGACGATCACCGGTCATGGCCGCCAAGGTATCGCGCAGGCACCGTTCGGCGTCGAAGCGCGGATGCGGCATGGGGACAGCGTTCACCAGCAATGAATTCCCGCCAAAGTGATCGATTTCGAAACCCAGTCGCGTGAACAGATCGCGACTCGCTTCGAACGCATCGGCTTCGTCGGGACCCACGTGCAGCGTCATGGGGAAGAGCAATCGCTGCGACGGGGCTTCGCCGCGTTCGAGCACGCCGAGGAACTGTTCGTAGAGAACACGTTCGTGCGCTGAGTGCTGGTCGATGAGCACGACACCTTCGTCATGTTCGAACATGAGGTAGGTGCGACGCAATTGCATGAGCGGCGGCACCGTAATGGGCTCGGCGGCCTCACCGGGGTCGGGCACCGCCGGCGGTGCGGGCGCGGGCGCGCCATCGCCGACGGAGGGTGCGTCCATCTGTTCCCATGGCGGCGTATCGAAAGCCGGCGCCGCCGCAAGCTCATCGCGCGTGGCGAAGAGTCCCTCGGGCGCCTTGGAGATCCGGAGCGCCGACGGCTCGATCGCGTGCTGATCCTGACGCCACGCAGGCACGGTGGCCGGTGGCGCCCACGTGCGCCATCCACCGACACCAGCACTGGCATCGAAGAGCCCGAGGGCGCGTCGCACGGCCTCTTCAATGGCACGCTCCACGGGCCACCGATCGCGAAAGCGCACCTCGGCTTTGGCAGGATGCACATTGACGTCGACATCACCACCTGGCACGTGCACTTGCAGCACGAGGGACGGTCGCACGCCCGACGGCAGCGTCGACTTGTAGGCCGCCTCGGCGGCGCGCACCAACCCGTGGTCGCGAATGAGACGGCCGTTGACAATGAGCAGCACGCGACGCGTCGCGGTACCGACATCGGCGGGCCGTTCGGCAAGGCCGCTGACGTGCACCGGCCCCTGCACATCGTCCACGTCGACAAAGCGCTCGAGTTCGCGCGCGCCCCACAAGGCCGAGAGCCGAGCGCGAAGCGTATCGGCCACGGGCAGATCGAGCGCGACTTTACCATCGTGACGCACCACGAAGTGCACATCACGGCGCAGTGTCGCGATGGACTGCATGGTGTCGAGAATGGCACGCCATTCACTGCGAGCGCCGCGCAAGAACTTCTGACGCGCCGGCGTGTTGTAGAACAGGCGGTGCACGGAGACAGTCGTTCCGCGGCGGCGAGCCGCATCGCGCGTATCGAGCAGTTGCCCACCGGCGACGCGCACGAGCGTGCCGGCGCCGTCTTCGGGTGCGGTCTCGATGTGCAGTTCGGATACGGAGGCGATTGCGGGAAGCGCCTCGCCACGAAAGCCGAAGCTCCGCACGCCGACGAGCTGTTCCGCGGTGGTGATCTTGGACGTGGCGTGGCGCGACAGCGCGAGCACGGCATCGCTGGGGTCCATACCGCATCCATCGTCGGCGATACGAATGAGCGCACGCCCGCCGTCCTCGACGGTGATATCGACGGTGCGTGCGCCGGCATCGATGGCGTTTTCGACCAGCTCCTTTACCACGGACGCCGGGCGCTCGACCACTTCGCCGGCGGCGATCTGATCGGCAACAGCACTGGGGAGCACGGCGATGCGCGGCATCCCGAAGCTTACCGGATTGTCGTGCCGGCGACGAGGGGCGCGATTCGGGACACCGGAATCCATCCGCTGCGTCCGTCGGTGTGCTCGATGCGGACCCACCCTTCTTGCGCGGAGGCCAACCGGACCACATCGCCGGTGGCCACACCGCCCGACGTACCCGCTTCGAAACCAGGCGCCGTACGCAGCGTTTCGGGGCGCCGCACCACGCCGAGCCCGGAGGCATCGAGCGCCCGATGTCCCCACCACGCGGTTCCACTGGCGGCGACGGCGATGCAGAGCAGCAGCGTGGCGGTCAGTGCCATCGTGCCGCCGCGTTCCGCACGTCGCCAGAGCACGAAGAACAGAGCCCATGCGGCGAGCCAGGCGCAGACGGCAACACCAGTCAACGCCAATACGGGGACCAGGGGCACGTCGGCCAATCCGCCACGCGCACCAGCAGGAAGCAGTGCGAGACGCTCCTGTACATCGGCGGCCAGCGGCTCAAGACGGGCGGCGCGCTGCCACGCGATGACGGCCGACACCGTGTCGTTGGTTGCCCACGCGGCGGTCCCCCAGTTGAGCAACAGATCGACATCGAACGGACAGCGTTCTGCCGCTCCGGCGAACTGTTGGGCGGCACGAGAATAGCGATGTCCTTCGTAGGCGGCCGCCGCTTCCTGAACGGTCACCTGGAGTGAGGCCGACGCGTTTGCACGCTGTTCATCACAGCTGACGGACGCCAGTTCAGGTACACTTTGCGCGCCCGCCGCCCAGACGGGCGCCGCCGCCGCAGCCACCACCAGCCCCACGAGCAATGTGGTGCCGGTCCGTGATGCGCGCCGCGCCCAGAGCTTGGTTCGCCCATGCGGTACCGCTTCGTCCTGGACCTTGGCCATGAGGGCAGACGCCCGTGCCCCCACGGTGCCGTCGACACGGGCCGCGTCGCCGCCAAACCCCTCCATCGCGAGATCGTCGAGCAATTGCAGCAGCGCGCTCGTGGTGCTTCGCGTTACGCCGCGCCGCCGCAATACGCGTTCGAGATCGGTACGGGTCACCAGTTCGGTGGGGACGACATGCAGCCGGGTCGCGAGCTGCGCGAGGAGCGATCGACGCGTGCGACGTGCCACGCCGGCCGGCGAATCATCGTCTGCCGGTGCTTCGCGCGCGACGCCGACATGGGCCGCGTGCGATGCCGGCATCCCCTTTCGGCGCGGACGTCGGAACAAGGCGAAGAAGGCGGGCAACGGCGCGAGCGCCAGGACAACCAGCAATGCCGCGATGACGCCGGTTGAGAACTGCGAAATGGTTCGCGCGTCGACGCGGCGCCACGGGCGCAGCGGCAGGACATCGCCTTGCTCGCCCGTGCCGGCAGACGCGAGATCCCCCTCGGCAATTCGCACGTCCGCGGGGGCAGTTTGCGCATACGCGTACGCGGCCCGATAGGGATCGAAGTAGGCGTAACGGATAACGGGCAGTGTGGCCGCCCCTTCCTGCGAAGGCGTAAGGATGAAGTCGAATTCCTTCGCGCCGCGCACGAGCGAGCCGGTGGTGTCGACCTGCACCCGTTCGCTGCCGGGCACGACCGTGGCCCACGAAAGTTCGAGCGCGGGACGCGGCAACAGCTTCATGTTGCCGGTGCCTTCGATGCGCACTGTGAGCACGAGCGGATCGCCCACCCGCACGGCGGCGGCGTTGCGATTGTCATCAAAGCGCGCCGATGCGCGCAGCACACCCACGGCTCCAGTGAAGTCCGCAGGACGTCCTTCGACCGGCAGTGGCTTGATGACGATCTGTGCGCTTTCGGCGCGGACGACATACCGCTCTTCACGACTGAAGTAGCTCGCCGATTGCGGCAGACTGTACGTCAACATGGGTGCCGGCACCTTGAGCGCGCCGGCCGCAACGCCGAAGAGGCCGCGCTGAAAGACGTGCGCCTCGTAGGCCAACCCGCCGCCATAGCTCCGCGGCGCAACACGTGTGGGCGAGCCGAGCTCATAGGCCAGCAGCCCGCGCAATTCCGGTGGCAGGAACTCGGGATTGCGGCGCAATCTGCTACGGGCCTGATCGCTCAGGAGCACTGCCACCTGATAGGTGATCTGCTGCCCCACGAACACGGTGTCCGGGAACACGGCCGCATGAAAGTCGATGGGCTTGTTGCCCGTGCTGCGAATGCGCTCCACGATCGCCGTTGGCGATGGCTGCGCCGTGACGACCGTCGATGCCAAGAAGGTCGCGACCACGAAGGCGATCACGGATGCGATTACACGAGGCATGCGACTCACCAATCCTTCCCGCCGGGCGGTACGCGCCCCTGGCGTTGCTTGCGTCCCTGCACGTCCTTCTCTTCCCGCGCGGCGCTATTGAGCAACGCGTCTGCTTGCCGTTGATCGAGCCCACCCTCCGACTGCGGCTGCTCCTTTTGGTCGTTGTTCTGCTTGTTGCCCCCGCCTCCTCCACCACCACCGCCGCCGCCACTTTGCGGCGGCTGCTTCTGCAAGGCGAGCTCGTAGTTCCACTTGGCATCGGCATAGTCGGGCCGCTCGATCAGGTACGCGCGATAGGCCGCGCGAGCGGCAGCCAGCTGTTGGTCAGCTTCGGGGAAGTCCGGCGTACGCCCCATCTTGAGCGCCGCGAGGCCGGCGTTGAAGCGCGCGCGAGCACGCACGTCGCCGTCACTATTGCGCCGCACGGCCTCCAACAGCCCCGCCGCTTCCTTGAGGGAATCGGCGCCCAAGACTGCGGTGCCCAAGTTATACACGGTGCGCGAAGTGGTGTCGCCCTTCGCGATGAGGGAGCGATACGCCGCAATCGCCTCGGCCACGCGGCCCTCCTTGAACAGCGCCGCAGGATCCGGCTCACCGGCGCAGGCCACGAAGCTCGACGGCACCAGCACCAACACGAGCAGCGCCAGCGATGAGGCGGCACGCGGCACGGTCGCGGCGCCCAATCGCGAGGCGTGACCGGTATCGGCCGCCTCCGCGCGCGAGCGGCGCACCAATCGCCACGTGTCGTAGCCGAGCAGCAACAGCGCCGGCAGCAGGAACCACGCGACCCGCGGCACATGGTCCTCGCGCGTGTCCACCTGTCGGCGCGCGGTGCGCAACGAACGCAGCGCCCCGCGAATGCGCGTGGCCTTGTCGGACGACTCCGCCGGGATGAACGTGCCACCGGCCGCCGTCGCGGCCTTCTCGAGCAACGCGGGGGCGTAGCGGGTCACCACCACGTTGCCGTCGTCGTCGACCTTGGGCTTCACCACCGACCCGTCGCGCACGGGAATCGTGCTCCCCTTGGTCGTGCCAAATCCGACGGTGACGAGGCTGACACCTTTGCCGCCGGCTTCACGGGCGGCGACTTCGACGTCTTCGGCCGCGTCGAACGATTCACCATCGGTCATGATCACGAGTGCACGATCGGCACTGCCATCGCTGGCGAGCAACAGCTCCGTGCCCTGCCGAATGGCTTTGGCAATCGAACTCCCCGCCTGCCCCACGACCGACGGATCGAGATTCTCGAGGAACAGCTCGAGCGCGCCGTCGTCCGCGGTGAGCGGCGTGAGGATGTAGCTACGTCCTGCAAAGGCGATGAGCGCCACGCGATCGGCCTGCGACATGGCGCGGAGTCGGCGAACCTCCTGCTTGACCCGCTCGAGCCGGTTTGGCTTGTCGTCGGGCGCCATCATCGACAACGAGGCATCGATGGCGATCGCCATGTCGATCCCGCGTGAACTCATGGGGCCACGCGAGAGCCCCCACCGCGGTCCGGCGAGCGCCAGACCGATCAGCAGCGCTGCCGCGACGAGCCGCACGGTACGGCGCCCATCGCCGGTATCCGTGCCACGAACGAGGCGCGCGAGGGCCGCCGCGTCGGCATAGCGGGCCAATCGCGACTCACGCTGCGCGGCGCGCTGGCGGCGCAGCCACCACACGACGAGCGGCAGGGCGACGGCCAGCACCAGATAGCCCGGTGTGTCGAAAACGAACGGCGGCACGTTGTCGCCGAGCGGGATCGTGAGTGAAGCCAGCGGATTCATGCACACCTCACGGCAGCACTCCGCGCTTGGCCCGCAGCCAGAGCTCGGCGAGCAGGGCGAACACGCCGAGCAGCAGCGGCCACCGGAAGCGTTCCGTGTAGCGAATGAACGCCTTGGCTTCGACGGCGGTGCGTTCGAGGCGATCGATCTGTTCGTAAATGGCCTGAAGCGCCGCGGCATCTTTGGCGCGGAAGTACCGTCCACCGGTGGTATTCGCGATCTCCGTGAGCAACGGCTCGTCGATTTTCACGGGACGATTTTCGTAGCGGAGGCCAAACAGGCCGCGACCGACGGGCACCGGCGCCATTCCTTCGCTGCCCACCCCGATCGTGTAAATGCGAATGCCGAAGGCGCCGGCGGCCTGCGCCGCGGTACGTGGATCGATGGCGCCGCGATTGTTCTCACCGTCGGTGAGGAGCACCATGACACGCGAGCGGCCGGGCGAGTTGCGTAGGCGGTTGGCCGCGGTGGCGATCGCGGTGCCAATGGCGGTGCCGTCCTCCAGCTGCCCGACCTGCAGGTTGTCGATCGCCGCGAGCACGACCGGATAGTCCGTCGTGAGCGGCACCTGCGTCAGTGCTTCCCCCGAGAACGCGATCAACCCGACACGATCGGTCGTTCGACCAAGGACAAACCGCTTGAGCTTTTCACGGGCGACTTCCATGCGGTTCTGCGGCTGAAAGTCCTCCGCGAGCATGGAGCTCGAAATGTCGACGGTGAGCGCGATATCAATGCCATCGCTGTTCACCCGTTCCGCACGGGCGCCCGAGCGCGGTTGCGCGACCGCCACGATGAGTCCGGCGAGCGCCGCGACGCGCAGCCATGGCAACCACTTGACCCATCGCAGCGACGGGCGTGGCCCCGTAGCGAGCACGCGGGCTCGGGAGAACGGGATCGTGCGCAGCTGCGCGGCGCGACGGCGTTGCCACCAGATCCACAGCGGGAGGAGCGCCAGCAGGAGGAGCGCTTCGGGGTGTGCGAAGTTGAGCCCGAACAGGTTGAAGGCGCTGATGCGATCCAGCCACCATGCGCCGAGTCCGAGAGAGTCGGCGGCACTCATACGCCGGCTCCGCTCTTCGGGCCGCGCGGCTTGCGAGATGCGCGCCGTGCGCTGTCTTCGAGGTCGTGCTTCTCGCGTTCGACGGCCGCCGCAGCGGCCTTTCTCGCGGCCTCTTCGGCGGCTCGCCGCTCCTGCTCGACGCGCTCCACATGTTCGACGACGGCACGCGCGCCGCCAGCCAGCTCGCGCGCGCGCTCAGGTGATACGCGGCGCGCGGCGAACTTGATGCCATCGACATCAGCGAGCAAGGACAACAAGCGGTCGTGCGGGAGGCGCGCGTCGTCGGCGAGTGCGTCCAGCAGCTCGACGCTCGTAAGTGCGAGCGCGGCATTGGGAGCACGCGCGGCCAGATAGAGCCGCATGACGTCGACCGAGAGGGCCACGTAGCGCCCGGCCTCACCGGCATCGGCCAGCCCGATCTGGTCGAGGCGATCGAACTCGTGGAGCGCGCGGCCATACACGTCGAGCGGCACCGGCGCCTTGCGTGTCACCGCGGCGCGGCGACGGCGCTTCCACAGCCACCAGAGCAGGCCGAGGGCCGCCAGCACGAGCAACGCCGGCCACCACTGCTGCCACCACGGCACCACGCGGGGGAAGAGGTCACGCGCCGGCTTCGGGATGTGCAGCGTACTGTCGCCGGGCAATACCGAACGGACGAACACGCGCGCGTTCGTCAGCGGAACACGCGTTGCGCTCCCGTCAATGCGGACCATGGCATCCGGCATGTCGAGCGGCAGCGAACCGACGTCCCACGCGCTCAGGGTGTATTCGGCCTTCTCGCGCCGCATCCCGAGCTTGGTCCCTTCGTCGGTGATCTTCACGGGGCCGCGCATGGCCACGACGGCCGACGAGTCGGCGATGGTGGGCCATTCGATGCGCGCGTTCGCCGGCACCGCGATGGTGACCACAAAGACGAACGGGTCACCGACGGTCACCGTATCGGGACGGACCATCGTCCCGGCGCGCACCCGCGCACCGGTCCCCGACGACAGAAAGGTCGTGTCGGCCTGCTGCGGCGGCTGTGCGACCGAGCGCGTGCGGTGGAGGTTCATCGGCGCGGGATGTCGCGGCTTTCGACGGCGAGGGCCGCATCGCCCATGGCCCCGCGCGGGCCGGTGCGCACCGCGCCGTGCGCACGACGAGAGCGTGCCCGGAAGAACGCGAGCAGCGCATCGACGTAGCCATGCTCGGTGTGCACGATGATCTCATCGAGCCCGAGTCGACCGAACAACTTGCGACGCACTTCGTCTTCGGCAGCAATACGTTGTGCGAACGCCGCGCGCACCGCAGGGTGTGACGTGTCGATCTCGACGACGTCTCCGGTTTCCGGATCTTCGAGACGCGCCGCGCCGACGTTGGGGAGCACGCGCTCGGCGGGATCTTCGAGCGTCACGGCAATGACATCGTGGCGCTGCGCGAGACGCGCGAGGGGTTTCTCGACATCGTCCGCAATGAAGTCCGACGCGAGAAACACTACCGAACGATGCGGGAGCAATCGCATGAGGCGATCGACCGCGACGGTGAACGAGGTGCCACGTCCCTTGGGCTCGACGGCCAACAGATCGCGAATGAGGCGCAGCGCGTGCTTGCGGCTCTTGCGCGCCGGCAGTGCGTGCTCGACCTGATCACTGAAGAGCATGAGCCCCACGCGATCGTTGTTGCGTACCGCCGCCAGCGAGAGGACGCCGGCGAGTTCGATGGCGAGGTCGTGCTTGAAGCGGGCGCGGGTGCCGAAGCGCGCCGACCCAGAGAGGTCGACCGCAAGCATGATGGTGAGCTCACGCTCTTCGACATAGCGCTTGACGAACGGCTTGCCCATGCGCGCCGAGACGTTCCAGTCGATCGAGCGCACTTCGTCTCCGGGCTGGTATTCGCGGACTTCGGCGAACTCCATCCCCTGCCCCTTGAAGAGCGAGCGATACTCACCGGCAAAGCGCGAATCGAGCAGCCGGCGCGTGCGCACCTCTATGCGACGCACCTGCCGCAGGACGTCCGCGGTGGCGATGTCGGTCACGCTCATACGGCGGTGATTACGACGTGTGCATTACGGGGCTTCGACGACTGCAAGCAGCCGGGCCACGATGGTGTCGCTCGTCACGCCTTCGGCGTCCGCTTCGAACGAGGTCAGCACGCGATGCCGCAGCACGTCCGGGGCAATGCTCTTCACATCGTCGGGGGTGACGAACGCGCGCCCACGAAGAAACGCGTGCGCACGCGCAGCCTGTCCCAACGCAATCGTTGCGCGTGGTGACGCGCCGAATTCGATGAGCGGGCGCAGATCGGGAGCGCCGACTTCATGCGGGAAACGCGTGGCGTGCACCAACTCGACGATGTAATCGACGATGCGTTCATCCATGTACAGCTCGGAGATGCGACGCCGGGCGTCGAGCAGTGCCTCTGGCGACGCGACCGGCGTGATGTCGACTTTGTCTCCACCGGCCATGCGCCGCAGGATTTCCTTCTCTTCGGCGCGGGTGGGATAGCCGACCCGCAGCTTCATCATGAAGCGATCCACCTGCGCTTCGGGCAACGGGTACGTGCCCTCCTGCTCGATGGGGTTCTGCGTGGCGAGCACGAGGAACGGTTCGGCCAGACGGTACGTGGTGCCGCCGATCGTCACCTGCTTTTCCTGCATCGCTTCGAGCAGCGCCGCCTGCACCTTGGCCGGCGCACGATTGATTTCGTCGGCGAGGATGATGTTGGCGAAAATCGGCCCATGCTTGACGCGGAACTCGCCGGTGGGCTGATCGAAGATCTGCGTGCCGACGACGTCGGCGGGGAGCAGGTCCGGGGTGAACTGAATGCGCTGAAACGTGGTGCGCACGGTTTCCGCCAACGTCCGGACGGTCAGTGTCTTGGCGAGCCCCGGGACGCCTTCGAGCAGGACGTGTCCTCCGGTGAGGAGGCTGATGAGCAGCCGCTCCACCATGTATTCCTGTCCGACGATGCGGCGTGCGACTTCGCGCAATACGCCCTGTACCAGAGCCGCGTCCTGTGACGTGGCAACACTCGTGGTCACGTAACCCTGCTCCTGTGTGTGAGACCTGCGTGAATCACGCCTGTTTCCGCATACCCCGACAAGGCACCGTCTGCTCCATGGGCCCTGTCGAGTGCCGCCGGCGCCCCCTGCCCAACCCGGCGGCGGCGGCGGGCGTCACGGCCGTTGTCACATCTTGCCGATGATGGCGTCGAGCACCGTGCGTTCCGCCGCGGTGAGCGCACGCGCTTCGCCTGACGGCAGATTCCCCAGCCGGACAGGACCGAAGTTGGTGCGCACGAGGCGTTCCACCTCGAGGTCGAGCGCATCGCAGATGCGTCGGACTTCGTGCGTCTTGCCTTCGGCGATGGTGATCTCGAAGGCCCAGCGCCTGGCGCCCAGCGGGTGCGCCTGCACGTCCTTGGGGGTGACGAGGCCGTCTTCGAGCTGCACGCCCTGCTTGGCGCGCTTGGCCGCGGAGACCGCATCGCCACGCACCGTCGCGATGTAGGTCCGTTCGACTTCGCGGCTGGGATGCGTGAGGGCGTGGGCGGCGGTGCCGTCGGTGGTCAGGAGCAGCACGCCCTCGGTCATGAAGTCGAGCCGTCCCACGTAGACGAGCCCCGGGACATCCTCGACGAGATCGAAGACGGTTTTACGCCCCTGGGGATCTTTGCGCGTGGTCATCGTGGCGGCGGGCTTGTTGAGCACGATCCAGCGATGGGCGGTGATCTTCGTTTTGACGGTGGCGCCGTCGAGCGTGATGACGTCACGGGCGGGGTCGACCGATTGCCCGATTTGCGCCACGACGCCATTGACGAGCACCCGTCCCGCGGCGACTGCGAGGTCGGCTTCGCGACGCGACACGACGCCGGCGCGTGCGAGCGCACGCTGAACGCGCATGGGGCCTTCATCGCGCGCCTTGACGGTGCCACCCGCTTTGTTGATGAACTGGCCACCGCCAGGGATCATGGCGGGCTTGGCCGCCGGACGCGCCGGTCCCTTCTTGCGGGGGTCCCGGCGTGGCGCCTGCCGCGCGTCGCCGTCGCCACCGCGGCCACGGCTTTCGCTGCGTGAGGCCTCGTGCGAGCGGGACGCCGGGTTGATGTCGGACTTGGCCGCGGGCCTGGCACTGGAGCGGCCCGCCGGTTTCGCGGGGCCTTTACCCGGGCCCCGGCTGCCGCCCTGCCCCGATGTCTTGGATGAGGGGCGCGAGGCACCGCCGCGGCTGCTATTGCGGGGGCCGCCTTCCCCGCCGGAACGACGCGCGGGCGTCACTCGGGAACGACCGTGGCGTTCCCCGCGCCCCGCAGCGCGATCGCGAGTTCGTCAGCGCGCGGCAACTCCTCGAGGTGACGGAGGGCGAACTGTTCGAGGAACTGCGGTGTGGTGCCGTACAGCAGCGGTCGACCGATGCCCTCGCTGCGCCCCACGATGTCGATGAGGTTGCGTTCGTGCAGCGACTTGAGCACGGAGCCCACGGCGACGCCGCGGATCTCTTCGATTTCGGCGCGCCCGATGGGTTGCCGATAGGCCACGATAGCCAGCGTTTCAAGCGCGGCGGCGGACAACTTGGTGGGGCGGACAGCGACCTGCGCGCGCTCGATCGCTTCGGCGAACTCGGCGCGCGTCAGGATTTGCCAGCCGCCGCCCTGCTCGACGAGTTCGACGCCATGGCCGTCAATGTCGTAGTGCTCACGCAGTTCATCGAGTGCCGCGGCGACCGCCGCCGGGCTCGATTCGGCATCGAGCGCCTCGAGGGCAACGAGCGGAATGGGGCGTGGCGCGGCGAACAGCGCGGCTTCAAGCAGCTTCGCTAATGGCGTCACGATTGATCTCCACAGAGCCGAAGGGACGCGTCTGCGCGATGCGCAGTTCGCCGAGCTTCGCCATTTCGAGCAGGGCCAGGAGCACGGACAGGATCTGCCACGGCTCTGCATCACGACCCACGAGGTCCGACCAGCGGGCGGCGCGGCGCATGGCGAGCACCGCACGCACGGTGGTCATCGCGCCAGCGACATCGAGCGCGCGCGGAATGACCTCGTGAATCTTGGGTTCTTTGGTGGTCCGCAACACGCGGTCGACGGCGGCCAGCAGCTCACCCAGTGAGAGCGAGAGGGGCGCGTTGAGCGGCGTGATGTCGGCGGCGATGGGAATGAAGCGGCGCGGAAACTGATGGCGGCGCTCTTCCCCACGGCGTTCGAGCAGGTCGACGACCTCACGCATCTGCTGGTATTCGAGCAGTCGACGGACGAGTTCGGCGCGGGGATCTTCCCACGACTCTTCGCCGTCGGCGCGCGGCAACAGCATCTGCGCCTTGATGCGGAGCAGCCGGGCCGCCATTTCGAGATAATCGGCGGCCTCGTCGAGTCCGAGCGTGCTGATGCGCGCGAGGAACTGTTCGGCGATGCGGGCGATCGGGATGTCGTAGATGTCCACCTGCTCGTCGCGAATGAGCGACAGGAGCAGGTCGAGCGGGCCGGTGAAGTGGCTCAGCTCGATGACGAACGACGACGTCTCGGTGGGGATGGGGCGGAAGTTCGGTGCGATCACGCTGAGGTCACGCGTCGAAAGGGTTGGGAAGCAAATACGGCAGATACAGCTGCTGCGCAATACGGCTGACGGCGAAGGCGGGGGTCATCCAGAGATTCACCAGCGGACGGCCGAACGAGAGCAGTGCGAAGAGCAGCAGAAACCCGACCGCGCCGATGCGCTGGTACTGGAGCGACCAGCGCGGCGGCAGCAGGTACTTGAAGACGTGAGACCCGTCGAGCGGCGGAATGGGAATGAGATTGAACGCCGCCAGCACGAGGTTGATGATGATGCCCTGATTGAACATGAGCTGCAGCACGAACAGCGGCCGTGCTGCTGCCGGAAACTGCTGCCCCAGCACGCCGACCGCGATGATAAGCGGCACACACGCCAGGGCTATGATGACGTTCACCGTGACACCAGCCAGCGACACGATGATGTCGCCCCGCCGGTAGTTGCGGTAATTGCGGGGGTTGACCGGCACCGGCTTGGCGCCGCCGAAAATGGGGCCGCCGAGAAAGGCCAGCATGACCGGCACAATGACGGTCATGAAGGGGTCGATATGCTTGATCGGATTCCAGGTGAGTCGCCCCAACTGGTACGCCGTCATGTCCCCCTGCCGCATTGCCGCATAGCCGTGCGCATACTCGTGGGCGACCATCGAGAAGAGCAGGACCGGGAATACGAGCGCGAGTTGCTGGGCGAAATCCACCGCGGCAGCCGGGAAGAAAATGAAGCGTGAGCCAGGAAAGCGGGCGCCTTCTCCAGAAACGCGAATGCAAGCAAATCAGAAGGTGAAGCTAGCGATCCGGAGGGGGGATGTCAAAAGTATTCCACACAAAAAGTTATCCACAATGGACCGGTTCCGGGCGCCTCGGGACCGCGTTCGCCGTCTGGCTCGATGGCGAGGCTCCAAGTTGCTGTCCTGACGCCGCTTGACTGGTTTGCGGGGACTTTCTATGTTTACCGGTCTGTTCCGCCGTGGCCGGATTCCATCCGTCTGCCGGGTGGTTTCCACGTCACTGTTCAATCTGGTCTCCAGGAGTTTTTCGTGCCGAATATTCAATCCGCAAAGAAGGACCTGCGGAAGTCGCGTGCGGCTGCGGTGCGCAACCGCGCGCAGCGCTCGGCGCTGCGGACCGCCGTGAAGAAGGCGAAGACGGCGACTGCGGCGGGTGATGACCGTCTCAAGGCCGTGTCGCTGCTCGATCGTGCGGCGCGCAAGGGACTCATTCACAAGAACGCGGCGGCTCGTCAGAAGAGCAAGCTCGCGAAGCTCGCCAACAAGGCCGTCGCCGCGTAACACGCGCTCGCCTGTTGACGAAACACAGAAGGCCGGTCTCTTGCGAGACCGGCCTTCTGTGTTTTGGTAGGAAATCGGATTCAGATCAGATCGATCAGAACGCGGCCAGCTCGCCGCCGCAGCGTTCGCAGTACCACTCGGTAGGCAGGTTCATGGTGCTGCACTCGGTGCAGCGGAGTGTCTTCTGCGGTTCGTTGCTATTGGCGGAGGACGACGCGGCGGCCGTCGGCAACGACACGGGGGCCGGCGGTTCGGCGCCTGGTGCGCCGGGGGCGATCACGGAGCGCAAGAACGCGAGATCGTCGAACGGATCACCGGTGTTCGGCGCCGCAGGTGGCGTCGCGGTCGCCGTCGAGCTGTCGACCAGCGCACCACCGCGGGGCGGCGCGTCGTGCTCGGCGACGATGCCATCGAGCGACCGCAGAAACTCGGCGTCCGCGTCGCTCGTGCTCTCACCGAACATCGCGAGCGCGTCGTCA
Source organism: Gemmatimonadaceae bacterium (assembly GCA_947457545.1). GTDB lineage: Bacteria > Gemmatimonadota > Gemmatimonadetes > Gemmatimonadales > Gemmatimonadaceae > Gemmatimonas. The sequence continues at coordinate 46,323 of CANGXD010000010.1, forward strand.
AATTCCGCGCGGTCCGTTGGCGCCGCGCCGACGGAGGCGGAAGGTTCGGGCACGGCCGTGATGCTCGATGTATCGAAGAGCGCGGCGACATCGGCCAGCACGTCTTCATGACGTGCCCCCTGCGGCACCGGATTCTCGACGATGCCGGACACATCAAAATCGAGCAGCGCTTCGTCTTGTTCGGCCACCACGTCAGTGATCGTCGCCGTGTTCACCGGCTCGATCACCTCTTCGGAGGCGAATGCCAGCGGCACCGCAATCTCCGCCGTGTCTTCGAGTTCGTCGGCCGGCATGATCAGCTCGGCGACCGGCACCGACTCTTCGACAATCGCCTCGACGGCGGCTACCGGCGTCGGTTCCCTCACGGCGACCGGCTCCACGGGCTCCGGTTCGGCGACCTCAGGCTCCGGCACCTCGATGACCTCGGCCGCCGCCACTTCATCCGCGACCGGCGCCGTGCGTGCACTGGCCAGCAGCGTCTGCACGTCTTCGACCTCGGTCGCGAGCGCGGCGCGTTCGTGGCCGAGGGCTTCGATCTTGTGCTCGACGTCCTGACGTACGCTGTCCCAGCGATCGCCATCGTACTCCCCGACGAGATTTCGAAGCATGCCCTCGGCGAGTTCTTCCTCGTGTGCGGCGAGCCGTGCTTCGAGATCGCGCAAGCGGTCTTCGAGTTCGCTCCCCAACGTGGAAAGGGTCCCGACGTGTGACTGCAGACGGGCGATGACTTCTTCGCGGCGCCCGAGGTAGTCGCCGTGCACGCGCCCGTATATACGAGGCGGCGTATCGGCGCGCTTGGCCTCGAGGGCCGCCAGCCAGTCGTCATACCGCTGTCGCTCGGCGACCAGGGTGCGCACTGCTTCGATGGACACGACGTCAGACTCCGTCAGGAGAGCGAGAAAACATAGTGGACACGCCCCGGGCATTCTGCGGACGGCAGCGTCTCTGGAACCGACGATGCGCCCCGAGGCGTGTCACGGGACAACGGGATGCAGCTGTCACGATCGGAACAAACAGCGGCAATTTGTGACAGCATGAACCGTACAGGTACTGCTGGCTAGCGTCGGCTGTGACCCACATCACAGGCCATAGCCGACGCGTTCACGCGGTAAAGACGACGCGCCCGCCGACGATCGTGAAGCGTGCCTGACCGGTGAACTCGTGCCCGCCGTACGGTGTGTTGCGTCCCTTCGACTTGAACTGCTTCGGGTCGCAGGTCCACTTGGCGTTCGGATCGAAGACCGTGACATCGGCGATTCCGCCCTTGGCGAGCGTGCCACCGGGCAGGTGGAAAATCTTGGCCTGCTTGCAGCTCATCGCATCGACGATTTGCGACAGCGTGATGATGCCGGTGTGCAGCAAGTACGTGGTGTTCACGCCGAGGGCGGTTTCGAGCCCGACGATGCCATTGGGCGCATCGGCAAACTCGCGTTCCTTTTCGTCGTAGTGGTGTGGCGCGTGGTCGGTAACGAGCAGATCGATCGTGCCGTCGGCGAGTCCCTGCTGCAACGCTTCGATATCTTCGGCGGTGCGCAGCGGCGGATTCATCTTGGCGTTGGTGTTGTAGCCGTCGACCGCATCTTCGGTGAGCGAGATGTGGTGTGAACACACTTCGGCCGTGACGTTGATGCCGCGCTCCTTGCCCCAGCGCACGAGTTCCACGGAGCCCTTCGTGCTGAGGTGGCACATGTGTATGTGCCCGCCGGTGCGCTTGGCGAGGAGGATGTCTCGAATGACGTAGATCTCTTCGGCTTCGGCCGGAATGCCCTTGAGGCCGAGCTTCGCGCTCATGATGCCTTCGTTCATGCTGCCGCCGCGCGCGAGCGTCATATCCTCGCAGTGTTCGGCGATGGGTACGTTGAACGCGCGTGCGTATTCGAGGGCGGAGCGCATGAGCTGCGCACTCTCAACGGGGCGCCCGTCGTCGCTGAAGGCGACGGCACCGGCACCGACCATCTCGGCCATTTCGGCGAGCGTCTCGCCCTTCTGCCCGACGGAGATGGCGCCGTACGGATAGACGCGCGCCATGCCCGCCTGCTCCGCTTTCTGAATGACGAAGCCGACCACGGCCTGGTTGTCAGTGACCGGCTTCGTATTGGGCATGCAGCACACGGCCGTGATGCCACCGGCGACGGCACTATGCGCACCGCTGGCGACGGTCTCCACGTCTTCGCGACCCGGCTCGCGCAAGTGCACGTGGACGTCGATGAAGCCCGGGGCGACGACAAGCCCCGATGCATCGAGGATTTCCGCGCCATCCGGGGTGCTGATGTTACCGCCGCACGCTTCGACCACACCGTTGCGCAACAGCACGTCGCCAACGGTGTCGAGTCCCTGGGAGGGATCGATGATGCGACCGCCGCGAATGAGCAGGTCCCGTGAGTTGATCGGGTACGCCATTATGCTACTCCCTTCTTGGCCGCTTCGGCCAGTTCAGGCTTGCCACCGGCAAGCAGGTACAGGACAGCCATACGCACGGCGACGCCGTTCGTGACCTGATCGAGGATCACCGAGTGCGGTCCGTCGGCCACGTCGCTATCGATTTCCACGCCACGGTTCATCGGGCCTGGATGGAGAATGAGCAGATCGCGCGGCGCCCGCTCGAGTCGGGCGCTGGTGACGCCGAACACGCGGTTGTATTCGCGCAACGACGGGATGTAGCCGGCCTGCATGCGTTCGAGTTGCAAGCGCAGCACGTTGAGGGCATCCGCCCACTCGATGGCCGCTTCGATGCGATTGAAGACCGTCACGCCCATCGCTTCGATGGCGTTGGGCAGCAACGAACGCGGGCCGCACACGGCGACGTCTGCGCCAAGCTTGGTGAGCCCCCAAATGTTCGAGCGCGCGACACGCGAGTGCAGGACATCGCCGACAATACAAATCTTCTTGCCGCGCAGGTCACCGAAGCGATCGCGCAACGTGAGCATGTCGAGCAACCCCTGCGTGGGGTGTTCGTTGGTGCCGTCGCCCGCGTTGACGACATTCGATTCGATGCGTTCGGCAAGGAACTTCGCGGCGCCCGATCCGCCATGGCGGATGACGACCATGTCGATCTTCATCGCTTCGAGATTTCGCGCGGTATCGACGAGCGTTTCACCCTTCGAGACGCTCGACCCGGCGGACGCCACATTCACGGTATCTGCGCTGAGTCGCTTTTCGGCGAACTCGAAGGAGATGCGCGTGCGCGTGGAGGCTTCGAAAAACAGATTGACGATGGTCGCGCCGCGCAGCGTCGGCACTTTCTTGATGGCGCGCTCGGAGATTTCGCGGAACGGCACGGCGGTGTCGAGCACCAATTGGATCTGCTCGGCCGAGAGCGGCGCGAGCCCCAGAAGGTCCTTGCCAAGGGGACCGGCCATACGGTCAGCTCTCCTCGGTGCGGGAGGCGATGACCACGTCGTCACGACCGTCGAGCTCCTCGATGAACACGTCGACGCGCTGATCGGCTGCCACATCGATGCGCCGTCCGACAATGTCCGCATGGATGGGAAGCTCACGTCCCCCGCGGTCGATCAGGACGGCGAGCGCGATGCGCGACGGTCGGCCGAAGTCCGCGAGTTCGTCGAGGGCCGCGCGTACGGTGCGTCCGGTATAGAGCACATCGTCGACGATGACGACGTGCTGATGGTCGAGGGTCCACGGCAGCGATGTCGCGCCGACAACCGGACGCGGGCCGACGGTCTGCAGATCATCGCGATACAGCGTGATGTCGAGGGCGCCCGACGCGACGGTCACTTTTTCCTGCGACTCGATGATGCGCACGATCCGTTCGGCGAGCTGCACGCCACGACGCTGAATGCCGACGATGACGAGGTTGTCGGTCCCGGCGTTGAGCTCGAGGATCTGGTCGGCCATGCGGCGCAGCGTGCGATCGAGCGCGCGCGCGTCCAGCACGGTAATGGGCTTCTTGGGCATAGCTCACAAGTTAACAGCGCCCGGCCCCGCTTGTGGGGCTGCTGCCCGGCCGGCGAAAACGTAAAGTGGCGGGCGCCCCCCCGGACGCCCGCCACTTCCCTACTTCACTACCACTGGAGACTACGGTGCTCTAGAACGACCGGCTTACCACTCGTGGTGGGAGCGCGGCTGTTCGGTGCCGGGTGCCTTGGGCGACCAGAGCCCATGGAGCGGCGACAGGTGCCGCGCGGCTGTCCGGGCGGCGCGCAAGCGCGCCTTGTCGACCGGTGGGACATACGACGTTGCGGCGAACATGGCGATGTCTGCGGCGGCCTCCATGGTGGCCTGGGCGAAGCCCTGCGACCAATCGGGACCGTACGGGTGCGTATCGGCACGCTCCTCGACGCCACGGCCAAACGCCACGCATTTGTCGGCGGCTTCCTTGAGCGTGCGGCTGGAGGCCAAGTGCGCCACCACCACGTGCAGACCATCGCGACGGCCCATATGGTAGGTCGGCGAATCGAGCGCATCACCGGCCGGCGCCTCAACAACTCCTGAGGCAATCCCCGTCAGCATCACGCACTGCTGCGAGAAGTAGCTGCGAATGGGATCGACCGGCGGTTCATCGAGGATTGGCGACATCTGGCGTATCCGGCAGTGAGGAAGTTCTTCGTGGCCGCCTCAACGCGGCCTTCGACATCCCTTAGGGCAAGCGGTGTGCCGCCGCCCACATCACCGCCTGTACAGCCGTTTCCCTCTGAAAAGCACACGTTTGTGATTCCGCACAAACGGTCGAGTCCGCTACACGTTGCGCTCAGACCACCAGTGGTGAGGCATCGGTGCAACAATTTGCGCCCCCGTGCCACGGTGGCCGGGGGCGCAGTTCCTCAATGCGCGAACAGCTGCAAGTGCGTGCCGACCATATCCGCCATTGCCTTGCAGGTGTCCCAATCGGGATGGCGGACGGTCACGTAGCCATCGGACAGCAGGGTGCTCTTCCAATCGCGGCGCGGGGATCCCACGGGGAGCAGGTCGATGGTACAGATCGCGTCGCCGAGGCGGCTCTTGAGCAGCTCCAGGCCTTCGATACGCCGGATGCGCCCCTGCCCGTTCGCCCGCTTGGTAATGCATGCGGCGTTGAACGGGCGCTCGATGGGGATGGAGAAGGTGCCGTGCAGTTCGGCCTCCGCCCATCCGGCGAACAGGTCGACGTTGCTGGCGAAGTTCATGAGGTCGACGGTGCGGGCCCCCGGCGGCCGGGCGCCGATTTCCCCGAAGACCACCTCACCGTCGGATTTGCGGTACCACTCCATGTGCGTGAAGCCGGTATCGTAGCCGAGCACCTTGATGACCTGCTCGCCGAGGGCGATGCCGCCGGTCACCCACGGATTGTCGACGTGGCGATAGGAGAGCGTCTGCGGCGAAATCCATTCGTTGGTGCGGGCGATGAGCGGGCGTGGGCGATAGTGCCCCACGTGGAAGTACTTGATCTCTCCGCCGGCACAAATGGTGTCGTAGGTGAACTCCTCGCCGTCGATGAATTCTTCGACGTCGACCGTTTCGATATGCCCGAGCTGCGCGATGGCGGCCGCAACCTCGGCGGCATCGTCACAGCGATAGGTGTCCATGGAGCCGGCACCGGCGATGGGCTTGATGATGAGCGGATAGCCGACCTGTTCGGCAGCCGCCCACACCTCGGCGGCGGTACTCGCCACGGCGTGATGCGGCACGCGTACGCCGCCGTCGGCGAGCGCCTGCTTCATCAGGTCCTTGTTGCGGAACTTGATCGCCTGGTCGTAGCGCTGGCCGGGCACGTCGAAGGCTTCGCGGATTTGCGCGGCGAGTTCGATGCCGGGCTCCCAGAGGCAGCAGACGCGATCGAGGGTGCGCGCTCCGAGCCAGCGGCGGATCTGCTCGATGGCGCTCGGCACATTGGTGAACAGGTCGGGCACCTGCAGATAGTCGCTGAGGTGGCGCCGCGCGAGTTCAGGCAGTTCATGGGCCGGCCCATTGGCCACGCCCAGCACCGTCGCACCCTGCTCGGAGAGTCCGCGGGTAAACAGGGGCATTTCACCGGGATAGCCCGGCGTGATCATGAGCACGGTCTTGGACATCGACATCGCAGTTCCTGCGTACGGGAAAGCGGGCCCGGGGAACACCCCCGTTGGGGAGCCCGACTAGCGAAGCACAACCTTCACAGTAGAGATGATACGCGTCAGCGCGTCCTGCACCACCCTTGTTTCCGGATGTCGCAAGATCAGGAATCCCTCGCCTTCGTAGCTCCCGGTGGGATGCTGACCGAGGTACGGCAAGCGGGCATCGCAAATGAGATGTCCGTATTCGCGCTGGACGGTGTCGAGTCCTTCGATGGACGCCACCGCGCCGTGTCCTTGCCCGCGCAGATAGGCGGTACCGACGGCGTACCGGCGGGTAGGGGTGACGAACTGGCCGTCGACCATGAGCCGGATCCAGCTGCCGACAAAATCGATGTCGTGGGCACGGGAGATCATGGTGGTCATGTTCGCCCCCGGTGGACGGGCCGCGATTTCGCTGATGGCCACCGATCCATCGGGACGCCGGAACCATTCGCAATGCGACACGCCGGTCGTCATGCCGAGTGCCGCGAGGGCCTTGTCGCCGATGCGCTTGATGTCGTCGTAGTACGGATCGTCGATTTCGCGCGGCAGCAGGACGGTCCACTGAATCCACGGATTCTCGATGACTTCGAGTGGCGTGGGCGCATAGCGCGTGAGTGAGTGCCAGACGGGCTTGCCGTTGATGGTCACGGTCTCGAGCGAATGTTCGGTGCCGCGCAAGAACTCTTCGGCGAGCATCGGGTCGTCAACGGAAGGCCGATAGCGTTGCAGGGCGTCTTCGAGGGCGTTGGCGTCGGTGATGCGTTCGGTGGCTTTGGCGCCGGCGCCGGCAGGCGGCTTCACCACGATGGGAAAGCCGACGTCGGCAACGAAGCGGCGGGCGTCGCCAGGCTCGCCCACGAGTTGGTGGCGTGCGACAGGGATGCCCGCGGCCCGGAGCACGTCCTTCATGCGGGCTTTGTCGCGGAAGTTGTTGGCGGCGCTGCTGGAGAGCCCAGGAATGCCAAGCTGCTCGCGCACGATGGCCAGCGGCAGTTGCGATTGTTCGTACGCCGCGAAGCAGCGCGAGACGGCGCCGTGCACAGCGGAGAGCCCCTGCACTGCCCGAGCCAACTGCGAGGCGTCGGTGACGTCGCCGACGCGCCAATGCCCGACCACGCGTCCGAGGAGGTGCCGTGACAGATGCTCGAGCGGCTGCTGCGAAACGACCGCCAGACGGATATGCGGCAAA